>NZ_JBITJH010000004.1:0-415992 GCF_044459745.1 Micromonospora sp. NPDC050187
AGAAGCAGGCCGCCGACCTGGTCGCCGAGCACTGGAACAGCTGACCCTGATCACACGTGTGGGCCGGCACCCCCAACCGGGGTGCCGGCCCACACACGTCTCCCATGCCGTGGCCGCCAGGGGCGCACAGGCTGACTCAGGTGACGGTCACCGGGTGCCTGACGATGCCGTCGAACAGGTAGCCGAGGTTGTTCGGATCGGCCTGTTCCGGCTGGCCGGCCCCGGTGACGTCGGTGGCGCGGGCGCGCAGCGTCCACCGACCGGGCCCCGGCGGACGCCACACGGCCGTCCACCGCCGCCAGGCGGACCCCTCGTCCCGCGGGTCGAGGATCGCGGGCCGCCAGCCGTCGCCATCGTCGGTGCTGACCTCGACCGTACGGATCGGACCGTTGCCGGACCAGGACCGGCCGCGCAGCACCACATCCATTCCGCCGGGCAGGCGGGCGTCCCAGGGCAGTTCGAAGGCGCTCTTGACGACCTGGGTCGTCACGGGTCCCCCGTCGGCCGGATGGCCGGGGCCGAACATTCGGTAGAACTGGGTGTTCCACGGGGAGAAGAGGGCGGTGGCGGAGACCTCGACCGGACCGACCCACTTGATCGAGGAGATGCCGATCCAGCCCGGCACCACCAACCGCACCGGGAATCCGTGATCGACCGGCAGTGTCCGGCCGTTCATCTCGTACGCCAGCAGCACGTCGTCGAGAGCCTTGGCGATCGGCAGCGGCCGGCGCACCCGGCCGAGGTTCACGCCGCCGGTGACGTAGTCCGGGTCCAGGCCCTCGGGCATCACGTCGACGGCGGCGTCGGTCAGGCCGGCGCGCCGGAGCACGGTGGACAACCGGACGCCACGCCAGCGCCCCACCCCCACCGCGCCCAGACCCCACGGCACTCCCGGCATCGGACGGCCCTGCTGGGTGCCGAAGAAGTGGCGGCCGTTGCCCGCGCACTCCAGCAGGGCGGTCATCTCCTCGGCGGGCATCGCGGTGAGGTCGTCGTACCCGAACTCGACCGGGTCGTCCCGCGTCGGGGTCCCGCGCAGGCCGGTACCGAACAGGCGCAACCGCCACGTGTCCCGGTCCACCAGCGGGGTGCGGGTGTGGTTGCGGACGAAGAACCGGTCGGTCGGGACGACGTACCCCTGCCCGGACATGGCCTCCCAGCGCATCTCGGCATTGGCGTCGTACCGGGTGAGCAGGTCCGGGTCGAGCGGTTTGACGATCGCCGGGGTGCCGGGCCGGCCCGCCGGCCCCGGCGCGGGGCCTGGATCCGTGACGACCTGCCCGGTGCCGCCGGCCGGGTCGGGTGCACCGGCCGCCGCGGCGAGCGCGCCCATCGCGGTGCCCAGCGCGATCAACTGCTCGCGGTGCACTCCCTCACCCCGTGCCCGCCCGGCCAGCCACTGCCGTGCGCGGCGGGCGTCATGTTCGGCCTCGTCCCCGGGCACGCGCGTCATCGTGGTTCCCCCTCCGGATCGGCGCTGGCATTCCTATTGAAGCAGTAGGCCTTGTGGTCGGCAGACCCGATCGGACCCCCGTCGCGGGCTCACCCGCCTTGGCGCACGGCTCCGGCCTCACTTTCTACAGTGGAACCGCCGCGACCGAGGTCGCCCACCTTCCCGCTACGGGCATGGGCACGCTGCGCAGCCTCCTGATCGCTCACCGGCGGGTGTCGTTCGCGGGGTGGGACCGTGTCGGCGTACCGACCTGACCACCCTCGGCGGGTGACGTAGGGTCGGTGGGATGGAGCAGGCCATGCCGGCGCAGACCCGGCCCCCGGGGGTCGTCCCGGTCGACCCGGGGAGCGTGCTGCTGCCCGGGCACGACGTGCCGCTCGGCCGGTACACCACGGTCCGCCGGTTGCTGCCGCAACGGGCCCGGCGGATGGTCGGGGCGTGGTGCTTCGTTGACCACTTCGGGCCGGACGACGTCGGCGGCCGGCCGGGCATGCAGGTGCCACCCCACCCGCACACCGGGTTGCAGACGGTCACCTGGCTGCTGGAGGGCGAGATCCTCCACCGGGACAGCCTCGGCAACGTCCAGCTGATCCGCCCGGGTCAGCTCAACGTGATGACCTCCGGGCACGGCATCGCCCACTCGGAGAAGTCCCCGCCGCAGCGGCCGAGGGCGATGCACGGTGTCCAGCTCTGGGTCGCGCTGCCCGACGGGGCGCGCTCGGGCGCGCCCGACTTCCACCACCACCCGGATCTGCCCCACTGGCGCGACGGCGACCTCGACGTGACCCTGCTGGTCGGGGAACTGGCCGGCGTCCGGTCCCCGGCGGTCGTGCACACGCCGCTGCTCGGCGCGCAGGTGGAGCCCCGGGGTTCCGCGCCGGTCCGCGTGCCGCTGCGCCGCGACTTCGAGCACGGCCTGCTGGCCATGACCGGTTCCGCCGAGGTGGACGGTGTCCGGTTGGCTCCCGGCGCGTTGCTCTACGTGCCACCGGGGCGGGAGACCGTGACCGTCGAGAACGGGCGGGACTCCCGGCTGCTGCTGCTCGGCGGAGCGCCGTTCGAGGATCCGCTGGTGATGTGGTGGAACTTCGTCGGCCGTTCGCACGAGGAGATCGTGGCGGCGTCCGAGGACTGGGCGGCCGGGCGTCGGTTCGGCGTCGTGGTCGACGACCCCGACCCGCCGCTGCCCGTGCCGACCATGCCCACGGTCCGGCTCAAGGCCCGCGACCGGCACGGACGGCTCCGCGACTGAGCGACGCCGGCAGCTGGCAGGCGTGCCGGGCCGCCGCACGGGTAGTCGCGGTCATGGCGACGACAGCGACCTCCACCATCGAGGACAAGAAGCGGCTGGTCCGACGGCTGGCGGCCGGTGGCCGGGGCTTCGCCGAGGAGTACGGCTTCCGGGTCACCAACAATCCGGGCAGCCTCTTCCAGGTGCTGGTGCTCTCGGTGCTGCTCGCCCGGCCGGGCGACTTCCGGCGTGCGTTGGCCGCCACCGGTGCCTTCCGGGAGGCCGGCTGGGACAGCGCCGGCCGGATGTCCCGGTCCCGGCACGAGCACCGCACCCGGTTGCTGCGCGACAGCGGGTTCCGGACGGATCCGGAGGGACTCGCCGACACCCTCGGTGACCTCGCCCTCGCCGTCGTCGAGCGCTACCGGGGCGACCTGCGGCGGCTCCGGGCTCTCGCCCACCGCGACCCGGCCGGGGAGCGGGGCCTGCTGGCCGAGTTGCCCGGCGTGGACGCTCCGGTGGTGGACCTCTTCCTGCGCGAGGTCCAGGTGCTGTGGCGGGAGGTGGCACCGGTCGCCGACCGCCGGGCGTTGACCGCCGCCCGCCGCCTCGGTCTGGGACGCTCCGCCGGTGATCTGGCCGGTCTCGCCGGCAGTGGCGAGTCCGAGCGGCTGGCCTGGCTGGTCGGGGCGCTGGCCCGGGTCGACCTGGAGAAACGGTACGCCGAGCTGGCCCGCTGACGGTGCGTTGTCCCACAGTTTGCCGACTACTGCCCATTCGCAGGACATGGCATCGTACGCTGGTCCTGGCAGTGCTGGCCGCCCGGTTCGGGCGGATGCCGGCCGCCTGGTGGTGGCACCCCGATCCGGGGTGCGCAGACGCCGGTGGTGTTGTCGTGTGGCGCCCGGGTCGCGGTTCGTGGCCCGGGCGCCCGCATGTCCGGCCGAACCGCCCCGGCGACGCCAGGGATGGGCGACCGCCGGCCGCACCCGTCGCGCGGCGTGCTCAGCGGGACAGTCCGGCCACCAGGTTCACCGTCGCGGCGATGATGATCGCCCCGAACAGGTACGACACCAGCATGTGGCGCAGCACTGTCTTGCGCATCTCGTGACTGCACAGGTCCGTGTCGGAGACCTGGAACGTGGCCCCGACGGTGAACGCCACGTACGCGAAGTCCGCGTAGCAGGGTGGACGGTCCTGGCGGAAGTCGATGCCGCCGTCCGGCCCGGTGTAGTAGATCCGGGCGTACCGGGTGGTGTAGACGGTGTGCACCACCAGCCAGGAGAGCAGCACGCTCACCATGCCGAGGGCACTGTAGAGGTCCCGGGACAGCCCGGCCGGCGCCTGTCGGGCGGTGCTCATGATGACTCCGACCGCCACCAGGCTCGCCACGCAGGCGGTCAGCAGCAGCACGTCCCGGACCGCCCGGTTGGGGTCCTCGTGGATGGCCAGCCGGGCGGTCCGGTCCGCGTCCATCGGCCAGAGGGTGCGCCAGGCCAGGACCAGGTACGTCAGCGCGGCCACGTCCCAGCCGAGGAGCGGGGCGAGCCGTGCCGAGACGAGCACCCCGAACAGGATCCCGGTGCAGATCCCGATCAGACCCATCACGGTGAGCTGCACCGAGGCCGGCGTCGGCCGGTCCGGGTGGCGTGTCGTCAACCGCCACACGGGTGCGCCGCCCGCCGTCCGGGGTGCCCCGCCCGCCCCGGCACTCAGATCCGGCGCAGGTGCTGCGAGACGCGGGTGTGCGGCTCCCGCGCCTGGGCCGCCCGCTGGGAGCGGCTGAGCTCCGGCGCGGTGTCCGTACCGGCCGACCGGGCGACCTCGTTGCCGTTGGCGTAGTCCACCGGCGGGAGCGCGCGCAGCGCCCGCAGCACCTCCGGGGGTGCGCCCTCCCGCTCGGCCTGGCGTACCACGTCATCCTTGCCCGCCGGGTAGTCCAGGCTCGACAGGTACCGCAGCACGTCGGTGTCACTCACCATGGCAGGACTCCTCCGCCGCCTCTCGTCGGTCCACGACCGGCTGCGGTTACCCGCCCGCCCGGCGGTCACGCCTCCGTACCCGGAGAAACCGGTGGCCCGGACCCGGCGACGGACGCCCGCCGCTGTTTCCCGGGCCGCCCGCCGGGTACGCCCCCGGATCCGTCCCAGTCGAGGAGAGAGCGCCGCATGAACTACGACACCTTCGTCGACCAGGTCGCCCAGCGGGCCGGGGTGCCCTCCGCCCGGGCGGTCGACCTGACCCGCGCCACGTTGGAGACACTGGCCGAACGCCTGACCGGGGGAGAGGCCCTCGACCTCGCCGCGCAGCTGCCCAAGCCGTTGCAGCTGCTGCTGCGGAAGACCCCGAGCACCGAGCACGCCGAACGGTTCGGCGCGTCGGAGTTCGTGGCCCGGGTCGGCCAGCGCGCCGACGCGGACTCCCCGGCCGCCCGCTCCGGCATCCGGGCCGTCTTCGTCACCCTGCGCGAGGCGATCACCGGCGGCGAGTTCGACGACGTGGCGGCCCAGCTTCCCCGTGACTACCGGGACCTCGTCGAGCCGGCGATGGCCCCCGGCGCCAGCCTGCGTCGCGCCTGACCGGGCCACACCACCACCCGTCCCGAGGCTCCACCCGCCTGACCGGTCCGCTTCAGGCGACGGCGGCGGCGGCGCGCAGCGCCGCGATCCGGTCGGGCGGATAGCCCAGCTCGGCGAGGACCTCGTCGGTGTGCTCCCCCGGGTGGGGCGGCGGACGACGCAGCCCGGTCGGGGTCCCGGAGAAGCGCGGCGCGGGAGCCGGCTGCTCCACCCCGGCGTGCCGGACGAAGGTCTCCCGGGCGGCCATGTGCGGGTGCGTCGGGGCCTCCGCCCAGTCGAGCACCGGGGCCAGGCAGGCGTCGGAGTCGCCCGCCAACGCGGTCCACTCGTCGCGGGTGCGGCTCCGGAACAGCCGGGCCCAGGCCCGCCGCAACGCCGGCCAGTTCGCCGGGTCGGTCCGATCCAACGGCTCGTCCGGAGGCAGCGGGAACCCCGTGCGCCTGACCAGCTCGTCGTAGAAGCGCGGTTCGAGCGCACCGACCGCGACGTACCGGCCGTCGGCGCACTCGTACGTGTCATAGAAGGGTGCGCCGCCGTCGAGCAGGTTCACCCCGCGCGGGTCCTGCCACATCCCCATCCCGCGCAGGCCGTGGATCATGGTGCTCAACACCGCCACGCCGTCGACGATCGCGGCGTCCACCACCTGGCCCCGGGCACCGGACCGGACGGCGTACAGCGCGGAGACGACGCCCAGCGCCAGCATCATGCCGCCGCCGCCGAAGTCGCCGAGGAGGTTCAGCGGCGGCACCGGGCACTGCCCGGCCCGCCCGATCCCGTGCAGCGCGCCGGTCAGCGCCAGGTAACCGATGTCGTGCCCGGCGTGCGGGGCGTTCGGACCGTCCTGCCCCCAGCCGGTCATCCGCCCGTACACCAGCCGGGGGTTCACCGCGAGGCAGTCGGCGGGACCGACGCCGAGGCGCTCGGTCACCCCCGGCCGGAAGCCCTCGATCAGCGCGTCCGCGCCCCGGGCCAGCACCAGCACCACCTCGCGTCCGCCGGCGGACTTCAGGTCCACCGCCACCGAGCGGCGTCCCCGGTTCAGCAGGTCCGGGTGCGGGGTGCCGAAGGCCCCCGGGTCGACCTCGGTCGTCCGGTCCACCCGGACCACGTCCGCACCGAGGTCGGCGAGCATCATCGCGGCGAACGGCCCGGGGCCGATGCCGGCCAGCTCCACCACCCGCAGCCCGGCGAGCGGACCGGCGGGCGCAGTCTCGTCGGTCACCGGCACACCATAGGCCACCACGGTCCCCGGCAGGGGACACGCACGTCCCGCGCCCGGTGCTCGCCGGGGTCGGCCGCCGGCTGGGGTGGTTGCAGGGGGCCCTTCCTCATCAAAAAGCGGTAGGAGGGGACCCCTGCAACCGCCCGACCCGGGGGTTGCCCGCGCCCGTCGGGGCGACGGGTTTTCCCGCCGTCCCGACGGGAAGACACACGCCCCCGTCGGACGCGTGCCGTCTGGGGTGGGCCTTGGACGGCATCCGAGCGACGGGGGAGGCGCGGTGGCCGGCAGGGACCGGATCCGGGTGGCGATGCCGCACGGCCCCGCCCCGGTGGACCGCGACGGGGTCAGCGACTACGTCGCGCACCTGGTTCGCGCGCTGGACGACGCCGGGGTGACGGTCACCCCCGTCCCGGTCCGCCCCGCCGGCCGGGCACCCCTGCGCTGGCTCACCGCCACCGCCCGCGCCGCCGAGCGGGTCCGCCGGCTCGACGTCGACCTGGTGCACGTGCAGTTCGCCCCCTCGGCGTACCGGTTCTCCGGGCTGCCCGGCCTGCTGCCGTTCCGGCTGCCCCGAACCGTCCCCCTGGTCACCACGGTGCACGAGTACGGCTCGTGGGCGGTGCCCGGCTGGCTGCCCGGACCCCTGTGGTCGCTGCTGGAACGCACCCGGCTCTGGGACCGGGAGACCGGGCGGCTGGTGCCGGCCAGCGCGGCGGTGGTCGTCACCAACGGCGGGCACGACGCGGCCGTCCGGGCCCGCACCGGGGTGCCGACCGTGCGCGTGCCGTTGGCCCCGAACGTTACCGACCGGCCGGACGGGACCACCGCCGGCCGGCGGCTGCGGGCGGACTTCGGCCTGCCCGCCGGCGCGCCGCTGCTGGTCTTCTTCGGCTTCGTCCATCCGGTCAAGGGGATCCGCCACCTGATCGGAGCGCTGCCCGCGCTCCGTCGGGGCCACCCCGACCTGCGGTTGCTGGTGGCCGGCGGGTTCACCTCCCAGGCCCTGCCGGAGGCGGAGGCCCGCGCGTTCCGGGACGAGCTGACCGCGTTGGCCCACCGTCACGGGGTGGCCGACGCGGTCGTCTTCACCGGGTACCTGTCCCCGGAGCGCGCGTCGGCGGCCCTGCACGCCGCCGACGTGGTGGTGCTGCCGTTCACCGCCGGGGTGACGCTGAAGAGCGGGGCGCTGCTCGCCGCGCTGGCCCACGGCCGGCCGACCGTGGTCACCGTGCCCGACGACGGTGGCGACGGACTGCACCGCAGCGGCGCGGTGGCGGTGGTCCCGGAACGCCGGGACAGCGACGCGCTGGCCGCCACCGTCGGGCGGGTGCTCGCCGACCCGGTCCTGCGTCGCCGGCTCGCCGAGCGGGGGCGCACGCTGGCCGCCGGGTACGCCTGGCCCCGGGTCGCCGCCGCGCACCGTGACCTCTACCAGCGGCTGCTCGGACGCCACGATGGCTGACCGGCACGCCGAGATCCTGGTGGTCGACCTGCTCGGCGGGATCGGTGACCTGCTCATGCTGCTGCCGTCGATCCACGGCCTGGCCCGGCGCAACCCGGACGCCCGGCTGCGGGTGCTCACCCACGAGCCCGGTGCCGGACTGCTCCGCGTCGACCCGGCGGTGGCCGAGGTCCGTACCCCCCGGCACGGCCGGCCCGGCGCGGAGCGGGCGGCCGTGGTCGAGGCGCTCGCCGCGCGGCGGCCGGACCTCGCGGTCACCACCACCCGCTACGACGGCATCCCGGACCTGCTGCTCGCCTCCGGTGCCCGCTGCGTCACCGACCTGTGGCGGCGACCGCCGCCGGGCGAGCCGGTCGGTGCCCGCTACCTGCGCCTGTTGCACGCCGAGGGACTGCTCACCCGGGCGGACCTGGACGTGCCTCCCCGGGTGCGCCTGCCCGCGTCGGCCCGTGCCGTCGGGGAGGAGACCGTCGACCGTCTGGTGGCCGCGACCCGGCGGCCGGTCGCCGGGCCGGTGGTGCTGGTCACCGACGCCGGCATGGCGGTGAAGCGGTGGCCGGACCGCTCCTGGCGTGCCCTCGCCGGCCGGCTCGCCGCCCTCGGGTATCCGGTGCTGACCGTGCCACCCCTGGTCGGGGAAGATCACTGCGCCGTCGGCGCGGACGACGACCCGCCCGGCGTCCCGCTGCCGCCCGGCGACCTGACCGCCCTCGCCGGGCAGTTCGCCGCGGTGGCCCGCCGGGGCGGCGTGGTCGTCGGTCCCGACACCGGGCCGCTGCGCCTCGCCGCCGCGGCGGGCGCGATGACCGTCGGGCTCTTCGGCCCCACCGACGCCCGCCGCTACGGCGTGGGCGGGGTCGACCTCCAGGGGCTGCCGGCGTGCCCGCACCGCCGGGCCACCGCGATCACCGAACAACCCTGCTGGTGGGAGGCACGCTGCCCGCTCGACCCGACCGGTCCGGCCTGCATGGCCGACCTGAGCGTGAACCGGGTCACCGCCGCCGTACGGGCCGCGACACGCGATCCCGCCCTGGTGTGGCGGCCTCCGGCGGCCTGACCTAACCTTGCCCTGGCGAGGGGAGTACTTCCCACGAACCATTCCGGTCAGTACGGCCGCCCGGAGCGGCCTCGGGTGGTTGCCCACGAACGGTGGGTGAAGGAGACCTCGAACATGGAATGGTGTTCGAGGAGGCTCCATGAGCGATATCACGTACCTGTCCGCCGGGTTGTCCTCGGTCGGTACCCCCACCCTCTGGACGGTCACCATCGTCGGTGTCCTCGTCCTGCTGGTGCTCGACTTCATCGTCACCCGGCGGCCGCACGAGGTGACGATGAAGGAGGCGCTCGGCTGGTCGGCGTTCTACGTCGCCCTGCCACTGGCCTTCGGCGGCTGGGTCTGGTCCCGGTACGGCTCCCAGCAGGGCGTCGAGTACCTCACCGGTTACCTGGTCGAGAAGTCGCTGTCGGTCGACAACCTCTTCGTCTTCATGCTCCTGCTGGCCGCCTTCGCGGTGCCGTCGGCACTGGCCCAGCGGGTGCTGCTGTACGGCATCGCGGGCGCGCTGGTGCTGCGCGGCGTGTTCATCGCCCTCGGCGCGGCGGCCCTGCAGACCCTCGACTTCGCCTTCCTGCTCTTCGCGATCATCCTGCTCGCCACCGCGGTCAAGCTGCTGCGTGACGCGCTCTCCGGTCACGAGCAGGAGGTGGACATCGCCAACATGCGCTCGGTGCGCCTGCTGCGCAAGTTCATGCCGGTCACCGAGGAGTACCACGGCCCCAACATGACCGTCCGGCTGAAGAACGGCCGGCGGGCGCTCACCCCGATGGCCCTGGTCGTGGTCGCCGTGCTCGCCACCGACGTGGTCTTCGCCGTCGACTCGGTGCCCGCGGTCTACGGCATCACCGAGGACCCGTACCTGGTCTTCGCCACCAACGCCTTCGCTCTGCTGGGGCTCCGGGCGCTGTACTTCGTGCTGCACGCCGCGCTCAGCCGCCTGGTGCACCTCAGCTACGGCCTCGCGGTCATCCTCGCCTTCATCGGCGTCAAGCTCGGCCTGCACTGGGCGCACGGCATCTGGTCGGGGGTGCCGGAGATCCCGACGCTCGCCTCGCTCGGCGTGATCATCGGCGTGCTGGTGATCGTCACGTTGACCAGTCTGCGGGCCACCCGCAAGTCCGAGCCGGGCCTACCCGAGGTGGTCGAGCGGCGGCAGTGACCCGTCACCGGTGGGCGGGAACCCTCCCGCCCACCGGTGATCCGCGTCAGATCACCCGCTCGTTCCCGCCGTCGACGGGGATCTGCGCCCCGGTGGTGGCCGCGAACGTCTCGCCGCACAGGGCGGCGGTCAGGTCGGCCACCCGGGCGCTGGTGATCTCCGTACCGAGCAGGTTGCGCCGTTTGTACTGCTCCACGGTCAGCCCGTAGTGCGCCGCCCGGGCCGCGAGCACCTCCGGTGTCCACAGGCCCGTGTCGAAGACCGCGTCGGGATGCAGGACGTTGACCCGGATGCCGTCGGACGCCCACTCCAGCGCGGCCACCCGGGCCACCTGGACCACCGCCGCCTTGGAGGCGGAGTAGGAGACCGCGCCGGGCCCGGGGGCCAGGGCGTTGCGCGAGGCGACCACGACGACCCGGCCACCCCGGGGCGCCAGCGCCAGCAGCGGGTGGGTCCGGGAGAAGAGGTACGCCACCGACTCCGCGTTCACCGCCATGGTCCGGTGCCACGCCTCCGGCTCCAGCCCGGCGATCTGCTGGCTGGCCGGGAAGATCCCGGCGGCGGCGACGACGATGTCCACCCCGCCGAACCGCTCCACCGCGCTGTCGAGTGCGGCGTCCACCGCCGCCCGGTCGGTCACGTCGACCTGGAGGCCGAGCCGGGCCACCCCGTCGGCCCCGGTGACCGACGGGTCCCGGTCCAGGGCGACCACGCACGCCCCGCGTGCCTGGAGCGCCTCGGCACAGGCGCGGCCGATGCCCGAGGCGGCCCCGGTCACCACCGCAACCTCGCCGGCGAACTCCGGCACCGGTCCGCCGCGCCGCAGCTTCGCCTGCTCGAGTTCCCAGTACTCGACGTCGAAGATGTCGCCGGCCGGCAGCGCCTGGTAGCCGCCGATCGCCTCGGCCGCGGAGATGACGTCGATGGTGTGCCGGTAGATGTCCTGCGCCATCCGGGCGTCGGTCGGCCGGCGGCCGGCGGTGAGCAGGCCCAGGTCGGGGTCGAGGACCACCCGGGGAGCGGGGTCGAGCATGGTCAGCGCCGCGCGGGCCCGCCCCCGGTGCTCGGCGACGTACCGGCGGTACTCCTCGGCGTACCCGGCCACGTCGGTGCCCACCAGCGGGACGCGCTTGGTGCGCAGCACGTGGTCGGGGGTGACCGGGCCGCGCGTGGCGACCGCGGCCAGGTCGGGCCGGTCGAGGAACGCGCGGACCGTCGGGTCGTCGTACCGGCTGAGCACCATCGGGGCCCCCGCGACGGTGGAGATCTCCCCCCGCAGCCGGGCCAGGCGGACCCGGTCGACCGGGCCAGACCCGGCCGACCCGGCGGCCCGGGTCGGCGCGGTCCGGCGGGCCAGCCGCGCCTCGGCCCGGCCGACCAGGTCGATGTGCCGGTGGTACGCCTCCTCGGCGTCCGCGCCGAACGTGAACAGGCCGTGGTTGAGCAGGACCATGCCGACGGTGCCCGCATGGGCCTGCACCGGGAAGATCTCCGCGCAGACCCGGGCGAGGTCGAAACCGGGCATCACGTACGGGACGACGACCACGCTGTCGCCGTAGACCTCCTCGACGAGCCGACGGCCCTCGGGCTGGTTGGTCAGGGTGAGCAGCGCGTCGGCGTGGCTGTGCAGCACCGCCGGGTGCGGCAGCAGAGCGTGCAGCAGCGACTCGACGCTCGGGTCCGGCGCGGTCGCGTCGAGCCGGGCGCAGCGCAGCTCGTTCATCATGCCGGTGTCGGCGAGGCGTTCCAGCCGCAGCAGCGCCCGCAGCCGGGCCAGGCGCAACGCGGTGAAGCCGGAGGCGTCCATGGTGGCGAGGTCGGAGCCGCTGCCCTTGACGTGGAGCACCTCCACCGGTTCCCCGGTGAGGTCGGCGACCGTGGTCTTGACCGAGGTGTTGCCCCCGCCGTGCAGCACCAGGCCGGTGTCGGCACCGAGCAGCCGGGAGGCGTACACGAGCTGCGCGACCGGGTCGGACCGGTCCGGGGCGTCGTCGACGGACCAGCGGTTGAGCATGACGGCGGCTCCTCGCGGGGTGGGTCGGACCGGCCGGTCACGGCCGGCGGGCGGGGCGGGACCGACAGGCCGGTCCCGCCCGGTCGGAGGACCGGGCGGGTCGGTGGTGGTCGGCGGGGTGGGCCCGGTCAGGACCGGTCGATCGGGTCGTCGGGACGACCACCGGCGGCCGGCAGGATGACCCGGCGTTCGGTGACGATCGCGGTGACCAGGTCGGCCGGGGTCACGTCGAAGGCGTAGTTGAGCGTTTCGGTGCCCTGCGGCGCCAGTGCCGCCGCGCCGAGGGCGGTGATCTCCTCGGGGGCGCGTACCTCGATGGTGACGTCCCGTCCGGACGGCGTGGCGAGGTCCACGGTGGACTCCGGGGCGGCGACCACCATCGGCACGCCGACCCGGGCCGCCGCCAGGGCCAGCGGGTACGTCCCCACCTTGTTGATCACGTCACCGTTGGCGGTGATCCGGTCCGCGCCGACCACGACCGCGTCGACCAGCCCCTGGGCCAGGACGGACGCGGCTGCGGAGTCCACCACCAGGGTGTGCGACGCGCCGATCTGCGCCAGCTCCCACACGGTCAGTCGCGCACCCTGGAGCAGAGGACGGGTCTCCGAGGCGTAGACGTGACCCAGCGCGCCGTGCTCCTGGAGGGACCGCACCACACCCAGCGCGGTGCCCCACTCGACGGTGGCCAGTGCCCCGGCGTTGCAGTGGGTCTGCACCGCGACCTTCGGTCCGACCGTCTCGACCAGCCAGCGCGCGCCCCGCTCGCTGAGTTCGCGGCAGCAGCGGACGTCCTCCTCCAGCACGGTCAGCGCCTCGGCCAGCGCGGCCTGGGCGCCGTCGGCGTCCAGCCGTGCCCGCACCCGGTCCACGCCCCAGGCGAGGTTGACCGCCGTGGGCCGGGCCTCCCGGACCGCGTCGGTGGCCCGGCGCAGCTCCGCCGGGTCGTCGCCGTACAGGCGGGCGGCGAGGGCCACCCCCAGTGCCCCGGCCACGCCGATCGCGGGCGCGCCGCGGATCGCCAGTGACCGGATCGCGGCGACCAGCGCCTCGATGGTCTCGATCTCCAGGAACTCGACCTCGTGCGGCAGTCGGGTCTGGTCGATAGCGACGATCCGCCCGTCCCGCCAGTCGATGGTCCGCATCCACGCTCCTCACTGCTGGTGCCCAAATCTACGGCGGGAACCCGGTTGAGATCAACGTGCGGGTGGTCGTTGGCGCGAACGGCGTCGCGGACGCCGGCCCGGGTGGTACGACTGACCGGTGGGAATCGTGTCGCCCGGCTTCCAGGGCCGGCCCCGGTCGGCCGGACCGGACCTGCCGCCGGGGCAGTACCTGACCCCGGACTTCCCGGTGCTCTCCGCCGGCCCCACGCCCCGGGTCGAGCTGGCGAACTGGGAGTTCGTCGTCGCCACCGAGGGCGGCGCGGAGTTCCGGTGGACCTGGGACGAGCTGATGGGCCTGCCGCAGGAGACGCCGACCGTGGACATCCACTGCGTCACCCGCTGGTCGAAGCTCGGCACCACCTGGCAGGGCGTCTCGCTGGACACCCTCCTGACCGGGATCGACACCGCCGCCCGGTACGCGCTGGTCCACTCGTACGGCGGGTACACCACCAACCTGCCCCTGGACGACCTGCGCGGTGGCCGGGCCTGGGTGGTGCACCGCTACGCGGACGCGCCGCTGCCCGCCGAACACGGCGGGCCGGCCCGGCTGCTCGTGCCGCACCTGTACCTCTGGAAGTCGGCCAAGTGGGTGCGGGGCATCCGGCTGCTGGTCGAGGACCAGCCCGGCTTCTGGGAGACCGCCGGCTACCACGACTACGGCGACCCGTGGCGCGAGCAGCGCTACCAGGGCGACTGAGGTGTCCACCCCCGGTGGCGGGCGTGGCCCGCTGACCTGGCGGGTGGCCCGGCTCGTCGAACGCCGGGTGGAGACACCGACCGCGCAGACCCTGCTCCTCGACGTGCCCGGCTGGCCGGGGCACCTGCCCGGCCAGCACGTGGACGTCCGGCTCACTGCCGAGGACGGCTACCAGGCTGCCCGGGCGTACTCGCTGGCCGCTCCGGCGGACGGCAGCCGGATCGAGCTGACCGTGCAGCGGTTCCCCGACGGGGAGGTGTCGCCGTACCTGGTCGACGTGTACGCCGAGGGCGATCCGGTCGAGGTACGCGGCCCGGTGGGCGGGTGGTTCGTCTGGCGTACCGACCAGACGGCGCCGGTGCTGCTGGTGGCCGGCGGGTCCGGGGTGGTGCCGTTGATGGCGATGGTCCGGGCCCGGCGCGCGGCCGGCAACCGGACGCCATTCCGGCTGGTCTACTCGGTGCGGACCCCGGACGACGTCATCTACGCCGACGAGCTGCGCCGCCGGGCCCGCGACGACGGTGGCCTGGACGTGGCGTACGTCTACACCCGGCGGGCCCCGGACGGCTGGCGGGGGGATCCGCACCGGATCGGTCTGGCCGACGTGAACCGTCACGGTTGGCCGCCCGAGCTGGAGCCGCTCTGCTACGTCTGCGGTCCCACCGGCTTCGTGGAGACCGTGGCGGACCTGCTGGTGGGCCTGGGCCACCCGGCCCGCCGGATCCGCACCGAGCGGTTCGGCCCGACCGGATGAGCCGGCGCCGGAGGTACGCCGTAGCCGGGTGAACCGCAGCCGAATGTGAGCCGCTGACGGGGAGCCGCCGCCCGGCGTGGGTCCGGGTCGGCGGCGGAGCGAAAGGGGACGACCGATGACCGACATGTCCTATCAGGACGGCAACGTGCTGGACGGGCCGCTGCGCGAGCTGTTCGCCGTCGACCTGAGCGGCGCGACCGGCCGGTGCGCGTCGTGCGGGCGGACCGGCCCGATGGCTGGACTGCACGTGTTCAGCCACGCGCCCGGCCTGGTGGCCCGCTGCCCGGCTTGTGAAGCGGTGATGCTGCGACTGGTCCGGAGCCCGGACCGGGCCTGGCTGGACCTGCGCGGAGCCTCCTTCGTCGAGGTGCCGATGCCGGCGGAGCCGTACCCACGTCCCCGCTGACTGGTTGGCGGTGCTATGTCCGCCAGGGCGATCGGCATCGATTGTGGTCACTAGGCTCGCGGTGAGCCGATACACGACCACGGGGGATGCCATGGCGGGACTCGAGAGACGGACGCTGCTGACCGCGCTGGTCGGCGCGGCTGTCGGCGCGACGGGGACCGGGGCGGTGCTGCCCGGGGCCGCACTGGCGGCCACCGACCTGCACCCCACCAACTCCGCCCTGTACGGGGACCAGACGCTGGTCGAGGGAGTCGACTACGCTCGCCGGTTCCGCCGGCACGACGGCTTCGACGACAGTCTGAACAGCAGCCCGGCGACCTTCCCGTCGACCACCATGCTCGCGCCGCACGGCGGCGGCATCGAGGTCGGCACCTCGGAACTCTGCCTTGCCGTCGCCGGCTACCACCCGGCCACCCTCGCCCCGACCGGCGAAGGGGCCCTCTGCTACGACTACTGGATCTTCGAGGGGTTGCGCAGCAGCGACAACGGGGAGCTGCACGTCACCTCCACCGGCTGTGACGACCCACAGGCCCGGTCGCTGTGCGGCGGGGCCGAGTTCGCGCTCTCCCTGCACGGCTGTCGGCCGGACCAGGTCGACCTCCCCGACACCGGGCAGGCGGTGGTGATCGGCGGGCTGGACACCGTACTCCGTGGATACCTGCACGAGGAGTACGCGGCGGTAGGCGTTACCACCGTGGACGGCAGTGGCTATCCGGACCTGGCCGGGGTCTCGCCAGCCAACATCGTCAACCGAACGCTCACCGGGGCCGGTGCCCAACTGGAGCTGACCACGCCGCTGCGCGTCGCCATGTTCGGCACCAACACCCGAGCCCAGCGAAAACACACCACGTTGCCGCTGTTCTGGACGTTCGTCGGGGCCACCCGGGCCGCCGTCGCCCGCCGCGCCGCCACATGACCGATGTCGTGCCGGCGGCGACGCCACCGGCGCCCGTCAGGGGCTCCGCTGGCTTCGGCGCCGCCCCTTGAGGTGTCGGCCCAGCTCACGGGCGATCTCCCGGTTGGCGTCCCGCTCGGCCAGGGCCTGCCGCTTGTCGTACGACTTCCTGCCGCGCGCCAGCGCCAGCTCGACCTTGGCCCAGCCGTTCTCGAAGTACATCGACAACGGCACCAGGGTCAGCCCGCCGTCGCGGAGCTTCTCCAGGATCCGGGCGATCTCCACCCGGTGCAGCAGCAGCTTGCGGGTGCGTCGGGGCGCGTGGTTGGTCCACGTGCCGAAGCCGTACTCGGCGATGTGCAGCCCGTACAGCATGATCTCGCCGTCGCGTTCCTGGGCGAACGCGTCGACCAGCGACGCCCGCCCGGCCCGCAGCGACTTGACCTCCGTGCCGACCAGCACGATGCCCGCTTCGTACGTCTTGAGGATCGTGTAGTCGTGGCGCGCCTTCTTGTTGGACGCGATGAGCGCGCGTCCCTTCTCCCTGGCCGTGACCGCCTCCACCGTCGGTGGGATCCGCTGTCCCGGCCCGACGGTACCGCCCGTCCCACCCGGGGCCCGGCCCGCCCCGCGCGTCCGGGACCGTCTTCCCGGGGCCGGGGTCGCCTCTCCCCGGGGCGGACGCGACCGTCCGGGTCAACGTCCCCCACGGCGTAGCCGGGCGGCCAGGCGGGCCGCGGTCACCGGCACCACCGCCAGCACCAGGTGTCCGGTCCGGGCGTCGAGGCTGGTGGTGGCCGCGTACAGCCGGGTGCCGTGCCGGCGGACGCGGGGCCGGGCCGGCGTCAGTCCGGGAGCGCGCAGTGCGGCGGTGCCCCGGCCGACCGTCCCGTCGACCTCGACCCGCAGCGGGTGGCGCTGACCGGTCGCGGCGCTGCCGGCGAGCAGCCGGTCCACCGGGAAGCGGACCCGCACCAGGGTGCCCCGCGTGTCGGGTGTGACGTCGAGGGTGTCGCCGGCTATCCGGCCGGCCCGGACGTGGACCGGGCCGCCGACGACCCGCCCCAGGTCGGGGTGCGGGCTGCGGGCGGTGACGGTCAGGCTCCGGGTGCCCTCCCAGCCCACCGCGACCGCGTCCAGGCGGGCCAGCCAGTCGGCGCGGACCCCGGTCACGTCGGTCCAGGCGGGCAGCCCCACCCCGGGGTAGCCGGCGTGCCAGCGGTCCGCGGCGACGACGGTCGGTGGGACGCCCCGCTCGGCGTCGTGCGTGATCACGGCGAGCAGGTCGTCCAACCCGCCCCCGGCGACGGCGGACAGCCGCAGCCGGGTCTCGATGTCGAGCCGGTCGCGCAGGTCGTCGGTGAGGTACCGGTCGACGAGCCGTCGCACCACCCCGTACACCCGCTCCCGGGTCGGCCCGTCCAGCCGGGGCAGGTCGTCGCCGACCAGGTGGGCCACCTCCAGGCCGAAGTGCCGCCGCAGCACCGCGTCGCGCTGCTTGCCGGCCGGGATCAGCTCGGCCACCCGGTCGACCAGCAGCTCCACGCAGCGCAACCGCTGGTCCAGCCGGCTGCGGTAGGTGATGTTGCGGGCGTCGAGCCGGCGCACCGCGTGGTAGTAGTCGTAGTCGGCCAGCACCGAGATCCGTCGGGCCCGGTAGCAGGCCTCCAGCGTGAACGGCTGGTCGCTGAGGATCGGCATGTCCTCGCAGAAGCGCAGGTGGTGGCGTTCGACCAGTTCGCGGCGGAACAGCTTGATGTTCGCCAGCGACCAGGGCAGCGCCGAGTCGAACAGGTCCACGTCGACCCGGCTCTCGGCGAAGATCTCCTGGAACATGTGCCGGCTGTTGACCCCCACCGCCCGGCCCAGCACCACGTCCGAGCCGTACCGGTCGGCCGCCGTGACCAGTCGTTCCAGGGCCTCCGGGCCGAGCCGGTCGTCGGAGCCGACGAAGAAGACGTACCGGCCGATGGCCAGCTCCAGACCCCGGTTGCAGGGGTTCGCCGGGCCGCCGGAGTTGGCCTGGTGCCGCACCCGAACGGTGTCCGGGTAGCGGGCGGCGAGTTGGTCCAGTAGCCGCCCGCCACCGTCGGTGGAACCGTCGTCGACCGCGACGATCTCCATCCGCCGGTGGCCGATCGTCTGCCCGAGCAGCGACGCCAGGCACGCCCGCAGGTACGGCATGGTGTCGTAGACCGGGACGACGACGCTGACGTCGGGTGCCTGCACGGTGCGCTCCTTCTGGCGCCGGGCGGTCGGCGGCCGGGCCGGGTACGGACGACGGACGTCCTGCTGCGCCAG
Organism: Micromonospora sp. NPDC050187; assembly: GCF_044459745.1. Taxonomy (NCBI): domain Bacteria; kingdom Bacillati; phylum Actinomycetota; class Actinomycetes; order Micromonosporales; family Micromonosporaceae; genus Micromonospora; species Micromonospora sp. NPDC050187. Next base: position 18,394 of record NZ_JBITJH010000004.1, read on the forward strand.
GGCGTCCCGGCGACGGCCCGAATCCAGCTTCCCGCAGGTCAGCCGGGTCGGTGCGCGGTTCGACCGGTCGGGTCGACGCCGCCCGCGCCGTGGTCGGGCCTTCCGGCGACGACGATGACCGGTGCCGCTGTCCGCCGGGCGACGGGCGGGTGGCCGGCGGCCGACGCTCCGATGGCGACCCTCCCGTGTCGGGCGGGACGGAGACGTGGTGCGGCGGGAACTCTCCGCCGCCGGAGGCAGCGCCCGCAGCGCGACGGCGGATCCCGACGACGACCGGCGGGGCGCACCCGGCGTGCGTGGAGATCAACCGCGTCGGGTCGGGCAGGTTTGTCCGCCCCGACGGCGGGAAGGGCACCGGACATGACGAAACCTCGTGTGGTGATCGTGGGAGCCGGGTTCGCCGGTTACCACGCGGCGAAGACCCTGGCCCGGCTCGCCCGGGGCCGGGCCGAGATCGTGGTGCTGAACTCCACCGACTACTTCCTGTACCTGCCGTTGCTGCCCGAGGTGGCCGCCGGGGTGGTGGAGCCGAAGCGGGTCTCGGTGCCGCTCAACGGCACCCTCGACGGGGTCCGGGTGATCGTCGGCGAGGCCGACCGGGTGGACCTGCACAACCGTTGGGTCGGCTTCACCCAGCCCGAGGGCGACCAGGGACGACTGGCCTACGACCGCCTCGTGCTCGCCGTCGGGAGCGTCAACAAGCTCCTGCCGATCCCCGGGGTGACCGAGTACGCGCACGGCTTCCGTGGGCTGCCCGAGGCGCTCTACCTGCACGACCACGTGATCCGTCAGATCGAGTTGGCCGAGCAGGCCGTCGACCCGGCGGAGCAGCAGGCCCGGGCCACCTTCGTGGTGGTCGGGGCCGGCTACACCGGCACCGAGGTCGCCGCACACGGCCAGCTCTTCACCGACAAGCTCGCCGCCACGCGACCCGGACTGACCGTCCGGCCCCGCTGGATGCTGCTCGACGTCGCCCCCCGGGTCCTGCCCGAGCTGGACCAGCGGATGTCCGAGACCGCGCAGCGGGTGCTCACCCGGCGGGGCGTCGACGTGCGGATGGGCACCTCGGTGGCCGAGGCCACCGCCGACGGGGTGAAGCTCACCGACGGCGACTACGTGCCCACCTGCACGTTGGCCTGGTGCGTCGGCGTCCGTCCCGACCCGTTCGTCGCCGAGTTGGGACTGCGCACCGAGAAGGGCCGGCTGGTGGTCGACGAGTACCTCGGCGTCCCCGGCTTCCCCGAGGTCTATGCCTGCGGCGACGCCGCCGCCGTGCCCGACCTGACCAAGCCGGGCGGCATCTGTGCGATGACCGCCCAGCACGCCCAGCGGCAGGGCAAGCTGGTGGCCCACAACATCGCCGCCTCGTACGGGCAGGGACGGCGTAGGCCGTACCGGCACCACGACCTGGGCTGGGTGGTCGACCTGGGTGGCCGGGACGCGGCGGCGAACCCGTTGAAGGTGTCGTTGTCCGGGCTGCCGGCGAAGGCGGTCACCCGGGGTTACCACCTGCTCGCCATGCCCGGCAACCGGGCGCGGGTGGGGGCGGACTGGATGCTCGACGCGGCCCTGCCCCGTCCCGCCGTGCAACTCGGCCTCGTGCCGGCGCACGCCGTGCCGCTGGAGAGTTCCGCACCCGAGGTGGCGGTCCGGCACCGCTGACCGACCCGCCCGGTCCCCGTGCGGAGAGGGAGCACCGGTGAACCGTCCCGGGCGGAAGGGGCAGCGGAGACCCGGGCGGAGGCGGCGTGCCCCCTGGGCGCGCCCGTGACGCTTACCTGCCCCGGCCGAGCAGCCGGCGGGGCAGGTCGGCCTCGCGGAGCAGGATCTGGAGGATGCCGGCCGCCGGGATCGCCAGCAGCGCCCCGAGCAGACCGGCGAGTTCGGCCGCGAGCAGCACGCTGACCAGGACCGTCAGTGGGTTCAGTCGGACCGCCCGTCCCATGATCACCGGTTGCAGCAGGTGGTTCTCCGCCTGCTGGTAGAGCACGAAGAAGACCAGCGTGACGATGCCGGCGGTGGGGGAGTGCACGAACGCCGACCCGGCGGCCACCAGCGCCCCGATCGTCGCCCCCACCAACGGGACCAGGTCCGCGACGGCCACCACCAGGGCGATCACGGCGGCGAACGGGACGCCCAGCACCACCAGGACGACGAACGTCAGGGTGCCGCAGATCAGACTGATCACCAGGTTCCCGGTCACGTACCCGGTGACGGTACGGCCGCACTCCCGGCCGATCCGCCGCAACCGGTCACCGGCCCCGTTCCCGGTCAGGGCCAGCAGCGCGGCGCTCATCCGGGGCGACTCCAGCACCATCAGGTACGCCAGCACGGCCACGGTGATCGTCCCGACCATCGCCTCCAGCACCCCGCGCACCAGGCCCAGGGCCGGTTTGCGCAACTGGTCGCCGTACTCCTGGAGCTGGTCGCCGTGGGTCTCCGCGTACCGGCGCAGCCCGAACCGGTTCACCAGCTCACCGAGGCGTCCCCGTCCGTCCCGGATGTCCCGGACCAGCTCCGGCACCCGCTCGACGAACCGCGCCACCTCGTCCACCAGCGGCACCACGATCACCGCCCCCACGGCGGCGAGCAGCACGAACGCCGCGAGGAACACCAGCAGCGTGGCGAGGGTCCGGCGTCGGACGAACCGGCGTTCCAGGTGGTCCACGGCCGGCTTCAGGGCCGCGGCGAAGAAGGCGGCCAGCAGAACCCAGACCAGCACCCGGCGGACGGCCCAGATCAGCGCCAGCCCGAGCAGGGTGGCCAGCACCAGACCGATGACGATGGCCACCCGGCGGGCGGTGAGCCGGTCGTCGGGGCTGCTCATCCGGCGCGGCTACCCACTTCGGGCCGCAGAAAACGGGCGATCTCAGGTGGCGGGTCGGGCGGCGTCGGTGGCCGGGGCCGCGCCGGCCACGAACGCGGCCAGCTCCGGGCCGTGCAGCACCGTGCCGGGCAGCGGATCCCGGGCCACCCGGGCCGCGAGCCGGCGTACCGGAAGCCGGCCGGGCCGCGCGGCGGCGGCGAGCACGACGTTGCCGTACCGCCGGCCGCCGAGCATGCGCCGGGCGGCGACCAGGCACACCTCGGCGAAGACCGTGCCGAGCGTGGCCGCCTGCACCCGGGAGAGGACCAGCGGCGGCAGGTCGGTCAGGTTGACCAGGTAGAGCCCGTCCGGGTGCAGGGTGCGGGCCACCTCGGCGACGAACTCGACGGTGCCCACGTGCGCCGGCATCCGGGCCCCGGAGTAGACGTCGGCGAGCACCACGTCGTACCCGCCGGCCGGTTGCCCGGCCAGGGCGGCGCGCGCGTCGCCGACCTCGATCCGGACCCCCGGTGGCGGGGGCAGTTCGCGCATCACCAGGTCGAGCAGGGCCCCGTCCCGCTCCACCACGAGCTGCGTCGACCCGGGCCGGGTGGCGGCCAGGTAGCGGGGCAGGGTCAACGCGCCGCCGCCGAGGTGCAGCGCCCGCAGCGGTACGCCGGACGGCGCCGCGAGGTCGAGCACCGCCGCCATCCGCCGCACGTACTCGAACCGCAGGTAGTCCGGGTCGGCGACGTCGACGTACGACTGCTCGACCCCTGCCGCGAGCAGGGTGCGTCCGGTCCGGCGGCTGGGGTCCACCACCAGCACCGGTCCGTCGCCCCCGTCCACGACCGGCACGGTAGCCGACCCGCCGCGCCGTCCGTGCCGCCGGTCCCACGCTGCCGCCCGGTCGCCGGTCCCATGCTGCTGGCGGGGCCGACGGGACTCGCCGCCGGCCCCGCCGCGGGCTCAGCCGGCCATCCCGGCGCCCGCCTCCTCGATCGCGTCGTCGACCAGGTGGGCCAGGTCGACGTCGCGTGCGGTGACCGCGTCGGCCTGGCGGCTCCGCACCGTGAGTACGGCGCTGGAACCGGTCTGCCGGGTGATCGTGGGCCCCCGGCCGGTGTCCCGACGCAGCTGGTCGATCTGGTCGAGCACCCGGTCCAGGTTCGACGGGGGCAGGGCGATGCTGCGCGACAACGTCGGACCCCGCGCCGACCAGTAGGGCAGGTCGGCCAGGGCGGCGCGCAACTCGTCCGCGCTCAGCGGCGCGGTCGCCCCGGCCGGTCCGACCAGGCCACCACCGGCCTCCGGCGTCGAGAGCAGGTCGCGCAACCCCTCCGGTACGCGGAGCGACGCCACCAGACGCCCGTCCCGTGTGGCCAGCGCTGCCATGGTCGCCTCGGCCTGGTAGCGCGCCTGTTCCGGGGTCCGGCCACTGATCCGGGCCACCTCGCCGAGGAAGCCCGGCAGGTCCCGGTGTCGCTCGATCCCGTCGATCGGGGTCACGTCGTGCAACGACACCGGCACCGCCCGCAGCAGCCGCTGCCGGTCGGCCTCCTCCAGGGCTCGGGACAGCACCAGCACGGTCGCCTCCGCGCCGACCTTGGCCTCGCGGAAGTCCACCCCGGTCCGGCGACTGACGTCGCCCACCAGCTCCCGGTACCCGAGGCCGATGGTCTCGGGCCGGCCCGGACCCGGACGGGGCCCCGGTCGGGCGGCGGGTGGGCGACCGGCCGGGGGTGGCACCGGACCACCCCGGCTGCTGTCCGGTTTGTGGACACCGGCCGGGGGTGGGCCCGCCCGCTTGCCCCGGTCCAGGTGGGTGAGTTGCTTGGAGGCGCCGAGGGTGGCGGCGTCGCTGCTGGGCTGCCGGCCGCGTTCCCGGGCCTGACGGGCGAGCGCCCGGCGCCGCTGGTTGTCCCCCTCCATCTGCTTCCTCATCCGCTGACCTCACTTCCTCTTCGGCTGGCTCCCGGCGGCTTCCCGGTGCCGCACGACCCGAAACCGGCTCGGGGGCCGGCGGCGGAGCACCGCTGCCGGGGTTCATGCCGGCGGGGTGACGGGCGCTCACCCCGCCGGGGCGCATGATCGGCACGGACCGTGAGAACTTCCGAGGCACGCGGAAGGGAAGGTCGTCATGAAACGGATTGTCGAGATCGTCCCCGCGCGACCCGGGTGGTACGCCCGCTGGCAACTCGCCCCGGACGCCACCCGCTGCTATCCGGTGACCGTCTGGGCGCTGCTCGAGGAGGCCGACGGTGCCGGCCGGGAGGTGATCGGCGTCGACTGCGTGGGGCAGTGGCCGGGGGCGGAGGACAACGAGGCGGGCGCGGAGTTCGTCCGTTACCTCTTCCAGGCGCCCGAGGCGGGACGACCGGACGACCTCGTGCCCGAGCCCGAGGGGCGGCGTCTCCCGGTCGCGTCGCAGGCCGTCGTCGCGGGGTGACCCGGATCCGACCCTGGCCGGTCAGCCGACCTCGTGTGTCCCGTCGTCGGGCGCGGAGCGCTCCGCCGCCTCGCGCTCGCCGGGACGCGGGCCGGCCAGCAGCTCGGCCAGCCCGGTGCGGGTCAGCAACTGCTGGACCTGGTCGTTCATGCCGGTGAGTCGGACCGTCCGTGCCCCGCTGCGGTAGAGCACGACGATCGCGCTCAGGCCGGAGGAGTCGCAGAGCGTCACGTCGGTCAGGTCGACGGTGAGCTCGTCGTGCCCCCCGGCCCGGACCTGGTTGGCCACCCTGGTCAGTTCCGGAGCGGTGTCGAAGTCGAGCTCGCCGGAGAGCCGCAGCAGGGCCTGCCGGGTCGTGGCCCGGCTGACCTCGATCGTCAACAGCTCGCGTGGCATCTGCACCATGTTCCCAGGAGGTGTGGGCCGGAAAACTCCCGGGGTCGGTCAGGCCGGCGCGACGGGTAGCTCACGTTCGTCCTCGCGGGCCGTCCGGGCCAGCAGGCCGCTGACACCGGTGATGTCGAGGATGGTCTCCAGGAAACGGGGGATGGCGCGGAGCCGGATGACGGTGCCGTTCTGGTGCCCCTCGCGCCAGGCGTGCACGATCACCGCGAGTCCGGTGCTGTCGATGAACAGCAGGCCACCGAAGTCCAGCACGACGGCCGCCGGTCGGGCGGCCAGCAGGTGGTCGAGCGCGGTGCGCAGCGGCGTGGCGGTGGTGAAGTCCAGGTCGCCCGTGACGGTGATCAGGGGTGCCGTGGAGTCGGCGTCGTCGATCGACATCGTCAGCGGTGTCGATTCGGGTTTCCTCCGTTGGGGCACCGACACCACGCCTCTCCGCAGGGCTGCCGGGCAGGCAGTTTCCCGGAATCGTAACAACCGCCCGGGCCGTCCACCGGGTACGCCGACCCCGACCACGGGTGGCGTTACCGGCATACCGGCGTAGGCTGGGGCGAAGAGATTGGATCACACATGCCACGACCGGCGGAGCGAGGGTGTCGAGAAGGAGTGGGGCTTAGCTGGTGACTGCTGCCGACGTCAGGGACATGGACCCGGGCGACGGACGGATCTCCACGCCGAGTGCCCCACGGGCTCCGGCATGGTCCGCCGACGTCCCGCACCGCCCTGCGCAGCCGCTACCACCCCTCGACCCGGACCACGCGGCGACCGGGCCCGACTGGACCGAGGTCGTCGAGCACTTCCGCGAGGGTTTCGTCGTCTGTGATTACGACGGGGTGGTGCGCCACCTCAGCCCCGTCGCCGAACGGCTGCTCCCCGAGGTCACCGTCGGCCAGATCCTGGACGCCGCCGGGGTGGCGGCGCTCGCCGTCGCCGACCGCCCGGTCGAGTTCACCCACCACGGCCGGCGGCTGCGGGTCCGCCGGGTGCCGCTCTCCGCCAACCGCTGCTGCCAGTACGTCGAGGACGTCACCGAGAGCGTCAGCCGGGCGGACGCCCTGCTGGCCGAACGGGCCCGTTCGGCGTTCCTCGCCACGGCGGGGGAGAAGCTCGGCAACCCGCTGCACCCCGACCGGGCGGCGGCGGCGACGGTCCGGCTCGCCGTACCCACCCTGGGCGACGTCGCGGTGCTGGTCCTCGCCCCGCGTGCCGGGCGGGTCCGCTGGTGGCGGGCAGCCCGGGTGGACGACGACATGCCCACGGTGGACAGTGGCGTCCTCGGCCCCTCCGATCTGCCGCCCGCGATCGACGAGGGACTCGCCGGGGTCGAGCCGCACGCGGTGGACTGGCTGGTCGAGCAGGCTGCCGATGCCGGCTGGCTGCCCGGACTGGCGGTACCGGACGTCTGCGCCCGGCTGGTTCCGCTGCCCGGCCGGGGCACCCCGACCGGCGTCCTGCTCGTCGCCCGCCGGGCGACCCGGTCGTACGACGAGGCCGACGTGGACCTGGTCCGCGCGTTCGCCTCCCGGGCTGGCGCGGCACTGACCTCGGCGGTGCTCTACCGCGACCAGGCCGAGGTGGCCGACACCCTCCAGGCGAGCCTGCTGCCGGTCGAGCCGATCGAGGCGACCGGGGTCCAGTGGGGCACGGCCTACCGTCCGGCCCAGGCCGGACTGCGTATCGGCGGGGACTTCTACGGCGCCCACCGGCTGCCCGACGGGGGTTGTCTGTTCTACCTCGGTGACGTCTCCGGCAAGGGCGTGGAGGCGGCCGTCTTCACCGGTCAGCTCCGCCAGTGCCTCCAGGCGCTGCACCGGGTCGAGTTCCAGCCCGCCCGGTTGCTGCGGCTGCTCAACGACGCGCTGCTGGAGACCACTCTCGCCAACGGCCAGGGCCGGTTCGCCACGATGGTGATCGGGGTGGTCCGGCCGCAGCGCGACGGCGGTCTGGCGCTCGCCATGGCCGGCGGCGGCCACCTGCCGCCGCTGGTGCTGCGCGCCTCCGGCGAGGTGGAGCCGGTCGACCTCAGCGGCATGCTGATCGGTGTGGTGCCCGACCCACGCATCGGCGAGGTGACGATCCAGCTCGCCCCCGGCGAGACCTGTCTGCTCTACAGCGACGGGATCACCGAGGCCCGGGGCGGCCGGCGGGGCGACGAGCTGTTCGGCGTGGACCGGCTGGTGCACACCGTCAGCGGCTGCCACCGGATGCCGGCGCCCGCGCTCGCCGAACGGATCGAGCAGGTCACCGGCGACTGGCTCGCCCACGGTGACCACGACGACATCGCGGTGCTGGCGATGCGGGCGGTGGGGGCCACCGGACGCGGATCCCGGCACCTGCACGCGGTGCCCGACCTGGCCGGCGCCGCTCCCGTCCCGCAGCCGGTCGGCTCGGGGCACCAGAACCCGAGGACGTGACGATCGTGACCAGCGCCACCCGTACCGACCTGACCACCGTGTACCCGGCGTACCTCGACTGCCTGGAGGGTGCCGACGAGTACGCGGCGGTGGACGTGGCGATGGACCTGCTCGCCGACGGGGTGCCCGCCGAGCGGATCCTGCTCGACCTGGTCGCTCCGGCCCAGGCGGAGGTGGGGGAGCGCTGGGCGCGTAACGAGTGGAGCGTGGCGCAGGAGCACGCCGCGACACACATCAGCGAGCGGGTCGTCGCTGCGGTCTCCTCGTCGGCCAGCCCTCGTCCCGACCGTGGTCACGTCGTGGTGGCCTGCATGGACGGGGAGTGGCACGGCCTGCCCGCCCGGCTGGTGTCCGAGGTCCTGCGACTGCGCGGCTGGCAGGTCACCTTCCTCGGCGCGAGCGTGCCCGCCGCGCACCTGGTGGCGTACCTCCAGCGGTACGACGCGCACGCGGTCGCCCTGGCCTGTGCGCTGCCGATGCGGCTGCCGTACGCCCACCGCATGATCGAGACCTGCCGCCGTTCCGACGTGCCGGTGCTGGTCGGCGGTCGCGGTTTCGGGGCGGGCGGGCGGTGGGCCCGGCGGCTGGGCACGGCGTGGGCGCCGGACGCCCCGGCCGCCGCCGAACTCGTCGCCGACGAGCGTGCGCTGCGGCGGGTGCCCGCCGCCGACCTGGCTCACCTGGCCGACGACGAGTACGCCGGCCTGCTGCGGCGGCGCGTCGAGCTGATCGACTCGGCCCTGGCCCACCTGCGGGACCGGTTTCCGCAGATGGCGGACTACACCGCCGTCCAGCTCGACTCCACCATCAGCGACCTCGGCCACATCGTCGACTTCCTCGCCGCCGCGGTCTACGTCGACGACGGTGACCTCTTCACCGAGTTCGTCGACTGGCTGGCCATGGTCCTCACCAGCCGGGGTGTTCCGGTGGGCTCGGTGGAGCTGACCCTGGCCTACTTCCGGCAGTCGTTGCGCGACTTCCCCCGGGCCGGCCGGTTCCTCGACGCGGGGCACGGCGTGGCGGCTGCCTTCCCGGCGGTCAGCCGTCACTGAGGGCTGTCGGTGGCCGCCCACATCCGGGTCCTGCTTATACTTGCTCCACCGCAAGCATCCGCGTGTGGGCAGGAGCGAGAGGGAACACGTTGACGTTCACCGTCACGCACGTCCAACGGGATGGCGGGGGAGTTCGTCTGCGGCTCGCCGGTGAACTCGACATGAGCACCGCGCCGCACCTCGCCACGGCGATCGACGGCCTTCTCGCCGACGGCGAGGTTCGTCTCCTGGTCGACCTGGTCGGGTTGACCTTCTGCGACTCCACCGGGATCGCCGCCTTCCTCCGGGGCGACAACGCCTGCGCCGCGGCCGGCGGCTGGCTGCGCCTCACCGGCGCCAACGGGCGGGTGGAGCGGGTGCTGCGGATGACCGGTCTGGCCGAGGTGCTCCGGTACGACCCGACCGCCGACCCGGCGTCGCACGCCCACCACTGATCGGTTAGATTTCCCCGCCGGCAGTGATCGCACAGCCATCGCTCCACCACCACGAAGAGGCAGGTAGTCATGGGCGCAGAGAGGTCTGGACCGGTCCGCATCCTGGTGGTGGACGACGACCCGGGCGACGTTCTGATGATCGAGGAGGCCCTGGAGGACTCCGACGTCGAGAAGGTCATCGACGTGGTCGGCGACGGGCAGGAGGCGATGGAGTTCCTCCGTCAGGAGGGCCGGCACACCGACGCCCAGCGACCGGACGTCATCCTGCTCGACCTGAACATGCCCCGGATGGACGGTCGGCAGGTGCTGGGAGAGGTCAAGAGCGACGACGACCTGCGGACGATCCCGATCGTCGTGCTGACCACGTCCAACGCGGACACCGACATCGTGGGCAGCTACACCCTCCAGGCCAACGCCTACGTGACCAAGCCGATCGACCTCGACGACTTCAACGACGTGGTCCGGCGCATCGACGAGTTCTTCGGTCGCGTCGTGGTGCTGCCCAAGCGGTCCTGACCGCCGTGTCGCCGTCCCGCCCGGCGGTCGGCGGGACCGGGCGGGGCGCCGTCAGGTCAGCGCGTCGACCACGATGGTGGCCCGGCGCTCGTGCTTGGCGTACGCGCCCGGGTAGGCCGACCGCTGCACCGCCTGGGCGGCGGCCGTGACACTCAGCTCCTGCCACCCCGACACCTCGCGCAGCGCCCGGTAGAAGACACGGGCGGCGTAGGCCGGCTGCATCAGCTCGCGGACGCTGCCCCAGCCGCTGCTCGGTCGCTGCTGGAAGAGACCCACCGAGTCGTGGTCGGTGCCGCTGCCCTGGTGCGGATAGCGGGACGACTCGGCGATCCGGTCGTTGGCGAGGTTGTGCAGGGTGCTCTCCTGCATCGCGGTGGCGACCGCCACCACCAGCGCCCGGCGGGGCATCCGTAGTTCGACCCCCACGTCCACGATCGCCTTCGCGTTGTCCATCTGGCGTTGGGTGAGCCCGGCCACCGGCTTCGGCCGGACGGGTGGCCGGGCGGTCGGCTTCGCGGCGGCGGAGGAGCTGGTGGAAGCGCTCGGCGTGGGCACCGGACCGCGCTGGTACGAGCGGGACGCCCGCTGGTCGGCCTCGGCGGCGCTGACGGCCCGGTCGGCCAGGGACTCGCGCAGCGGCTCCTCGTCGCCGGTCACGGCCTGCGTCCCGACGACGGCACCGACGCCGAGGCAGCAGGTCACTCCGGCGGCGAGTGCCACCCGGACGCCGGTGGCGGCGTGCCACGCCCGGCCCCGGGGCCGGCGGTCCTCGGCACGGTGACGGCCGACGCGTCGTTCGGGGGAGTCGGCATCCGCCGAACGGGTGTCCGGCCGGACGCGGGTCAGCTTCTGGGCAGCGGAGTCGTCGTGGCGCACCCGCCGAGGCTAGAAAGTATCTGGACCGTTGCCATCGGCATGAATAGTGGCATGAACCACATTTGGCGGGAGTCGCGCCCTTCATACCGGTTGATGTTCCATCAGATCGGGCGGGCCCGACATCGGCGGCAAACTACTACAGTGATTCCGCTTCATGGACGATCCGGACATGGTTGGACCCGGCTCGCACCCCGGTCCGAGCCTCCCTCCTTCGGAGTGGCGGAAGCACCATCCGGTTGGTCGGCTGCTGGCCCGTACGGTGGAGGGGGCTCGGATGGTCGCCCGTTCAGTGCCGGCCGTTCTCCGCCGCCGTGACGGTCAGCCGGTGCCGGTCGTCGCTGGAGAACGGCCACAGCCGGTCCGCCTGCGCCACCAGGCCGGCGAGCTGGTCGCGACTCAGCCCGGTGGAGGCGATCGAGGCGTGCACGTCCGCCTCGTACCGGCCGTCGTCGGCACGGCCCAACCTGACCTCGGCGCGGACCTGCACGGTGTGCGCCTCGTCGGTGATGTCCTTGGCCGCCTCGACCGCCGCGTGGTGCAGACACGAGGCGAAGGCCGCCGCGAGCAGCTGTTCCGGGGTCAGCCCGGAACAGTGCGGCGCGAGCGGGGAGGCCAGCGCCGTGGAGAGCCCGCCGTCGTCGGTGCGGACGTGACCACCCTCGGCGGTCGCCATGGCCTCGTGGAACCATGAACTCGGATCCGACATCGCGTTCCTCCCGTCATCCCGGCACGGCTACCCGGCACCCGCCCGGCGAAACCGCCACGGGGCGGGTGCCCGGACGACTCAGCTCGCCGGACCGCAGGGGTCCGCCGCCACCGCCACCTCGGTCGGCTCGGCCGCGGCGCGGTCGCACCACGGCGACACCGTGCCCGCCGAGCGGGGCCGGGGCGGCACCGCCGCCAGCGGGACGTACACCCGCGCGTCCACCGCCTCGGCCAGCACCAGCGCGGCGACCAGGCTGGTGGGGCGGGCCAGCGGGTCCTCGTCCAGACACCGCCGGCAGAGGTCGGCCACCTCGGCGGGTAGACCGTCGATCGCCGGCAGCGGCTCCGGAGCCTGCCGACGACGCGTCGCCAACAACTGGGTCGCCGTCGCCGCCGGGTACGGCAGGCGGCCGGTGAGGCAGTAGTACAGCAGCACGCCGAGGGCGTACATGTCGGCGGCGGTCGTGGCCGGTTGCCGGGCCAACTGCTCCGGGGCCAGGTACGCGGGGGTGCCCACCACCATCCCCTCCGGCATCTGGTCGCGCGTCCCGGCGGGGGTGGCGATACCGAAGTCCAGCACCTTCACCCCGGCCGGGGTGAGCACCACGTTCGCCGGCTTCACGTCCCGGTGCACGATGCCGTGGGCGTGCGCGGCGGCCAGCGCGGCGCTCACCTCGGCGCAGACCCGGACGGCGATCCGCCAGTCCAACGGACCGGAGCGGACGTGGGCGGCGAGGGTCTCCCCCTCGGCCAGCTCCATCACGATGTACGGCACCGGCTGCCCGGTCACCGTCGTCGAGGTGCCGAAGTCGTGCACGCTGGCCACGTTCGGGTGGACCAGCCGGGCCGCCGAGCGCGCCTCCGCCCGGATCCGCTCCACCGAGGTCGGCCCGTCGTCCTGGCCGGGGGAGATCAGTTTCACCGCCACCGTCCGGTCCAGCACCACGTCGTGCGCCCGCCAGACCTCCGACATGCCACCGACGCCGATCCGCTGTTCGAGCCGGTACCGCCCGTCCAGCGTTCTCATCGCGTCGCTCCTCGCCTCGTCCGGTGCCCGCCGGCCATGACCTGCCCGCCGGCCATGCCGCTCCCGAGCCGGTACCCGAGGCCGGAGCAGGACAAACCGACGACCGGCGATCTTGATTCTCGGCGCGGATCAGCCCCTGTCGGGCGACGTGTCCCGCCGCCCGGCGTCATAGACGTGCACAGGTGCGGTCTCCGTCGGCGATGCCTCGTGCAGGGTGTCCCGGCCGCGTTGCGCGGGGACGAAGGCCCCGCCCTCGTGTCGTCGCGCGGCAGCGGGGGGCCGTGCACGGGTCAGGGCTTGATGAGGACCTTGAGGCTCTTGCGGTCGTCCATGTCCTGGTAGCCGGCGGGAACACCGTCGAGGTCGGTGGTGGCGTCGAACACCTTCCCGGGCTCGATCGTGCCGTCGAGGATGTCGGGCATCAGTTCCTCGATGTATGCGCGCACGGGTGCGGGGCCGCCGGCGAGGACGATGTTGTGGCGGAAGAGGCTGCCGAAGCCGATGGGCGCGTTCTCGTACTGGGGGACGCCGACGCGGCTGATCACGCCGCCGGGGCGGACGACGCCGACGGCCTGCTCGTAGGCGGACAGGTGGCCGACGGCTTCGAGCACGGCGTGGGTGCCGTGGCCGCCGGTCAGGTCCCGGACCTTGGCGATGCCCTGGTCGCCGCGTTCGGTGACCACGTCGGTGGCGCCGAACTCGATGCCGAGGTCGGTGCGGGCCTGGTGGCGGCCCATGAGGATGATCTGCTCGGCGCCGAGGCGCTTGGCCGACAGCACGGCAAGGAGCCCGACCGCGCCGTCGCCGACGACGGTGACGCTGCTGCCCTTGCGCACGCCGCCCTTGACGGCGGCGTGGTAGCCGGTGCCGAAGACGTCGGCGAGGGTGAGCAGGGACGGGATGAGCGCGGAGTCCGCGGCGACGGGCAGCTTGACGAGGGTGCCGTCGGCGAGGGGGATCCGGATCGCTTCGGCCTGCCCGCCCTCGTCCGGGATGCCGTCCAAGAAGTTGGCCTGGGGGTGGGAGCAGGAGGTCTGCAGATTCTCGCGGCAGAACTGGCAGGTGTTGTCGGAGATGGCGAACGGGGCGACGACCAGGTCGCCGCGCTTGAGGGTGGTCACCTCCGAGCCGGTGTCCTCGACGATCCCAATCAGTTCGTGACCCATCCGGGCCGGGCCGTCCGCCGGGGACATCGAGTGGTACGGGTGCAGGTCGCTGCCGCAGACGCAGGACGCGGTGATCCGCACCAGCGCGTCGGTGGGGAGCTTGATCGTGGTGTCCGGGACGTTCTCGACGCGGACGTCGCCGGCGCCGTACATGAGGGTTGCGCGCATGAACGTTCTTCTCCTTGGATTTCTTGGATTTGTTGTGGGGCCTGTCAGACGGCGGCGCCGGCCCCGGCCAGCGCGTTGGTCGTCGTGGCGTCGCCTGACTGCGGCGTATGCGCGGCGCGGCGGCGCGCGATGAGGGCCAACGCCATCGCGGGGATCACGGCCAGGACGACGATGGCCATGCCGACGGCGGCGGGGCCGGTGGCTCCGAGCGTGGAGGCCAGCGCCAGGCCCGCGATCCAGGAGCCGACGGCGGTACCGACGTTGAACGCCGACACGGTCAGCGAGGACCCGAGCGTGGGCGCCTGCCCGGCGAAACGCACGGCCAGGGCGGTCAGCACCGGGTTCGCGCCCAGCCCGGAGAACCCGACCAGCACGACCGCACCTACGGTCAGCCACGGCATACCCGACGCCAGGCAGATCATGACAAGGAGGATCAGCCCCTCGCACTGCCCACACCATCGCGCGCCGTCCACTAACTCAGCGTGTACGACACGGAACTCCGACTACCGGACCGTGTCGTCCGCTGCCGGGTCGGGACGGGGGTCGGCGGAGCCCGCGACGTCCGGCAGCGCCGTGGTCACGCCGAATCCGCGCCCCAGGGCCCGCACCTGCGACTCCAGCTCGGGTACGGCCCGCCGCGCGTGCCGGGCCATCACCAGGTCGGCCAGCGGGCTGGCCAGCAGCGCGCGGCCAGCCTGCACCAGGCCCACGGAGCGCGGCACGTACACCCGTCGCTGCCGCCGCTCGATCGCCCGGACGAAAGCCTCCGCGCACTCCCGCACCGACGTGGTCCGCCGCATCGGCCAGGGCAGCTTCGCCAGCAGCTCGGCGACGGCGGGCAGGTCGGACCGGGCGTCGCGGACCAGGTCGGTGTCGATCCAGGACGGATGCGCGGTGCCGACGGCGACCCCGTGGTGGGCCAGTTCCAGCCGGATCGAGGTGCCGAACTGCTCCGCTCCCGCCTTCGACGCGCAGTACGCGGCCATCCCCGGTGGCGCGGCGAACGCCGCCGCCGAGGAGACGATCAGCAGGTAACCCCGGCGGGCGACCAGCGAGTCGACCGTCGCCGCCGCCGTCCGCATCACCCCGATCAGATTCACCTCGACGGTCCGCACCATCGCGTCGAGATCCCCGACCGCCAGGGTGCCCCGGTTCGCCACCCCGGCGTTGGCGACCACCGCGTCGATACCGCCCAGCGCGGTCCGGGTGCCGTCGACGGCGGCCCGCAAGCTCGCCTGGTCCGTGACGTCGGCGGCGAACCACACGTGCCCGGGGCCCAGGTCGGCCGCGAGCGCGGCCAGGCGCTCCGGTTCCAGGCCGACCAGGGAGAGCCGGGCGCCCCGGGCGGCGGCGACCCGGGCCGTGTGCTCCCCGATGCCGCGGGCCGCCCCGGTCACCAGGACGACCCGTCCCGCCAGTGGGCCCGCCGTACCGCCTCGCCGCTGCCGCATCACCGGAAGGTAGCAGGGGACCCCTGTTACCGCTTTCTGCCGAGCAGGGGTCCCCTGCTACCACCCGCCTACCACCCGGGGCGAGAGGCACGTCCGCCCGAGGCGAGGGGCACGTCCGCCCGGTCCGGGTCGATCCACCAGGAACAGTCGTGGCCGGCGAGCCAACCGGGGCCGTCCGCGCCACGGACCAGGGCGGTGACGGCGAGGGTGGCCGCCCGTACCGTGTCCGGGGCGATCACGGTCACCGCCGTCCCGGGCAGATCCGGGGCCTGGTTGGAATGCGGATCGAGCACGCCGTCACCGTCGGGGCGACTCGCCGACGCGGTGGCCAGCCCGCCGCCGCGCAGCCGGATCGTCCGGCCGCCCACCGGCACCGGCCAGCCGCCGGGCGGCACCGGACCGGCCGTCGCCACCCGGGACCCGATCGCGACCAGCACCCCGCCCGCCGATCGTTCGGCGATCCGGGTGGCGCAGCGCTGCGCCAGGTACGCCGTCGCCGTCCCGCCGAGGACCAGCAGCAACGTCGGCGGCACGGCCAGCCGGTCGCCGTGCAGCGACACGGCCCGCCAGCCGTCGGCGGGCGGCGGAACCCCGGTGCCGAAGCCGCAGACGGGGAACGGGCCGCCCCGGGCGGCCAGCCGGATCCGGGCCGCGCCGATCGTGGGGTCGCAGACGCCGTCGCTGGCCCGCGCCGCGTCCAGGGCGACCGCCACCAGGTCGCGCAGCAGCGGACCGACCGGCACCGGACGGCCCGCCGCCCGGTGCACCCGGGCCAGTTCCCCCCGCCCCGGGGCGGTGATCCGGTCCAGGGCGGCCAGCGCCCCGGTCACCACCCGCCGCGCCGCCGTCGTCCGCCGCGCCCCGGCCACCGCCAGCCTGACCGGTCGTCCCCGGTACGACCAGCGTGTTTCGCATATTCGATCGATGGTTTCCACGGGCCGAGCCTGGCGGGCGATACTGGGACCGGATCAGGTCCAGGCTGTGTGCCGGCTGTGTGCCGGGGGCCTGCGACGTTCCCGGGAAGGATCTCGTGGTGGCAGCTCGGGAATGTTCGAGGACATCGGTCGCGGAAGCCGGGACGGTCACCCGGTCAGGCCACCGCCTGTTTCTCCGGGGTGCTCCAGTGCCCGCCGCTGGCGGAACGCCGCCTGTACGCCGGCCTGGAACCGGGTGCGTGCGCCGAGGTCGCTCATGAGGGTGGCGATACGGCGCTGCACGGTGCGGTATCCGACGCCGATCTGGCGGGCGATGGCCTCGTCGGTCAGCCCGGACAGCAGCATCACCACCAGCCGTCCGTCGTCGATCTCGGTGGCCCGGTTCCGGCCCTCGGTGCCGTTGCGGCTGGCCGGCAGGTGCAGCGGCACCGCCCGGTGCCAGAGGCTGTCGAACAGGGTGTGCAGCGCGTCGAGAAGCGCCGAGGGACGCACGATGATCGCGCTCTCCTGCCCGGTCGGGCCGGGCTGCAACGGCAGGATCGCCCGCTGGTCGTAGGCGAGGTACATCTTGATCGGGAGATCGGGCGACACGCGGGCCTGCTGGCCGGCTCGGATCAGTTCCTCGATCGCGGGCAGCCTGCCCTTCTCCTCGACGGCTGCGCGGTCGTAGATGCAACGGGACTGGACGCCGGCGGCGAGCAGTTCCCGATCGGTCGCGGCGGTGCCGTCCAGATGGATGTACGGCGGTTTGTCGAGACAGCACAGCTCCCGCCGGGCGCTGCGTTGCACCTGGGTGATCGCCTGTTCCACGGCACGGCGGCCCCGGACGACCTCGACGACGTGCTGGTCGACGCCGGAGCGGGCGGCCCGGTAGACGTCGGCGAGCCGTAGGACGTGCTCCTGTACCCGGTCCAGGGACGCCTCCCGTTCGTGCAGGAGGCTGCTGACGGTGTCGGTGGCGGTCGCGGTGTACCGGAGCGGCGTTCCGGACTGGACGCCCACCAGACCGGCGGCTTCGAGTCGCGCGAGCGCGACGGAGAGCCGGCCCGGACCCGACCACATCGTGGCGAGTTCGGCGAGGGTGGCACCGGGATGCTCCAGCAGCAGATCGTACGCCATTTCCTCGGCGGCGCCGATCAGTTCGTACACACGTCCCCCCGGTCGTCGGCGGTGAGCCAGCCGCGCAGCACGGCCTGGTAACCGGCCTGGAACCGGGTCACCGCGTCGAGCCGGGTGAACAGTCGGTTCATGTGCCGGCGGACGGTGCGGATGTGGCAGCCGAGATGCTCGGCGATGTCCTGTTCGGTCAGTCCGGCGACGAGCAGCGCGAGCAGGTCGCGCTCGAGGTCGGAGGGTGCTTCCGGGTCCGACTCCGCCTGCTGACGGACTCCGACGTCCAGCGGCACGGCCCGTTCCCAGAGGCTCTCGAACAGTGCCGACAACGCCGACAACAGCACGGGGTCGCGGACCAGCAGACAGGTTTCCAACGCAAGATCCGGACGTAGCGGCACGAGCCCGACCTGCCGGTCGCAGAGCATCAACTTCATCGGGACGTCCGCGACCCGCGCGTGTTCCCCTGCGGAGGAGAAGTCGACGAGCTGGGTGAGTCGTCCCGGGATGGCCACGCCCTCCCGGTCGTAGACCGTGCGCATCCGTACGCCCCGGCGCACCGCCTCGACGCTGGGCGGGGTCATCACGTTCAGGTACGGCGGCGCATCGAAGATCAGCAACTCGGTCTCGGCGGTGCGGATGAGGTCCTCGAAGGCCGTGTGGATGGCGTCCCGGCCGTGCAGCACCTCGACCAGTTCCGAGTGCCCGGCGGTCGCGGCCCGCTGGAAGCGGTCACCCATCCGCGTCACCCGGTGCCGCAGTTCACGTAGGGACTCCCGCCGCCTGGCGAGCAGGGACCCCAGCGCGATGTCGGGTGCCACCGCCGTCCAGCGGGGAGGCTGGCCGGGCAACCGGGTGGCCAGTCCCAGCTCCGCCAGCCGGGCGAAGTCGGCGGTTCCGGTGACGTCGGCCGACACCGTGTCCGGGCTGGCGACCAGTGACTCGTACAGGGCCTGTTGTCCGGGGGAGAGGCCGAGCTCGGGGAACGACCGCTGATCATTCCGCATCCGGTCATGCTGCCCCGCCCCGCCGGTGGCGACAAGAGGTGGGAGCCGTCCGTCCACCATCGGAGACGCCCCTGCGGTCGCCCCGCGCCCGCACCAGCCGTCCCCACCACGACGAGCACCGGATCCGGAGCCTGCCCCATTCACGCCAGTGGCGTGAACCAGGCGGACGGACGGCTTCCGTGGCGCCGGACCCGCTGCCAAGCTCCACGGGACGCATCCGTTCCCCCTGCGTACACCCCCTTGGAGAGGAAAATTCATGTCGAGCCTGCGCCAATGGCGATCACGGCGTGGCGGGGCCGCCTGCGGCCTCGCCGTCGCGGTGGTCGTCACCACCATCGGGGTCCCACCACCGGCGACCGCCGCGCCGACGGCTGAGTCGGAGCCGACCCCGGCCGCGACCGCCACCGTCACGACCGGGTCCGGTGACGGCCTGGAGGCAACCATCACCCTGATCACCGGCCACCGGGTGCGGTACGCGGAGGGGGCGGACGGCCGCGGCACGGCCACGGTGGTCGGCTCCCCGGACGGCCCCGCCGCGGCGGACTCGTTCCGCTCCTACTCGGATCCGACCGGGCTGTACGTCATCCCCCAGTCGGCGCAGGGTCTGGTGGCCGGGGGCCTGCTGGACCGGGAACTGTTCGACGTGCGGTACCTGGCCCGCAACGGGTACGCCGACGACGCGGCCCGGACGATGCCGGTGATCGTCAGCTACGGCGCGGGTCCGGCGGCCCGGACGGCCTCGCGGGCCGCGCTGCCCGGCACCAGCGCCCGGCGCGACCTGCCCAGCGTGGCCGGTGCGGGGCTGGCCGTGGACAAGGCCAGGGTCGGCGACTTCTGGACCGCGCTGACCGGTGGGGCCGACCGGTCGGCCGCCGCCCGTGGACCGGCGGCGGCGACCACCGGACCGACGTTGGCCTCGGGGGTCAGCAAGGTGTGGCTGGACCAGAAGGTCCAGGTCGACCTCGCCGAGAGCGTGCCACTGATCGGTGCGCCGCAGGCGTGGGCCGCCGGGCTCGACGGGACCGGCGTGAAGGTGGCGGTGCTCGACACCGGCATCGACGCCGACCACCCGGACGTGCGGGGCAAGGTCGTGGGATCGAAGAGCTTCGTGCCGGGCGTCGAGTCGGCGGCCGACGGGCACGGTCACGGCACCCACGTCGCGGCCACCATCGCCGGAACGGGCGCGGGCTCGGCCGGCGCGCGCAAGGGCGTCGCCCCCGGGGCGGACCTGCTCGTCGCGAAGGTGCTCAACGACGGTGGCAACGGCGACATGTCGTGGATCATCGACGCGATGGAGTGGGCCGCCACCAGTGGGGCGAAGATCGTCAGCATGAGCCTCGGCGGTGAACCGACCGACGGCACCGACCCGGCGAGCCAGGCGGTCAACCGGCTGACCGCCGAGACCGGCACCCTCTTCGTCATCGCCGCCGGCAACTCCGGCCGGGAGAACACCGTCGGCGCCCCGGGCGCCGCCGACGCGGCGCTGACCGTGGGCGCGACCTCGAAGACCGACCAGTTGGCCGAGTTCTCCAGCCGTGGCCCCCGGCTCGGTGACCGGGCCATCAAGCCGGACATCGCCGCGCCCGGCGTGGGGATCGTCGCGGCCCGCGCCGCCGGCACCTCGATGGGCACCCCGGTCGACGAGCGGTACACCTCGGCGAACGGCACCTCGATGGCCACCCCGCACGTGGCGGGCGCGGCGGCGGTGCTGGCCCAGCAGCACCCGGACTGGACCGCCGCCCAGCTCAAGCCGACGCTGATCGCCACCAGCAGGGACACCGGCCACACCGCCTACCAGCAGGGCGCCGGCCGGCTCGACCTGGCCCGCGCGGTCCGCCAGCAGGTCACCACCAGCACGGTGAACGTCGACTTCGGCACCGTGTCCCCCAACACCGAGCCCCGGATCGAACGGCAGGTCGGCTACCACAACCCCACCGGGCAGCCGGTCACCCTCACCCTGACCCCCACCCTGCGCCGGATCTCCGGGGGCGATGCCAGCGTCGCCCTGACCACCCCCGCCACGGTCACCGTGCCGGCCGGCGGCACCGGGCAGGTCACCGTCTCCCTCGACGCCGCCGGGCTGGAGATCGGCAGCTACACCGGTTCGCTGGTCGCCACCGACGAGGCCACCGGGACCCGCCTGACCCTCGCGGTCGGACTCGTCCGGCAGCCGCCGATGCGCCGGATCACCACCCGCATCGTCGGCGTGACCGGCGACCCCATCGCCATGGGCAACGCCCCCTGCGACTTCCGCAACCTCCGGGACGACACGTCCTTCCTGGTGATGATGGGTGGCCTGCCGGGCCAGAACGTCCTCCAGGGCATCGGGTACGTCCCGGACGGCGACTACCACGTGAGCTGCTGGGGTGCCTACTGGGGCGACACCGAGGCGTTCCGCCACCAGGCGTGGCTGGAGAACCCGCAGTACACGATCAGCGGCGACGCCACCCTCGAGTACGACCTCGCCCGCGACCTGGTGGAAGTCGAGAAGATCGACACGCCGCTGCCGAGCGAGGCGGTGCACCTCGCCATGGGCAGCACCTTCTCCACGGCGTCCGGCCTCAACTACTCCAGCGTCTGGTACAGCGGACCGGGCCACGCCTACAGCTGGCGGACCCACGTCGTGCCGACCCGGGCCAAGCCGACGATCGGCACCTACGGCACCTGGTTCGAGCAGCTCCTCGGCGCGCCGGAGGCCACCACCACCGTGCACGGCAACGGCAGGCTCCGGCTGAACCCGACGTACCTCACCGACAGCGAGGTCGCGCCGAAGTTCACCACCGACCAGCGGCTCCAGCTCGCCAGCCGGGCGGACCTGCTGGCCGGCCGCGACGTCAAGGGTAAGCTGGTCCTCCTCGACAGCCCGGCCAGCAGTTGGTTCGTCGACGAGATCGAGCAGGCCGCCGAGGCCGGCGCGGCCGGAGTGCTCCAGTACTTCGTCGGCCGTGACGACATCGGCCTGCCCGCCCAGATCCCCCCGTACGACATCGTCAAGCCCCGGCTGCCGCTGCTCTGGCTCGACGGCGCGCAGGGGGCGAAGGTGGCGAAGGTCATCGCCGGGGCGAAGCGGCCGTACGTCGAGATCGACGCCCAGCTCGTCAGCCCGTACCAGTACAAGCTGCGGCACCACACCGCCGACCGGATGCCCGCGGAGCCGGTCGACAGCGTCCGCCACCGCGACCTCGTGCAGGTGCGCAGCGAGCAGCACGCCCAGGTGTCGTCACCGCAGTACCGGACGAACGCGCACGAGGTCAGCCACACGTTCGTCCCCGGGCAGACCTTCAGCGCCAACGCCGCGCACGACTACGACGTGCCGGTCGCCCGGACCGAGTACTACAACGTCACCGGCCCGGACGTCCTCTGGGCGCGGTACTTCACGGTGACGAACCCGGCCGACGGCACGAACCGCAGCTCCGACCACGTGGGGACGTTCACCCGGCCGGTGTCGCGGACCGAGAAGATCCACCAGCCGCCGGTCGTGCTGGGCGCCCTGCCGAGCCACCCGCCCCAGCCCCACACCTGCATGTCGTGCCGGGACGGGGACACCATCTACCTGCTGGAACGCTCGTCGTCGTCGGCGGACCTGACCAGCTCCGTCTCCGGGGCCCGGCGGGTGCAGGCGACGCTCGAACGTGACGGTGTCCGGATCGCCCCGAACCCGCCGCCGGGCCGGGGGACGAACTTCCTGCACTGGACCGTGCCGTCGGAGCCGGGCCAGTACACGCTGCGGACCGTGCGCGAGGACCGGTTCACCGGGCAGACGCTGGCGAAGCGGATCGCCACCGACTGGACGTTCCGCTCGGCCAGCGCCACGGGCACCGTGCGGCAGCCGGCACAGTGCTACACCGAGCTGATCAACATTGGCACGGGCAAGTGCGACTGGCAGCCGCTGATCCAGCTCGAACACGACTTCGACCTGTCGCTGACCGACACCATGCCGGCCGGGCGCGCGTACCGGTTCGAGGTCACGCCGCACGCCGCGCCGAACGCGCCCCGGATCGCCGGGCTGCGGACCTGGGTGTCGTACGACGACGGGGCCACCTGGCAGCGGGCGGTCGTCGTGCCCGGTCTCGGTGGCAGCTACCACGCGCTGGTGGCCCACCCGAAGCTGGCGAAGACCACCGGGGCGGTCTCCGTCCGCACCGAGGCCTGGGACCGGGCGGGCAACCGCGTCGTCCAGACCATCGACCGCGCCTACGGCCTGACCGACGCCCGGTAGGCGTCGGCCGGGCACCGAGGTCGCCCTCCGCGTTCCCGGACGCGGAGGGCGACCGTCGTGTGCGACTGCGCTCAGACCTCGGCGACGACCAGGTAGAACGTGAAGCCGGCGACCAGCGGGCCGGTCTCCAGCCGGCGCAGCCACGGCGCGACGTCCGCCTCGGCCAGCTCGCCGGCCGCCACCGCCCGCGCCGCGTTGCGCCGCAGGCCGAGGATCTGGTCGGCGGTGGCGAAGTCCCGGAACAGCACCGCCACCGGCTCGACCGACCGGATCCGGAACCCGGCGGCGTCGGCCAGCCGGACCAGGTGCCGGCCCATCGTGGCGTTGCGGACCCGCCCGGCGCTGAACCGGGCGAAGCGGCGGCTGGTGGTGACGTCGGCGTCGGCGACGGCGAGGGTGTCCCAGTCCGGCTCGGCCATGCCGAACAGCCCGCCCGGCCGCAGCACCCGCCGGGCCTCCGCGACCGCCCGCTCCGGATGCTCGACGTGTTGCAGGACCCGGTCCACCCGGAGCCGGTCCACGCTGGCGTCGGGCAACGGCAGGTCGTGCAGGTCCCCTTCCCGCAGCGCGACGTTCGGACGGTCGGCGAGCCGGCCGGCGGCCTCGGCCACCATCCGGGGCTGGTGGTCGATCCCGACGACCGTGCCGTCCGCGCCGACCGCGTCAGCCAGCGCGGCCAGGTCGGTGCCCGGCCCGCAGCCCAGGTCCACCGCCGTCTGCCCCGGCCGGACGTCCAGCGCCGCGAGCAGGCGCCGCTTGTAGTCCAGACCCACCGGGGTACGGGCGGCGGCGTCCAGGTACGTGATCTGGTCCGGAGCGGCGGTCAGGTCCGCGAGTCCACTCATCCGGCCATCCCACCACGAACCGCCGCCAGACCGGCGTCCATCATGGACGCCGGCGCGTCGGTCGACGGGTCAGTCGGGTGGGGCGATCCGGGCGACGAAGACCCGCCAGGCGGTGGGGGAGAAGGCCAACGCCGGGCCGTCCGGGTCCTTGCTGTCGCGGACGCCGACCACCCCGGGCAGGTTGTCGGCGACCTCGACACACGCGCCGCCGTTGCCGCTGCTCCGACTGCTCTTCCGCCACCGTGCGCCGGTCAGGTCCATGTCTTCGCCACTTCCGTGATGAGGTCGACGGATTGCCAGTGGGACAACGCCTCGCCGCGCACGTTCTCCCACGCTGCCAGTATCGCCGCCAGCTCGTCCGTCTCGCTGACCACGTGTCCCTGGAGTTGGTTGTCCAGGTATCCGGCGAGCCGGTGGTCAGGGCTCTGCGCGACCACGAACGGGCCGTTGAGCCCGGCGTAGGCGCCCACGGTGGACGGCACCACGTGCACCCGGACGTGCGGGGCGGCGCACGCCGTGACCAGGGCCGACAGTTGCTCACGCATGGTCTCCCGGCCGCCGACCGGGCGGCGCAGCACCGCCTCGTCGATCACGGCGGTGAACTGGGGCGGGTCGTCCTGGGTGAGGATGCCCTGCCGGGCGAGCCGGGTGGCCAGGTGCCGCTCCACCTCGCCCCGGGCGAGCAGCCCGCCGCCGGCCAGCACGGCGCGGGCGTACGCCTCGGTCTGGAGCAGTCCGGGCAGGACGCTGGGCTCGAACCAGCGCAGCGACACCGCCTCCCGCTCGATCTCCTGCCACGGACGGAACCACAGCGGCACTTTCCGCCGGAATGTGTCCGGCCAGATGTCCGAGATGTCTCGGCCGAGGGCCTCGGCGGCTGCCGCGCGGTGCCGGGGGTACGGCACGCGTCCCTCGGTCAGCCACCGCATGGTGGTCTTCGGATCGACTCCTATCGCTTCGGCTAGGGACTCGGTGGTGTGGCCGGTGGCGTGCAGGGCGGCACGGAACGCATCGTTCATTCGGCTTCCCTTCGGGATGGCGAAGACGTCTGACTGGCACCTTCTCACGGGCTGTAGTTGTCTGACCACAGTGGGGGAGGGTGGCTGGGAGGCGGCGCGGTCGGTGGAGGCGAGACCCGGCGACCGTGCCTGCCGGGCCGCCCCGTGGGGAGGCGGGGCGGCCCTCCATGACGGATGGACGAAGGCGGGTGGGTGGATTGAGCGTTCGGGACCACGAAGAGGCCCTTGCCCTCGCCGAAGGCGGGCAGCGGTGACCGCCGGGCGTCGTCGGCCCGAGCACACCGCCGCCCGTCCGTCCTGGCGGTGTCGGGCCTGCGGTGCGCCGTGGCCCTGCTCGCCGGCCCGGCTGCGGCTGCTGGTCGAGTACCGGGGGAACCGGCCCACCCTGCTGATCTACCTGAACCTGATGATGGAGGACGCGGCGGCCGACCTTCCACCCGAACACCCGGACGACACCACCCCGTCCGACCTGGCCCTGCGTTTCCTCTCCTGGGCCCGCGCCCGTTGAGCGGGCGGCCCGTGGACCCCGGCGACGCGCACAGGTGGCGCACAGGGAACACCGAGACGGGACACAGCACCTCGGGTCAGGATGATGGCCATGGTGACCGAGGGGCATGCGCTGCCGGGCCGGGTCGAGTTGCGCCGCCCGGACGGTGGGCCGGTCCGGGTGCTGGTGGTCGACGACGAGCCGACCCTGACCGACCTGCTCGCCATGGCGCTGCGCTACGAGGGCTGGCAGGTGGCCACCGCCGGCAACGGCATGGCCGCGCTGAGCAGCGCCCGGCAGGTCCGCCCGGACGTGGTGGTGCTCGACGTGATGCTGCCCGACCTGGACGGATTCCAGGTGCTCCGCCGGTTGCGCGAGCAGGCCCCGAACGTGCCGGTGCTCTTCCTGACCGCCCGGGACGCGGTGCAGGACCGGATCGCCGGCCTGACGGTCGGCGGCGACGACTACGTCACCAAGCCGTTCAGCCTGGAGGAGGTGATCGCCCGGCTCCGGGCGCTGCTGCGCCGTGCCGGGCTCGCCGTGGCCGCCCGCGAGGAGGCCGTCCTCACCGTCGGTGACCTGAGCCTGGACGAGGAGAGCCACGAGGTCCGCCGGGGCGACGACCTGATCACCCTCACCGCCACCGAGTTCGAGCTGCTCCGTTACCTGATGCGCAACCCCCGCCGGGTGCTCAGCAAGGCCCAAATCCTCGACCACGTCTGGAACTACGACTTCGGCGGCCAGGCGAACGTCGTCGAGCTGTACATCTCGTACCTCCGGAAGAAGATCGACGCCGGTCGCGAGCCGATGATCCACACGCTGCGTGGGGCGGGATATGTCCTCAAGCCGGCCCCGTGAGACCGGCCGCACCGCCGCCCGCGCCCGCCGTGACGGCCGCCGGTCGCTGCGGCGCTGGCTGACCGGCTGGTCCCTGCGCGCCCGGCTGGTGGCCATCCTGGTCGCGCTGCTCGCCCTGGTCAGCGTCGGCGTCGGCGGCGTCACCACGGTGGCGCTGCGGCACTTCCTGATCTCCCAGGTCGACGACCAGTTGGCCCCGGACTGGCAGCCACGGGGGCCCGGCGGGCCCGCGCCCGGCGGGCCGCTGCCCGACATCGTCGCCCTGCGCATCCCGCCCGGTTTCCCGACCGGCACGATCGTCGCCCGGACCGCCGACGGCGAGGTCACCGCCGCCCGGACGCTGACCGCCGGCCGGGACGAGGAGGCGGTCTCCCCGGCCCAGGTCGCGGCGGTCGCCGGCCTGCCCACCGACGGTCGGCCCCGCACGGTCGACCTCGGCGACCGGGGCGACTACCGGTTCGTGGCGCAGGAGTTCCGCGACGGCAGCGTCCGGGCTCTCGGTGTGCCCCTGGCCGAGGCGCAGGAGACCGTCTGGTGGATGGTCGCCGCGCAGGCCGGTCTCGCCACCGTCGGCCTGTTGCTCGCCGGCTCGGCCGGCGCGCTGATCGTCCAGGCCACGCTGCGTCCGCTGCGCCGGGTCGCCGCCACCGCCACCCGGGTCACCGAACTGCCGCTGGACCGGGGCGAGGTCGCCCTGTCGGTCCGGGTGCCGGCCGCCGACACCGATCCGCGCACCGAGGTCGGCCAGGTCGGGGCCGCGCTCAACCGGATGCTCGGGCACGTCGCCGCCGCGCTCGCCGCCCGGCAGGCCAGCGAGACCCGGGTACGCCAGTTCGTCGCCGACGCCAGCCACGAACTGCGTACCCCGCTCGCCGCGATCCGGGGGTACGCGGAGGTGGCCCGCCGGGGCCGCGCGCAGGCCCCGCCCGACGTGGCGCACGCGCTGCGCCGGGTGGAGTCGGAGAGCGTCCGGATGACCAGCCTCGTGGACGACCTGCTGCTGCTGGCCCGACTCGACTCGGGGCGACCGCTGGTGTCCGAGCCGGTGGACCTGTCCGCGCTGGTGGTCGACGCGGTCAGCGACGCGCACGTCGCCGGGCCCGAGCAGCGCTGGCAGCTCGACCTGCCGGACGAGGCGGTCGAGGTGCCCGGCGACGCCGCCCGGCTGCACCAGGTGGTGACCAACCTGCTGACCAACGCGCGGGTGCACACCCCGGCCGGCACCGCGGTCACCACCACGCTGCGGGCCGAGCCGGACGCCGCCGTGCTGACCGTCGCCGACGACGGCCCCGGCATCCCGTCCGGGCTGCAACCGGAGGTGTTCGAGCGGTTCGCCCGGGGCGACAGCTCCCGCTCCCGGGCGCACGGGAGCACCGGTCTCGGACTGGCCATCGTGGCCGCCGTGGTGGACGCCCACCACGGCCGGGTCGACGTGGACAGCCGACCTGGACGGACGGTGTTCACCGTACGTCTGCCGGGTCACACCAGCCACACAGCGCACGCCTAGCCGTACTCCCCGCAGCTCGGATCGGTCGTTGCCGGCGTGGCCGGACGCGCCACCGATCCTGCTCGACGTGGTGGTGCCGGCCTACAACGAGGAGGCCGACCTCGGCCCCTGCGTCCGCCGGCTGCACGCCCACCTCGCCGGCCACTTCCCGTACCTGTTCCGGATCACCGTCGCCGACAACGCCAGCACCGACACCACCCTGGCGGTGGCGCGGGAACTCGCCGGCGAACTGCCCGGCGTCGAGGTGCTGCACCTCGACGCCAAGGGTCGGGGTCGGGCGCTGCGCGCCGCCTGGTCGGCCTCACCCGGCTCGGTGCTGGCCACCCCGCGCCCCGCCGACCCCGGTGATCAAGAAGTTGGCGTCACCGGGGCGGCGGTTTCCGACCTGAATCTCTTGATCAACGGGGCGGTCGGGTGGGGAGGTGACTGCCGGGTGGTCGGGTGGGAGCGGTGACTGCCGGGTGGCAGGGTGGGGGCGTGTACCGGGAACGGCCCGCGCGGCTCGCCGGGGCGGTGCTGTGGACCAGCACCGCCCCGGCGGACGTCGTCCCGACCCGGGTCCTGCCCGACGGTTGCCTCGACCTGCTCTGGTCCAGCCGGGCGGGGCTGGTGGTGGCCGGGCCGGACCGGAGGGCGTACCTCTCGGTCGGTGACCCGGGGGAACGGTGGGTCGGCCTGCGGCTACCGCCCGGCACCGGGCCGGCGGTGTTCGGCCTGCCCGCCGACGCACTGCGGGACCGGCGGGTGCCGCTGGCCGACCTCTGGGGTGACCGGGCGGTCGCCGAGTTGGTCGAGCGCGCGGCGCGGGCGCCGGGGGAGGTGCTGGAATCGGTCGCGGCGGCGCGGCTGCGCGGGACCGGCGGCGTGGACCCGCTGGGCGTCCGGGTCGCCGCCCGGCTGCGCGCCGGGGCCACCGTCGCCGCCACCGCCGCCGAGGTGGGCCTTCACCCGCGCGTCCTGCACCGTCGCTGCCTGGCCCTGTTCGGGTACGGCCCGAAGACCCTCGCCCGCATTCTGCGGATGCAGCGGGCGCTGGCATTGGCCCGCGCCGGTACGCCGCTGGCCGAGGCGGCCGCCCGCAGCGGGTACGCCGACCAGGCGCACCTGACCCGCGACGTGCGGGACCTGGCCGGGGTGCCGCCGACCACGCTGCTCCGGCCGGCTCAGTCCGGCAGCGGGGCGTAGAGGTCGACGCCGTTGCCCTCCGGGTCGAGCAGGACGGCGTACCGCTGCCCCCAGAAGGCGTCCCACGGCGGGCGGTGCCCGGTGAAACCGGCCCCGGTCAGCTCGGCGTAGTACCGGTCGACCTCGGCCGGGTCGGCGCACCGGAACGCCAGGCCGATGCCCGACCCGCCGGTGCCCGGCTGCCAGTCGGGGTCGAAGGAGCGGATCGTCTCCACGGTGTCCCAGGCCAGCCGGAACCCGCCCGGCAGGGTCACCTCCACGTGCGGTTCGTTCTCCGCCCCGGGCGGCACGTCCACGCCGAGACGGCGGTAGAAGTCCAGCGTGCGGGCCAGGTCCGTGGCGACGATCCCGACCAGGTCGAAACGAGGTGTCATGCCCTGACGGTAGGGCCGGCGCGGCGCGGCCGTCTTGAACGTATCGGACCCGCCGCGCCGTCCACCGCGCCGTCCACCGTCGATCAAGAGGTTGGCGTCACCGGGGCCGGCGCTTGCTGACCTGAACCTCTTGATCGACGGGGTGGGTGGGGCGGCGGGGTGCTCGTTGGGGTGAACGGGAGCGGCGGGTTGTGGGCCCGGTGGGCGGTGTGGCCCCGGCCGGGCGGATCGCGGCGTACGGTGTGAGACAAGTCCGGCTTTACGGGGCAAATCACCTAAAGCTGTATTGGCCGGACTCACTCCACGACGGCGAGGGAAGGGAGCGGGTCGGTGAAGCACCTGGCCTACCTGGACGCGGGATCCGGCAGCCTGATCGTGCAGGCGGTGGTGGGCGGAGTGGCCGGGGCGGCGGTGGCCGCCAAGCTCTACTGGCGCCGGCTGACCGACCGGTTCCGGCGCCAGCGCACCGACCGGCACTGACCGGCATGACGATCCCCGACACCGGGCTCCGGGCCGAACCGGCCTCGTTCCGCGACCCGGCGAACCGGGTGTTCCACCTCGACGGCGAGGTCCTGCGCGGTCTCGACGAGCAGGCCGCCCGCGACTACCGGGCGCTCGCCGGCACGGAGTTCTTCCGCGCCCTGCTCGGCACCGGCAAGATCTGCGGCACCGAGCCGGTCGAGCCGGTGCCCGGCACGCCCTGGGCCGCCGTGCTGCGGCACGAGCGGATCCCGTTCGTCTCCCACCCGTACGAGTGGTCGTTCGGCATGCTGCGCGACGCCGCGCTGCTGCACCTGGAGATCCTCCGCACCGCCCTCGCCCACGGGTTCACCCTCAAGGACGGGTCGGCCTACAACGTGCAGTGGCGCGGGGCCGCCCCGGTCTTCATCGACGTGGGGTCGTTCGAGCCGGCCCGCGAGGGCGAACCCTGGGCGGGCTACCGGCAGTTCTGCCAGACGCTGCTGTACCCGCTGCTGCTCCAGGCCCACCTCGGCGTGGACTTCCAGCCCTGGCTGCGGTCCCGCGTCGACGGCATCGAGGCCGACCAGCTCCGACCACTGTTCCGCGGCGTACGCCGCCTGCTGCCCGGCGTACCGACCCACGTGCATCTGCACGGGGCGATGCAGCGGCGGCACGCCACCGCCACCACCACCGACGTCCGCGACCAGCTCCGGGCCGCCGGGTACTCCCGGGACCTGGCGTTGGCCACCGTCCGGGGCATCGAGCGACTGGTCGACCGGCTGGACCGGCCGCCGTCGGACAGCCACTGGGCCGACTACCAGCGCACCTGCGGCTACTCGGCGGAGGACCGGGCCGGCAAGGAGCGCTTCGTCGAGGCCGCACTGGCGGCCGGGCCCCGGCCCCGGCTCGTGCTCGACCTCGGGGCCAACGACGGCCGGTACGCCCGGATCGCCGCCCGGCACGCCGACGCGGTGGTCGCCGTCGAACAGGACCCGGCGGTGGTCGACCGGCTCTACCGGCGACTGCGCGCCGAGCCGGATCGACGGATCCTGCCCCTGGTGATGGACCTCGCCGACCCGTCGCCGGGCGGTGGCTGGCGCGGAGTCGAACGGTCCTCCTTCGCGGCCCGGACCGCCGCCGACGCCGTGCTCGCCCTGGCGGTCGTGCACCACCTGGCCATCGGGCGCAACGTGCCCCTGCCGGAGGTGGTCGACGCTCTGGTCGGGCTGACCCGACCGGGCGGACGGATCGTGGTGGAGTTCGTGCACCCCCGCGACCCGATGGCGCGGCGACTGCTGGCGAACAAGCCGGTGGGGATCTTTCCGGACTACCGGTGCGAGGTCTTCGAGCGGCTGCTCGGTGCGCGGTGCCGGATCAACCGCCGCCTCGACCTGCCGTCGGGAACCCGGACCCTGTACCTCGGGACCGTGGGTGGCTGAGCGGACGATCGCGCCCCCGGCCGCCGAGGCCGCTCCGGCCTCCGCGCCCACGCCGTCGGTGTGGCGGGCCGAGGGTGTCCTGCTGCTGGAGGTGGTCGCCCTGGTCGGCCTGGCCGTCACCCAGCCGCTGCTGGACGTGCTCGGCCGTAGCCCCGACTTCTTCCTGTTCCACCGGGCCACCCCGGGGCAGGTCGTGGCGCTGCTCGCCCTGGTCGCCGTGGTGCCCACCGCCGCGTTGGCCGGGCTCGGCGCGCTGACCCGGCTGGCCGGCGGTCGGGTCCGGCTGGTGGCGCACCGGGTGCTCGTCGCGCTGCTGCTCGCCACCCTAGCCGTGCAGGTGGGACGGGAGGTGACCCCGCTGCGGGGCGGACCGCTGCTGCTGGTGGCCGGCGCGGCGGGGGTGGCGGGCGCGGCGGCGCACCGGCGCTGGCGCGTGCCCGGCCGGATACTCCGGGCCGCGGCGGTCGGGCCACCGGTCTTCGTCGCCCTGTTCGTCCTCGTCTCGCCGGCCTCGGCGGTGGTGCTGCCGCGCGCCGAGGGCGCGGGAGCGGGGGCGGCCACCGGCCCCGGCGGGCACCCGCCGGTGGTCCTGCTCGTCCTCGACGAGTTGCCGCTGGTCTCGCTGCTCGGCCCGGACGGGCGGATCGACGCGACCCGGTTCCCGCACTTCGCCGAACTGGCCGCCGGATCGACCTGGTACCGCAACGCCACCGGTGTCAGCGGCTGGACCCCCTACGCGTTGCCGGCGATGCTGACCGGCCGGTACCCGGCCCGGCCGGACGCCCCGCACTACTCCCGGTACCCGGAGAACCTCTTCACCGCCCTCGGCGGCCTCTACGAGATCCGCGCGCAGGAGAGCATCACCCGGCTCTGCCCGCCGAGCCGCTGCGACCAGCCGGTCGGCCCTGAGCAGGGGCTCGGGGTGCTGGTCCGGTCCAGCGCCGACCTGCTGCGCCAGCTCGTCGCGCCGGTGGAGAGCCGGGTCGACCCGGAGGCGAGCTACCGGGAGCCCACCGCCGCCGAGGCGGGACTCGACGCGGCCGAGCCGGCCCCGACCGACCCGAAGTTCCGGTGGGACAGCCTGGACGACCACCAGCCGGCCCGGTTCACCAGCTTCCTGGCCGACCTGCGCCCCGCCGCGCGGCCCACGCTGCACTTCCTGCACCTGCTCATGCCGCACAGCCCGTGGGCGTACCTACCCTCCGGGGCGCGGTACGAGGCTCCGGACGACCTGCCGGACGACGGTGCCGGCTGGGCCGAGCTGGGCCGGCAGCGGCACCTGGCCCAGCTCGGCTACACCGACCGGCTGATCGGCGAGACGCTGCGGACCCTGCGCGCCACCGGTCTCTACGACCGGGCGCTGCTGGTGGTCACCGCCGACCACGGCGTCAGCTTCACCACCGGCTCCCAGGGCCGGGGGATGGACGCGATCCGCGACGCCCCGGACGAGGTGGCCTGGGTGCCGACGTTCGTCAAGGAACCCGGCCAGCGGGCCGGCCGGGTCGACGACCGGAACTGGGAACACGTCGACCTGCTGCCGACCGTGGCCGACCTGGCCCGGGTCCGGTTGCCGGGGCGGGTCGACGGGCGGTCGGCGCGGCAGGAGGCCCGGGAGCGGGCCGACAAGCGCTTCTACGACCGGCCGGGGCAGCCGCTGACCCTTCCCGGCGGCGTGCCCGCCCCGCCCCCGCCGCCCGTGCCCCACCCGCTGGTGGGGACCACCGTCGACGACCCACCCACCGGCGGTACGGTCCGGGTGGCCGACCTTGACGCGTTCCGCGCCGTCGACCCGGCCGCCGGACGGCTGCCCGCGCTGGTCTGGGGGACCGTGCCCGACCGGGTGCCCGACGGCACGCTGCTGGCCGTGGCGGTCAACGGCCGCGTCGGCGCGGTCGTACCCGTGGTTTCCCCCGACCCGGGGGGACGGCGTTTCGCCGCGCTGCTGACCGACGACACGCTCTTCCGGGCCGGACCGAACCGGCTCGACGTCCACCAGGTCGCCCCGGACGGGACGCTGCGCCGGCTCGACCCGGTCGACTGACGTCGCGCGCCGCCGACCGACCCGCCACCGGGCGTTTCGTCCGGCTGCCCGAAGACGGCGGCGGACCGACCCTGTGGAGTGATTTCCCCCACGTGCCGTCGGATGCGGTAGCCACGGTTGTCGCCATCCCCGATGGTCACCGAGAGTTGATCCCACAACGCGTCAGCGGCTGATCGCCGTCGATGTCGGGATGGTTTCGGATGATTTCCGCTCATCATTCGTCGTCACTACCGGAACCCGCCCGATCGCCGCCGGTCGTCCGCTTCGCCCCAGCAGGACGGGGTTTCCGAGTCGGCCGATAGGGAATCGGGTGACGCATCCCTCACCGCTCAGCCACGGCGGGCGGTGTCACAGGGATCGCGTTTACGGTAAAAGCGAAGGCACCTTCGTCAAAAAGCGGAGGCGGTCCTCAACGTAGATTCTGCCGGCGAAGCGAGGGACAGATGACGGAAGTCAAGCTCGATCACCCCGGTGGGCAGCTTTCGATGCCGGTGCAGTCCGCAGTCGAAGGTCCCGCCGGAATCCGGGCCAGCAAGCTGCTGAAGGAGACCGGACTGGTCACCTACGATCCCGGGTTCGTCAACACCGCGGCCTGCTCCTCGGCGATCACCTACATCGACGGTGACGCGGGCATCCTGCGGTACCGGGGCTACCCCATCGAGCAACTGGCCGGGAAGTCCTCCTTCCTGGAGGTCTCCTACCTGCTCATCTACGGCGAGTTGCCGACCGAGACCCAGCTGACCGACTTCAGCCAGCGGATCCGCCGGCACTCGATGCTGCACGAGGAGATGCGGCGCTTCTTCGACGGGTTCCCGCGCGACGCGCACCCCATGGCGGTGCTCTCCTCGGCGGTGAGCGCGATTTCCACCTTCTACCAG
This sequence comes from Micromonospora sp. NPDC050187, assembly GCF_044459745.1. Classification (NCBI taxonomy): domain Bacteria; kingdom Bacillati; phylum Actinomycetota; class Actinomycetes; order Micromonosporales; family Micromonosporaceae; genus Micromonospora; species Micromonospora sp. NPDC050187. The sequence continues at coordinate 52,226 of NZ_JBITJH010000004.1, forward strand.
GACAGCCTGGACCCGTTCGACGTCGAGCACGTCGAGATGTCCACCGTCCGGCTGATGGCCAAGGTCCCCACCATCGCCTCGTACGCGTACAAGAAGTCCATCGGACAGGCGATGCTCTACCCGGACAACTCGCTCGGGTACGTGGAGAACTTCCTCCGGATGACCTTCGGCGTGCCGGCCGAGCCGTACGACGTCGACCCGGTGATGGCCCAGGTGCTGGACATGCTCTTCGTCCTGCACGCCGACCACGAGCAGAACTGCTCCACCTCGACGGTCCGCCTGGTGGGCTCCAGCAACGCCAACCTGTTCGCCTCGGTCTCGGCCGGGGTGAACGCGCTCTTCGGCCCGCTGCACGGCGGCGCCAACCAGGCGGTGCTGGAGATGCTCCAGCGCATCCAGGCCGACGGCGGGGACGTGCAGTCCTTCGTCCGCAAGGTCAAGGACAAGGCCGACGGCGTCAAGCTGATGGGCTTCGGCCACCGGGTCTACAAGAACTACGACCCGCGCGCCGCCATCGTGAAGAAGGCCGCCCAGGACGTGCTCGGCCGGATGGCCAAGCCGGACCCGCTGCTCGACCTCGCGATGCAGCTCGAGGAGATCGCCCTCGCCGACGACTTCTTCGTCTCCCGCAAGCTCTACCCGAACGTGGACTTCTACACCGGCCTGATCTACAAGGCCATGGGCTTCCCGACCAAGATGTTCACGGTGCTCTTCGCGCTCGGCCGGCTGCCCGGCTGGATCGCCCAGTGGCGCGAGATGATCGGCGACCCGGAGACCAAGATCGGCCGTCCGCGGCAGCTCTACACCGGTGCCGCCGAGCGGGACTACGTGCCGTTCGCGGAGCGCTGAGGCGACGACACGACGACGGGCGCCCCCCCCCGGGGGGGGGGGGGGGCGGGGGGGGGGGTGGGGGGGGGGGGGCCCGCCGGGCGGCGGGTGGTGGTCGGCGTTCGCGGGGGTGGGGTGGGGGGCCCCGCGGGCCGGGGCGGGGGGGGGGGGGCCCCCCCCCCCCCCCCGCCCCCCCCCCGGGGGGGGGGGGGGCCCCCGTCGGTGGTTCTGTGGGGGCGTACGCGCTCAGTGCGCCGGGTGGTCGTCGCCGTTCGCGGTGGTGGGCAGGCTGCCGAGCACGTGGTCGATGACGTGGATCCGGGCCTCGGCCGCCTGGTAGTCGGCGCAGAGCAGGTCGGCCTCGTCGTCGACGCGCGCACCCTGCCCCTGAGCGGTGACGGTCAGTCGGGTGCCGGCGAGCGTGGTCACCGTGCCGGCGGACACCAGCTCGGAGACCGGCAGCGCGCCGGTGACCACGTGCTCGCGCAGCAGCCCGCGCAGCTTCTCGGTGTCCTTCAGGAGCAGCTCGTCGAGGTTCGTCCGGGAGAACTTGGCCGCGAACGCGTCGTCGGTCGGGGCGAGGATGGTCACCGGCTGGGACCCGGTCAGCTCGGAGGCCATGCCGCTGGCCCGCACCGCCGCCTCGAAGGTGGTGAGCACGGGAATCCACTGGAGGGCGCGGTCGGCGGGCTGGCCGACGAGCGAGGCCGGGTTGCCCGGTTCGCTGCCCGAGGGCAGCACGTCGCAGAGCGGTCCGGTCACGGTGACCGCGACCGGTGGGGCGGCGTCCGACGTACCGGAGCCGCTGTCGTCCCCGCCGCTGCACCCGGCGACCGCGACCAGCAGGGCGAGGGCCCCGGCGAGCGGGGTGGCGCGTCGCCGGGCGCGGCGGGGTGCCGCCGTCGCGGCCCGGGGGAGGGTGTCGGTCACGGTGTTCTCCACTCCACTGGCGTCCAAGGGGTGCCGGCAGGCCGGTCGGGGGACCGGCCTGCCGGTACGAGGGTCGTCGGTACGAGGTTCAGCAGCTCACAGGCGCGCGCACTGGCTGGACTTCGGACCGCTGACCGAGTTGGCGACCTCCAGGTTGACCGGCGCGGGGGCGTTGCCGGTGCAGCCCAGCGGGCCGGAGACGGTGTTGCCGGCCAGCAGCGGGGCCACGCCCGCGCTGTTGACCACGTTGACCGGGCCGCTGACCCGGTTGTCGACCAGGACCACCGGGCCCCGGGTGGCGGTGACGTTGACCGGCCCGTTCACCGTGCTGTCGGTCAGCACGAACCCGGCCGCGCCGCTGGCGTTGACCGGCCCGGAGATCGCGCTGCCGTTGACGATCAGGGTGGCGCCCGGCTGGACCCGGATCGGACCCCGGACGGTGGCGCCGGCGAGGCAGGCCACGCCGGTGACGGTCAGCGGGCCGTTGTGGGTGCCGGTCAGCGTGGGCGCGATCCGCTCGCCGTCGACCAGGCCCTCGACGGCCTGTCCGTCGAGGAGCAGTGGCACCAGACCCCGCTCCGGCTGCGAGAGGGGGACGAGGTAGCCGTCGGCGACCTTGACGACCTTCCAGCCGTGGGCGGCGAGCCGCTGGGCCACCGTCGTCTGCCGGCCGGCCGGACCGTCGCTGCGTGCCCCGTGGTACTGCTCCTCGGTCAGCCGGTACGCACACGGCGGCTGCTCCAGGATCCGCTCCGGGGTGGGAGCGTCCAGCGGCGGCGGGGCCTCACCCGGGTGCGGCGCGGGGTACGCCTCGATCGGGCGCGAGCCCCGGAACACGATCCGGCCGGTGTTCGCCGACTGGAAGGCGATCCCCTCCGCCCGGGCCTTGGTGATGCCGGGGATGTTCGCCACGTGGTACGTGAGGAACTGGTGGAACGTCCACAGGGCGGAGTACGACTTGCGCCGGCGGTTGTTGGCGGTGTTGCCCTCGTCCGGCCGGGTCGGGCCGCCGGAGCTGCGCAGCTCCAGCAGGGAGTTGACCACGTTCTTCAGGCCGAGGGTGTTGCGCAGGATGGTCTCCTCGCTCAGGCCCACGCCGGCGCCGGTGCACCCGTACGGGCAGGCCCACCAGCCGTCCTTGGCGCCCTCGGTGTACATGTGCCCCTCGATCATGTCCTGCGAGGTGTCGAAGATCCCCTGGGACACGTTCTGGTGGCGCGGCGGCAGCATCGGCAGGTCGCCGGTGTTGGTGTTGCCGTACTCGTGGCCGTCGAAGCTGGCGATCGGCCGGTAGTCGCGGACCATCTCGACGAAGGCCTGGGTCTCCGGCTGACGGATCAGGGAGTAGTCCCGGTTCAGGTCCTGACCGGTGGAGTTGCCCCGGCTGTTGGCGGCCCGGCCGTCGCCGTTGATCGTCGGCACGATCAGCATGGTGGTCTTCGACAGCTTGTCGAGCGTGCCGGCGTCGTCGGTGAAGGCGAGCTGCCGGGCCATGATGAGGCAGGCCTCGCGGTCACCCGGCTCGTTGCCGTGCACGTTGCAGTTGACCACCAGCGGGTTCGTCGCGGCGACCGCCTCCGGAGTCGCCGGCGGCTTGGGGTAGCCGATGACGAACATGTTGATCGGCCGGTTCTGGATGGTGCGGCCGATCTCCACCACCCGCACCCGGTCGCTCAGCTCGTCGACCGCCGCGGTGTACGCGTACTCGTTGACGTCGCTGGTGTACTGCGCGCCCAGCGTGGTCTCCCACTGCGTGCGCAGGCTCTGGCCCGGAGTGTTCGGGTCGCCCCAGTGCGGCCGGGTCGTGCCGGCGACCGGTGTCGAGTACGGCTGCGTGGTGGTGCCGAAGCGGGCGCGGACCCGCCACTGGAACCGGCTCCCGGGGGCGAAGCCGGCGTCGGCGAAGGTCGGCGAGGAGTTGTTGACCTGGCGGTTCGGCCGCCAGACACCGCTGATCACCGACGGTCCGCTGACGGTGTCGTCGTCGGCGACCGGGGTCCGCTCGATCTGGTAGTCGGTGGCCCCGTCGACCGGGGTCCAGGCCAGGGTCGCGTACCCGTCGCCCTGGACGACCGTCAGGTCCCGGACCTGGTTCGGCTCCGCCCGCAGCTGGGCCGCGGCGAACGCCGGCTGCCCGTGCGCCTGGGCGGGCAGCGCCGTCGCGGCGAGGGTGACGGCGAGCAGTGTGGAGAAGACACCGGCCGTAGTCCGTCTGTATCTCAAGGGGGATCTCCAAACAGGAGGGATGGCTGGGTACGGACAGCACACCCGTAATCGGCCGTTCACGGGGCCGCCAGCTGGGATTCTTGAGGATGATCTGAGATTGCCGCACCACGGCCCGTCACGGCCGGTGATCAGCCGGCGCGGAGTCGGTAGCCGACGCCGCGTACCGTCTCCACCAGGCCGGCGTCGTCCAACTTGCCGCGCAGCGCCGCGACGTGGACGTCGAGATTGTGCCGCGTCGCCCAGGTGGTGTGCCAGACCTCCATCTGCAACCGGTCCCGGGACACCACCGTGCCGGCCTGCCGCGCCAGCACCACCAGGAGGTCGAACTCCTTACGTGACAGGCCGACCTCCCGGCCGGCCAGCCAGACCCGCCGGGCGTCGACGTCGACGCGCAGGTCACCGACCTGGAGGGCGGCGGTGGTGGTGCGGGCGGTACGGGCGGCGCGGCCGGTGCGACGCATCACCGCCTCGATGCGCGCCTGCAACTCGACCATCGAGAAGGGCTTCACCACGTAGTCGTCGGCGCCGGCCCGCAACCCGGCCACCCGGTCGTGCTCCTCGCCCCGGGCGGTCACCGCGATGATGGCGACCTCCTCGCTGAGTTGGCGAATCCGCCGGCACACCTCCAGGCCGTCGCGGTCGGGCAGGTTCATGTCGAGCAGGATGAGATCGACCGGCTCCGCCCGGACCGCCTCCGCCGCCGTCAGCGCCTGGACCACCTCGTGCCCCCGCCGCCGCAGCGCCGCGGCGAGGACCGCTGCGACGCGCAGGTCGTCTTCCACCAGGAGCACCCGCACCCGAACCCTCCTCGGACCTAGTCCCGGTCGGATGCTGCGAGTCTGTCCGATGCATACCTGCGCTGACCAGTGCGGATGCAAGATCGTAACGGCAGATCAAGGTGCCCGGACGGAATCGGCCGCGCGACGATCGGCCCATCGCCCACGCGGCTGGCCCCGCGCCGGGTGGTTGCCGGAGTCGTTCGGTGGTTGCAGGGTTCGCTGGGTGGTCGCAGGAGTCGCTGGGTGGCTGCGGGGGGCGCTGGGTGGTTGCAGGGGTCCCCTGTTCGGCAGAAAGCGGTGACAGGTAACCCCTGCTACCACCTCAGCGCAGGCCGGCGGCGGCGAGCAGGTTGCCCTCCCCGACGACCGGGGAGGCGGGACGGCCGTGCGCCATCCGCTGTGCCGCCTGCGCCGTGGTGAACGACGAGGAGCCGGCGATGGCGGTGGCGTAGCTGGCGACCGTCCGCTGCGCGATGGCCGCCCAGCCGTACTGCTCGTGCACCATGGCGCGGGCGCGCCGGGCGAGCGTCCGGGCACGTTCGGTGTCCGAGAGCAGCGCGTGGACCGCTTCGCTGAGCCCCTCCGGGTCCTGCGGGCGGAAGGTCATACCGGTCACGCCGGGCTCGACGATCTCGGCGAGGCCACCGGTCGCGGAGACCGCCAGCGGCGCGCCGGCCGCCGCCCCCTCCAGGGCCACCATGCCGAACGGCTCGTAGATGCTCGGCACCGCGAAGCAGTCGGAGGCGGCCATTACGGCGGGCAGGTCGGTGCCGCCGAGGAAGCCCGGCAGGCTGACCGCGCCGGCCAGGCCGAGCCGGTGCACCTCGGCCTCCAGCTCACCCCGGTACGGGCCGTCGCCGACGATCACGGCACGCAGCCCGGGGTGCCGGTCCCGCAGCCGGGGCAGACCGGCGAGGAGGTGCTGCACGCCCTTCTCGTAGACGAGCCGGCCGGCGAAGGTGACCAGCGGCCCGTCCCCGGCGAACCGGCGGCGGGCGGCGGCGACCGCCGCCACCGGGGCCTTCCAGCGGTGCGGCTCGACCCCGTTGGGCACCACGTCGACCCGCCCGGCGGGCACGCCGAACAACCCGGTCACCTCGTCGCGCATGTACCCGGAGCAGACGATCACCCGGCCGGACTCGTTGCTCAGCCAGTGCTCGACCCCGTGGATGGTGCGGTTCATCTCCTCCGGCAGCCAACCCTGGTGCCGGCCCGCCTCGGTGGCGTGGATCGTGCTCACCAGCGGCACGTCCAGGTGGTCGCGCAGGGTCATCGCGGTGTGCGCGACCAGCCAGTCGTGGGCGTGCACGACGTCGTACCCGCCGGACTCGGCGGCGCGCAGCGCGGCCCGGGTGAGGGTGTGGTTGAACGCCATCGTCCAGGCCAGCAGCGAACCGGTGGCCAGGGGGAAGGTCACCGGGTCCTCGGCGGCGCGGACGATCCGCACGCCGTCGGCGTACTCCTCCAGCGGGGCGCCCTCGGCGTGCCGGGTGACCACGGTGACCTCGTGCCCGGCGGCGACCAGGGCCAGCGAGAGGGCGTGCACGTGGCGACCGAGCCCGCCGACGAGCACCGGCGGGTACTCCCAGGAGAGCATCAGGATCCGGCGCGGGCGGGATGTCGACCCGGCGGGCTGCGGGATCTGGGGGCGGGAGGTGAGGGTGGGCCGGCAGGGCCGGTCCGAGGGGCTCGCGAGGTGCTCGCCGACCCGCGGGGTCGTCACAGTGAATCTCCGTCCAGGCAGGGTGGCACGCGCCGACGTCGATGGCGGCGGAAGGTGGGTGGTGGTGGGCCGAACGGCCGGGTGCGGACGCGCACACGTGCGCCCGCACCAAGGAAAAGGCATCAACCGGAAACCCGCATCCCGAGCGGGGCCGAAGGTGATGAGAGACACCCGGAGGTTTAAGTCGTCCATCGGGGTGTATTTCGGGACACCCGCCGATCGGGGGGATTGGCGCGAGGGGTGGCGGGGCAATACCGGCGTGCGCGTCGGCGGGCTCCGCCCCGGCGACGCCGCCGACGAACCATGCCCGAAGGAGCGACATGCAGGTCTGGCCGGGGGACCGCTATCCACTGGGGGCCACCTACGACGGGATGGGCACCAACTTCGCGATCTTCTCGGAGGTGGCCGAGGCGGTCGACCTCTGCCTTTTCGACGAGTGGGACACCGGCGCGGAGCGGCGGGTCCGGCTGCGCGAGGTCGACGCCCACGTCTGGCACGGGTACATCCCGGGCGTCGAGCCGGGGCAGCGGTACGGCTACCGGGTCCACGGGCCGTACGACCCGGCGAACGGGCTGCGCTGCAACCCGCACAAGCTGCTGCTCGACCCGTACGCCAAGGCGATCGACGGGGACGTGCAGTGGGATCCGGCCGTCTACGACTACGTGCTGGGCGAGCCGGACCGGATGTCCGAGGCCGACTCCGCGCCGTTCATGCCCAAGTCGGTCGTGGTCAATCCGTACTTCGACTGGGGCAACGACCGGCCGCCCCGCACCCCGTACCACCACTCGGTGATCTACGAGGCGCACGTGCGCGGCCTGACCATGCGGCACCCGGACATCCCCGAGGAACTGCGCGGCACGTACGCCGGCATCGCCTCCCCACCGATGATCGAGCACCTGACCCGGCTCGGGGTGACCGCGATCGAGCTGATGCCGGTGCACCAGTTCGTGCACGACCACCGCCTGGCCGACATGGGTCTGCGCAACTACTGGGGCTACAACACCATCGGCTTCTTCGCCCCGCACCACGGCTACTCCGCGCTGGGCCGGCTGGGACAGCAGGTGCAGGAGTTCCGGGGGATGGTCCGCGCGCTGCACGCCGCCGGCATCGAGGTGATCCTCGACGTGGTCTACAACCACACCGCCGAGGGCAACCACCTCGGGCCGTCGCTGAGCTTCAAGGGAGTGGACAACCCCAGCTACTACCGGCTGTCGGAGGAGGACCGGCGCTACTACGTCGACTACACCGGCACCGGCAACAGCCTCAACGTCCGCAGCCCGCACTCGCTCCAGCTGATCATGGACTCGCTGCGGTACTGGGTGCAGGAGATGCACGTCGACGGGTTCCGGTTCGACCTCGCCGCCACCCTGGCCCGGGAGTTCTACGAGGTGGACCGCCTCTCCACCTTCTTCGAGGTGGTCCAGCAGGACCCGGTGGTCAGCCAGGTCAAGCTGATCGCCGAGCCGTGGGACGTCGGCCCCGGCGGCTACCAGGTCGGCAACTTCCCGCCGGTGTGGACCGAGTGGAACGGCAAGTACCGGGACACCGTCCGGGACTTCTGGCGCGGCGAGCCGGCCACCCTGGCCGAGTTCGCCTCCCGGATCTCCGGCTCCGCCGACCTCTACCAGGACGACGGTCGCAAGCCGTTCCACAGCATCAACTTCGTCACCTGCCACGACGGGTTCACGCTCGCCGACCTGGTGGCATACAACGACAAGCACAACGAGGCCAACGGCGAGGAGAACCGGGACGGCGAGAGCCACAACCGGTCCTGGAACTGCGGCGTCGAGGGCCCCACCGACGACGAGGGCGTGCTCGCCCTGCGGGCCCGGCAGCGGCGCAACTTCCTGGCCACCCTGATGCTCTCCCAGGGCGTGCCGATGATCGGCCACGGCGACGAGCTGGGCCGCACCCAGCACGGCAACAACAACGCCTACTGCCAGGACAGCGAGCTGGCCTGGGTCGACTGGGAGAACGTCGACGAGCAACTGCTGGACTTCGTCCGTACGCTCACCGACTTCCGGGCCCGGCACCAGGTGTTCCGCCGCCGCCGCTTCTTCACCGGCCTGCCGGTCGGTGGCCGGAGCGCCGAGCAGCCCCTGCCCGACCTGGCCTGGTACACCCCGGACGGGCGGGAGATGAACGGCGACGACTGGGGCAACGACTTCGGCCGCGCGGTCACCCTCTTCGTCAACGGCGAGGGCATCCGCGAGCGCGGCCAGTACGGCCAGCGCCACCGGGACGACTCGTTCCTGCTCTGCTACAACGCCCACGACGCCCCGCTGGACTTCACCCTCCCCGGCGGGGAGTTCGGCCAGAAGTGGCAGTGCGTGATCAGCACCGCCGACCCGAACCCGGACGACGCGACGGTGGTCGGCGCGGGCGGCACCCTGCGGGTGCCGGACCGTTCCCTGGTGGTCCTGGAGAGGGCGGTCTGATGCCGGCGAGCAGCGATCCCCGCGTACCGCCGCCCGGCCGTCGGGTCGGCGCCACCTACCGGGTGCAGGTCCGCCCCGGCTTCGACCTGGACGCCACCGCCGACCTCGTCGACTACCTCGCCGACCTCGGCGTCTCCCACCTCTACAGCGCGCCGCTGCTGACCGCCACCCCCGGTTCCGCGCACGGCTACGACGTGGTCGACCACCGCGCGGTCAACCCGGAACTCGGCGGCGAGGCCGCCCGGCGGCGGCTGGTGGCCGCGCTGCGCGCCGCCGGGCTCGGCCTGGTCGTGGACATCGTCCCCAACCATGCCGGGGTGGCCCGGCCGGAGGCCAACCCGGCCTGGTGGGACGTGCTGCGCCGGGGCCGGGATTCGGCGTACGCGCGTTGGTTCGACATCGACTGGGACGCCGGCCGGCTGCTGCTGCCGGTGCTCGCCGACACCCCGGACGCCCTCGGCGACCTCAAACTGGTCGACGGGGAGCTGCGCTACCACGAGCACCGCTTCCCGGTCGCCGACGGCACCGGCCACGGCAGCCCCGCCGAGGTGCACGACCGGCAGCACTACGAGCTGGTCTCCTGGCGGCGCGGCGACGCCGAGCTGACGTACCGCCGGTTCTTCGCCGTCTCGGACCTCGCCGGACTGCGGGTGGAGGACCCGGAGGTCTTCGACGCCACCCACGCGGAGGTGCTGCGCTGGGTGACGGCCGGGGAGGTCGACGGCATCCGGGTCGACCACCCCGACGGGCTGCGCGACCCGGCCGCCTACCTGGCCCGCCTCCGGGCCGCCGCCCCCGCCGCCTGGCTCGTGGTGGAGAAGATCCTCGAGTACGGCGAGGAACTGCCGGAGTGGCCGGTCGACGGCACCACCGGCTACGAGGCGCTCGCCCCGGTCTGCGGTCTCTTCGTCGACCGGGGTGCGGAGGGCGACTTCACCGCCCTGGACACCCGGTTGACCGGCACCGCCACCTCCTGGTCCGAGCTGATCCACGCCACCAAACTGGCCGCCGCCACCCGGCTGCTCGCCGCCGAGCTGACCCGACTGGCCGCCCTCGCCCCCGAGGTGGACCGCTCCGACGCCCGGGCCGCCCTGGCCGAGCTGGCCGCCTGCTTCCCGGTCTACCGGGGCTACCCGCCCGAGGGGGCCCGGCACCTGGCCGCCGCCCGCGCCGAGGCCGGCCGCCGCCGGCCCGACCTGACCGCCGCCCTGGACGCGGTCACCGCCCGGTTGCGCGACCCGGACGACGAACTCGGCCAGCGGTTCCCGCAGCTCACCGGCGCGGTGATGGCCAAGGGGGTGGAGGACACCGCCTACTACCGGTGGAGCCGGTTCGTGGCGCTCAACGAGGTCGGCGGGAGCCCGGCGCACTTCGGCACCCCGCCGGAGGAGTTCCACCGCTTCGCCACCGCCCGGCAGCGTCGCTGGCCGGCCGCGATGACCACGCTCTCCACCCACGACACCAAGCGCGGCGAGGACGTGCGGGCCCGGCTCGCCGTGCTCAGCGAACTGCCGGACCGCTGGGCCGAGCAGGTCGGCCGGTGGACGGCCGAGGCGCCGCTGCCCGACCCGGCCTTCGCCCACCTGCTCTGGCAGACCGTCGTCGGCGCCTGGCCGATCGAACGCGAGCGGCTGCACGGGTACGTGGAGAAGGCCGCCCGGGAGGCCGCCGCCTCGACGAGCTGGGCCGATCCGGACCCGGTCTTCGAGCGGGCCCTGCACGCCCTGGTCGACCGGCTCTACGACGACCCGGGGCTGCACGCCTCGATCACCGCCTTCGCCGACGAGATCACCGGGGCCGGCTGGTCGAACGCGCTCGGGCAGAAGCTCGTCCAGCTCGCCATGCCCGGTGTCCCCGACGTCTACCAGGGCACCGAGTTGTGGGACGACTCCCTGGTCGACCCGGACAACCGCCGCCCGGTCGACTTCGCACTGCGCCGGGAGCTGCTGGCCCGCCTCGACGCCGGCTGGCGGCCCCCGGTCGACGTGGGCGGCGCGGCGAAGCTGCTGGTGGTCTCCCGCACCCTGCGGCTGCGCCGGGACCGGCCGGACCTCTTCGCCGACCACCGCCCGGTGCCGGCACACGGGCCGGCCGCCGACCACGCCGTCTGCTTCGACACCGGCGGCGCGCTCGCGGTCGCCACCCGCCTGCCGGTGGGGCTGGACCGGCGGGGCGGCTGGGGCGACACCAGTGTGTCGCTTCCCGTTCACGACATGACCGAGGTGTTCACCGGGCGGGTCTACGCTGGCGGACGGGTGCCGCTGGCCGACCTGCTCGGCACCTATCCCGTCGCGCTGCTCGCTCCCACCGAGTCCGTGGAGGCGTCATGACCGAGTTCACCGTGTGGGCACCGGAGGCCGAACGGGTCCGGTTGCGGATCGACGGCTACGCCGACCGGGAGATGACCCCCGCGTCGGGCGGGTGGTGGCGGGCCGAGGTGCCCGACGCCGGGCCCGGCACCGACTACGCGTTCCTGCTCGACGACGACGAGAGCGCCCTGCCGGACCCACGATCGCCCTGGCAGCCGGCGGGCGTGCACGGACCGAGCCGGGTCTACGACCACGCCGCCTTCGCCTGGCGGGACCAGGGGTGGACCGGCCGCCCACTGCCCGGCAGTGTCCTGTACGAGCTGCACGTCGGCACGTTCACCCCGGAGGGCACCTTCGACGCGGTGATCGACCGCCTGGACCACCTCGTCGACCTCGGCGTCGACATGATCGAACTGCTTCCGGTCAACGCGTTCAACGGCGAGTACAACTGGGGTTACGACGGCGTCTGCTGGTTTGCCCCACACCACGCCTACGGGGGCCCGGACGGCCTGAAACGGCTGGTCGACGCGGCGCACCGCCGGGGACTGGGGGTGATCCTCGACGTCGTCTACAACCATTTCGGCCCCTCCGGGGCGTACGCGCCGCGTTTCGGGCCGTACCTGACCGAGGGCAGCAACACCTGGGGGCGTTCGGTCAACCTGGACGGGCCGCACTCCGACGAGGTGCGCCGTTACATCACCGACAGCGTGCTGATGTGGCTGCGCGACTACCACGTCGACGGCCTGCGGCTGGACGCGGTGCACGCGCTCGCCGACGACCGGGCGACGCCGCTGCTGGAGGAGTTGGCTGTCGAGGTGGAGTCGCTCGCCACCCACCTCGGCCGGCCGCTGTCGCTGATCGCCGAGTCCGACCTCAACGACCCCCGGCTGGTCACCCCGCGCGAGGCCGGCGGGATGGGCCTGCACGCGCAGTGGAACGACGACGCGCACCACGCCCTGCACACCCTCCTCACCGGGGAACGGCAGGGCTACTACGCCGACTTCGGTTCGCTCGACTGCCTGGAGGCGGTGCTCACCGGGGCGTTCTTCCACGCCGGCACCTGGTCGAGCTTCCGTCACCGCAGCCACGGCCGGCCCGTCGACCGGCAGCGGACGCCCGGGCACCGGTTCGTGGCGTATCTGCAGAACCACGACCAGATCGGCAACCGGGCCACCGGTGACCGGATCTCCGCGACCCTGTCCCCGGGGCTGCTGCGGGTCGGCGCGACGCTGCTGATGACCGCGCCGTTCACCCCGATGCTGTTCATGGGGGAGGAGTGGGGGGCGACCACGCCGTGGCAGTTCTTCACCAGCCATCCCGAGCCCGAACTGGCCGCCGCGGTCGTCACCGGCCGGCGGCGGGAGTTCGCCGCGCACGGCTGGCCGGAGGGGGAGGTCCCCGACCCGCAGGACCCGGAGACCTTCGCCCGGTCCCGGCTGGACTGGGCCGAGTTGGACAAGCCCGAGCACCGGGAGACGCTGGAGTTCCACCGCCGGCTGATCGCGTTGCGCAAGGCCCGGCCCGACCTCTCCGATCCCCGGCTGGACCGGGTCGACGTGCGCCACGGTGACCGGTTCCTGGTGGTGCGGCGCGGGAACTGCCTGGTGGTGGCGAACCTGGCCGACAAGGCGCAGCGGGTCAACCTGCCCGGGGTGGTCCGCCAGGTCCTGCTCGCCACCGGTACGGGGGTGACCGTGATGCGGGACGGCGTGGAGCTGCCGGCGGAGACGGCGGCGATCGTGGCCTGCTCCGGCAGCGGGTCGTGACGCGACTACGCGGTGACCGGGCAGTGTCCTCGTGATCGACACCGGGTTGGCCGGTCGGGTCGTCCTGGTCACCGGCGTGACCGGCGGAATCGGTGCGGCGATCGCCCGCGCCTTCCGCGCCCAGGGGGCGCGGCTGGGGCTGCACCACCTGCCGGCCGAGACGAAGGCGGCGCTGGAGGCGTTCATCCGGGCCGCCGCGCTCGACCTGGCCGGCGTCGGGATCCGGTCAAGGCGGTGGCTGCCCGTGACGTACGGCTATCTCAGGCATTGACACCAAGACACACCTGAATATACTGACCGGAGTGCGGTGGTGACTCACCGCAACCGAATTGCGTGTGGGTGGGCAATGGTGGCGCCATCCATGAGCCGGCGTGAATTCCGCCGATCCTGTGAAACTCGCCCTGCACGAATGTCGGGCTTTCTCACCCGATCCCGAGACCTCCGGCCACCACGGGAGGCAACCTTGCCCAGGGACCAGCAACAATGGAACTGGCAACAGGCCGGGAGGCCGGCCGCCCTGTACAGCGCCCGGCCCGACGGGACGGTCCAGTGTCATCTTTCCCCACGCAACTGTGTCATTCGGCCGGGAGCGGTGGGATTCTGCCGGGTCCGGGCCAATCGTGGCGGCGAACTGGTGACGCTCAACTACGGCAAGTCGGTCGCCATGACGGAAGAGACGATCGAGACCGAAGCGGTCTACCACTACGCTCCCGGCGCGCGCATCCTGTCGATGGGAAACATCGGCTGCATGATGAACTGCGACTACTGCCACAACTGGCAGACCTCGCAGGCGCGGTACGTGGAAGACCGGTCGGTGCACCACTACACGCCGGAACAGGTCGTGGAGAGCGCCGTCGAGCGGGGCATCCAGGTCATCTCGTGGACGTACAACGACCCGGTCGTCTGGCACGAGTTCGTCCTCGACACGGCCCGGCTCGCCCGCCGGCACGGCCTGGTCAACCTCTTCAAGTCGGCGTTCTACATCTCACTCGAAGGAGCGAAGGAGCTGTGCGAGGTCATCGACATCTTCAGCATCTCGCTGAAGTCGATGGACCCGACGTTCTACAAGCGGGTGACGAAGGGCCAGCTCCAACCCGTCCTCGACGCGACGGCCTACGTCTTCGACCGGGGCAAGCACGTGGAGGTCTCCAGCCTGCTGGTCACCGACGCCAACGACCGTGAGGAGGACGCGTACCGGTTGTCCCGCTGGGTGCTCGACCGGCTGGGGCCCGACGTGCCGGTGCACTTCGTGCGGTTCCACCCCGACTACAAGTACACCCAGGTCGAGCGGACCCCGGTGGACCGGCTGGAACGGGCGCGGGCGATCGCGCTGGCCGAGGGAGTGCGGTACTGCTACCTCGGCAACGTCTACGACCACGCGGCGACGAATTCCTACTGTCCGCGCTGCGGCTCGTTGGCGGTCGAGCGGTACGGGCTGGTCGCGTCCCCCGTCGGGCTCACCGCCGACGCCCGGTGCCGGACCTGCGACGAGGCGCTGCCCTTCCGGTTGCTGGCCCGGCCCGACAATGCCGCTCTCGCCGTCGTCGACGTCGACGACCGCGACCGCCCCGTCGTCGACCACGAGTGGCGGGGCGACGTCAAGGCCGTGCACGTCGAGGTGACGAGCGCGGCGTCGGCGACGTACGAGGTGGTCGTCCGGGTCCTGGGCGGCGCGTCCGACGGGCGCGAGATCAAGCGGGTGCCGGTGCTGCCCGGCGCCCAGTACCGTTTCATCGCGTGCAAGTCCGCCTCCGACGACCGGGGGGTCCGTGTGCAGCTCGCACCGGATGTCCACGCCAACCTCTACGAGGTGTACGACCGGGCGCACTTCCCGACGAACACGATCCTGGAGATCGAGCACTCCAGTGACGCGGTCCCGGAGGCGGCGATCCGGCTTCAGGGCGGCAGCCGTGCGTAGCGGTACGGACTACGTCGTGACCGACCTCGCCGACGGGGAGTCCGCGGTGCTGCTCACCGGGAACCACCGGGTCGCGCGGATGCCGCGGGAGGTGGGTGACCGGTTGCGGCAGGGGGTCGAGCACCTGCGTCCCGAGGAGGCCGCGTCCTGGGCGGCGTTCACGCGGACCGCTGACGCGGACCGCAACCGCGAGGCACTACGCCGCAGTTCGGCCACGGACGGCGCGGACTTCGCGGTCAACGTCAACCTGACGAACATCTGCAACCTCGCGTGCACGTACTGCTTCGCCGAGGGCGGCGACTACGGCCGGATGAAAGAGGCCATGGGGGAGCACTCCGTTGCCTGGATCTTCCGGTTCATCGACGAGAACGCGGCACCCGGGCAGCGGGTGCGCTTCGAGTTCTTCGGCGGTGAACCGCTGGCGAACTTCGCCCTGATCCGCGCGATCTGCGCACGGAGCGAGCGGGTGGCGGCCGAGCGGGGCTTGCGGTTCGTCTACCGGATCTCCACGAATCTCACCCTGCTTCCCCCGGGGGCCGTCGAACTGTTCCGCCGGCACCGTTTCATCGTTTCGGTCTCCCTCGACGGCCCCCGCGAGGTGCAGGACCGCACCCGCCCCGCGAAGAACGGCCGGGGGTCGTACGACCGCATCATGCGGAACCTGTGGACGCTGCGCGGCGAAGCCGGGGACGACGTCGTCCTGGTCGCCCGGATGACGGTGGCGACGGAGGAGCCGACGCTGCTGGAGAGCGTCCGCGAACTGTGGAGCCTCAACCTCTTCGACTTCTTCCAGATCTACCCCGGCGTCTACCCCGTCGACCGGCGGGGCCGGAGCGTCGCGCTGACCCTCACCCTCGGCGACAGGGTGCTCAGCGAGCCGCGCCAGATCACCTACGTCAACCACTTCCTCCGACCCGGCATGATCGAGCAGTTCCGGGACTTCCTCCGGGCCTACCCGTCGTTCTTCACCCCGGAGAACCGCTTCGCCGGGGTGCTCGAGTACGAGCGCACCGTCCAGATGATGGTCGAGGGTCTGACCGCCCTGTCGTTCTGCTCCGGAGGGCGTACCTACTACACCCACTCGCCGGACGGCACCGTCAGCCCGTGCCACCGGCTGGTGGGCGACGAGTCGTTCGACGTCGGTACGGGCGAAAGTGGACTCACCCGGTCGCACCCGGAGTGGCGACGGTCGGTCGACGACCACCCAATCTGCGGCGCGTGCTGGGCGCGCTACCTGTGCGGTGGGGGATGCCGTCAGGAGAACGTCGTGGCGACCGGGGACCTCAACGTCCTCAACGAGGAGTCCTGCCGGTACCAGTTGCTGCTCGCCGAGGAGGTGGTCCGGCTGGTCGCCCGGTCCGGCCCCGGCTACCTCGACCGGGATCGCGAGATCTTCGCCGACCTCTTCGTGTCGTGCGGTCGCCCGGTGGTCCCCAACGGCCGGGACGAGCGACCTCCGCCGGACGCCCTGACGTACCCGTTCACTCCCGTCCGCTGACCGAAGAGATCGCCGGGTATCAGTCCGATCTTGCCGGATGCGAGGATGGGCGGCATGGCGTTGCTGCTGACCGAGGTCCGGGCCGTGGCCCGAGCACACTGGAGCCGGGACACCAGGACGACCGACGGCGACACCCGGTGAGCGGCTCCGGCTGGCTCGGCGTCCGGCTCCGCCCGGTCGTCGAGGCCGACCTGGCCATGTTCCGCCGGTTCCTCACCGAGCCGGGGCTGATCGGCCCGGACTGGGCGGGATTCCGGGACGCGGGGGCGCCGGCCCGGCGGTTCGCCGCCGACGGCTACCTCGGCGCGGACGACGGCCGGTTGATGGTCGAGGTCGACTGTGGACGGCCCGACCGGGAACCTGTCGACACCGGATCCGACGGCGCGCCGGACGGCCAGCCGGACGACCCGCCTCCGCACGCCGGCGGACCCGGCGACGACGGGCGGGTTGCGGCCGGGCTCGTCAGCTACCTGGCGGGCTCGTACGGGGGGTCCGCCCGGCACTGGGAGATCGGCATCGCCCTGCTGCCCGAGTGGCGGGGACGCGGCGTCGGCTGGCGGGCGCAGGCCATGCTCTGCGACTACCTGTTCTCGCACACCCCGGTCCAGCGCGTCCAGGCCGGCACCCAGCCGGAGAACGTCGCCGAGCAGCGGGCGCTGACCAGGGCGGGCTTCCAGTTCGAGGGTGTCGTCCGCTCCTGCGAGTTCCGGGCCGGGCGGTGGCGCGACGGATACCTCTACAGCCGGCTTCGCGACGACCCGTCGCCCTGGTGACGACCGAGTCGCCAGCAACGGCGTCCCGCCGCCCGGCTTCCCGCCGTTGATCCCGGCCCGGTCGGGCTCAGGGCAGCGGCCACTCGTGGACGGGCCGGTTGCTGTGCATCAGGTCGACGTAGTGGCCGAGCATCCGGCGCAGCGCCTCCGGCCGGTCGACGTGGTCCTCGCCCTCGAACCGGTGCAGGGTGGCCACCTGCCAGGACGCGCCGTTACGCCCGGTCAGGCAGCGGCCCTCGATCACGCCGAGCAGCCGGTCCCGCTCCGCCGGGTCCAGCCCCCACCGGTCCAGGCCGTGGTGGGCCAGGGGCAGCAGCCGGCGCAGCACCAACTCGGTGACCGGCAGGTAGCCCAGCCCCGGCCAGAACACCTGGGCGTCGATGCCGTGCCGGGCGCAGCGTTGGAAGTTCTCCTCGGCCGCGCTGAACGACATCTGCGACCACAGCGGCCGGTCCGACTCGGCCAGCGCCCGGACGAGGCCGAAGTAGAACGCGCCGTTGGCGACGGTGTCCAGGACGGTCGGCCCGGCCGGCAGGACCCGGTTCTCCACCCGCAGGTGCGGCCGGCCCCGCACCACGTCGTAGACCGGTCGGTTCCAGCGGTAGACGGTGCCGTTGTGCAGCCGCAGCTCGGCCAGCTTGGGCACGTCCCCGGCGGCGAGTGTCTCGGCCGGGTCCTCCGGGTCGCAGATCGGCAGCAGCGCCGGGTAGTACCGAACGTTCTCCTCGAACAGGTCGAAGACGCTGGTGATCCAGCGTTCCCCGAACCAGACCCGGGGGCGTACGCCCTGGGCCTTGATCTCCTCGGCCCGGGTGTCGGTGGCCTGCTCGAACAGCGGGATCCGGGTCTCCCGCCACAGTTCCCGGCCGAACAGCAGCGGCGCGTTCGCCCCCAGCGCCACCTGCACCCCGGCGACGGCCTGGGCGGCGTTCCAGTAGTCGGCGAAGCGGGCCGGGCTGACCTGGAGGTGGAACTGGGTGCTGGTGCAGGCGGCCTCCGGGGTGATGGTGTCGGCGGTGGCCACCAGCCGCTCCACACCGCTGATCGCGATCCGCAGGTCCTCGCCCCGGGCGGCAAAGATCTGCTCGTTGAGCAGGCGGTAGCGCGGATTCGCCGAGAGGGTCCCGGCGGTGAGGTGCTCCGGCCGCAGCGTCGGCAGGATCCCGATCATCACCATGTGCGCGCCGACCGTGCGGGCCTTCTCCTCCGCCGCGTTCAGGCTGGCCCGGACGTTCTCCTCGAACTCGGCGGTGCCGGTGCCGGCGAGCCGCCGGGGCGCGACGTTGATCTCCACGTTGAACTGGCCCAGTTCGGTCTGGAAGTCCGGGTCGGCGACGGCGGCGAGCACGTCCGCGTTGCGCATCGCCGGCATCGACTCCTCGTCGACCAGGTTCAGCTCGATCTCCAGCCCGGTCGTCGGGCGCTCCGACTCGAACCGGGACTCCCGCAGCATCTCGGCGAAGACGTCGAGGCAGCGGCGGACCTTCTCCCGGTACCGGGCCCGGTCCTCCCGTGTGAAGGTCCGAATCCCGACGTCCTCGCCCATGGTCACCACCCTGTCACCCCTGGTGTCTTCAACCTCGCACGTCCCGGCGGTACGGGGAAGAGGTCGGAGGTTCCTTTACCCGCCCACCGCCGTTCGGCGTGATCCGGCTCGCGCCACGGCCACCTGCGTGTCGTTGTACCCACTGCGGCACCTAACATGGCCCGCGCGAGAGGGGAGAGCACGTGCGCGAGAAGGTGACCCGGTGGTTCGCGGTGGTGGCCGTCGCCGAGGCGTGTTCCTGGCTGGGCCTGCTGGTCGGGATGGCGGTCAAGTACGGGCCACCCGGCAACGAGATCGGCGTGCAGGTCTTCGGACCGGTGCACGGCGTGCTCTTCATGGCGTACGGCCTGCTGACGCTGCTGGTCGCCGGCCTGCGGCGGTGGGGCTGGGGGATCACGCTGGTGGCCCTGGCCTGCGCGGTCCCGCCGTTCGCGACGCTGGCCTTCGAGCGGTGGGCCCGCCGCCGGGGCCGGCTCGCGCCGGCCGCCGGACCGGCCCGGACCCCGGCTCCGGTTGGCTGAGCCCGGCTGCGGCCCGGCTCCGGTTGGGCTGACCCCGGCTCCGGTTGGCTGACGCCGGCGGCGCGGTGACCCGGCGCGGCGCTCAGCGGGCCAGGAAGGCGGCCAGTTCGGCGGCGAGCCGCTCCGGCGCCTCCTCGGCCATGTGGTGCCCGCAGTCGATCGAGGTGGCGGACACGTGGTCGGCCCAGTCCCGCCAGATCGCCGCCGGGTCGCCGTAGAGGTCGGCCAGGTCGTCGCGCTCCGAGTGGACGAACAGCACCGGGCAGGTGATCCGCCGTCCCGCCGCCCGGTCGGCGTCGTCGGCGGCCCGATCCGGACCGAGGCCGGCCCGGTAGTCCTCGCACATCGCGTGCACCGTGGCCGGATCGTGGATGGCCCGGCGGTAGTCGGCGTAGGCCTCCGCGCCCATCTGCTCCGGCGAGCCGCCGTACCAGGCGTCCGGGTCGAGGTTGATCACCCGCTCGGCCGCCTTCTCCCGTTGGCCGAGGAAGAACCAGTGCCACCAGCGGGCGGCGAACCGGGCGTCACAACGGGCCAGCGCCTCACCGATCGGCACCCCGTCGAGCACCCCGAGCCGGGTCACCCGCTCGGGGTGGTCCAGCGCGGTGCGCATCGCCACGTAGCACCCCCGGTCGTGGCCCACCACGGCGAAGCGTTCGTGTCCGAGTCGCCGCATCAGCGCCACCACGTCGCCGGCCATGGCCCGCTTCGCGTACGGCGTGGAGTCAGGTGTCGTCGGCGGCTTGCCCGACCCGCCGTAGCCGCGCAGGTCGGGACAGACCACCGTGTGCCGGTCGGCGAGCAGGGGAGCCACCCGGTGCCAGGTGGCGTGGGTACGGGGATGGCCGTGCAGCAGCACCACGGGCGGGCCGGACCCGCCGTGCCGGACCCGCAGGCGCACCGGCCCGACGTCGACGTCGGTCAGCGTGAAACCGGGGAACATGCTCCGGTTGCCTGCCCACCGTCCCCGGTCGGCAAACCTGTCCGGCTCAGACGACGATCACCCAGGCGACCACCAGCACCACCGTCAGCATCCCGACGAACGCCTGGAGCAGCAGCGGCGGCCCGAAGTGGGACCAGACCGTCGGTGGCCGAGGGGTCAGCCACTGGGTGGTGGTGATGTTGACGATCCGCTCGATCCGGGGCGGGAGATCCGGGTCGCCCTGGTCGCGGAGGGTGAGCTGGACGTGATCGCCGGGGTGCACCGCGCTCTGGGCCAGGTGGCCGTGCAGTTCGACCTCGTAGAGCTGCCCCTCGGCGTCGCGCAGGCGCATCGGTGTGACCAGGAACTCCGGCCCCTTCTTGAGGTCCTTGAAGCTGCGCCGGGCGGGCCCGCCGGCGCCACCGGCCTTGAGCAGCAATCGCACCAGCAGGGTCAGCACCTGGGTCAGACTCGCCGCAGCCATCACCGCCACCAGGATCGGCTGCCCCACCCGCATCTCGCGGGTGTAGCCGTCCATGAAGCGCACCACCCGCCCGGTGAAGATCCTGCCGGTCGGGCGGAGGATCCGCGGGCGTCGGAGGTCGCTGTCCATCATCACCACCGTAAGTCCTGTTCTGTGCACCGATGGTATCGGCCGGGTGGGTTGAACGACATGAGTGAACGGGATCACGGCGCGTCCGTCCGTCATCGTGGCGCCGGACGGCGGACGAGGTGACAACCCGACCGGTGCGGGTAAGCGCGGGGCCGAGCCGGAAAGGGGTCGAGCATGGAGCTGTCCTTCCTGCGCCCGCTCTACCAGCGTCCCGGACCGTGGTGTTCGGTCTACCTGGACGCCTCCCGGGACACCCAGGACGCACGTCCCGCCCTGGACCTGCGGTGGCGGGACCTGGCGGGCCGCCTCGCCGAACAGGGGGCGGACCCGGACACCGTCGCGGCACTGGACCGGATGGTCCGGGGCCACGCCCCGTTGCCCGGGGACTACGGACTGGCCCTCTTCGCCCGTCGGGGCCGGGTCGCGCTCACCGAATACCTCCACGCGCCGCCGATCCGGGACCTGGCCGCGTACGGTCCGTTGCCGCACACCATGCCGCTGGTCGCCCAACGGGGTGAGCAGGTCGCCTGGGTGCGGGTGCTGGCCGACCGGACCGGTGCCGACGCGGTGGCGGTCAGTGCCGGTGGGGTGCCGCGTCGTGCCCACGTGCGGGGGCGGGAGAGCCACCAGCTCCGGCGGGTGCAGCCCGGCGGCTGGTCCCAGTCCCGCTACCAGCGCGCGGCCACCGAGGCCTGGCACCACAACGCGGGCGACGCGGCGGCGGCCACGGTCACGCTGGCCGAGCGGGTCGGCGCGGAGGTGGTGGTCCTCGCCGGGGACGTCCGGGCCACCGGCGTGATCGCCGCACAGTTGCCCCCTCGCTGGCAGGACCGGCTGGTCCGTACCGACGCCGGCAAGCGGGCCGGGGGCGCGGACCCGGCCGCCATGGAGGACGTCACGGTGCAGGCCGTCGCCGAGGTGGCTGACCGGCGGATCCAGGAGACGCTGGACCGCTTCGGCGTCCAGGAGGACGTCGGCGCGGGCCTGGACGCGGTGGTCGGCGCGCTGCAACGCAACCAGGTCGACACCATGCTGATCGTGGACGACCCGTCCTCCACGGACGAACTCTGGATCGGTCCGGAACCGATCGAGATCGCCACCGACCCGGGGCAGCTCACCGCCATGGCTGTCGACGAACCCCAGCGGGTACGCGCCGACGCGGCGCTGGTGCGGGCCCTGGTCGGCACCGACGCGGCGGTGGCCGTGCTGGGGCCGGAGGAGGCCCCCGGACTGACCGACGGCGTCGGCGCGGTGCTGCGTTACGTGGACACCGGCACGCCGGGACGCGGCGGGGCCTGACCACCCCGTCGCCGGCCGGGCGGACCGGGGCGGACGCGTCGCGTGCGGCGGCCGGCGACCCCGTTTAGGCCGCAGCGGCCGGGGCATCTACCGCGCAGTCGATCAGGGAGGCACCATGTCCGACCCCGCCGCGTGCGCACACGGCCCCGCGCCGCTGCCCGGGCCGCGCGGCCCGGTCTCGGCCGCCCTGGTCGACGCGTGGCGTGAACCGCCGCACGACCTTCCGGCGCACCTCGACTGCGACCCGGCCGACCCGCTCACCGACGAGGACCTGCAACTGACCCTGTTCCTCTGCTACGAGCTGCACTACCGGGGCTGGGGCGGGGTGGACGAGGCCTGGGAATGGCAGCCGTCGCTGCTGGCCCTGCGGGCCCGCGTCGAACGACGGTTCGAGGCCGCGCTGCGCCGACTGGTCGGGCCGCTGCCGCCGGTGGAGCCGGCCGACCTGCCGGTGGCGCTGACCGCGCTGGCCCGGGCCGACGACGGTCCGTCGCTGGCCGCCACCCTGCACCGGCAGGCCACCCTGGCGCAGTTCCGGGAGTTCGTCACGCACCGCTCGATCTACCACCTCAAGGAGGCCGACCCGCACACCTGGGCGATCCCCCGGCTGGGCGGTGCGGTCAAGGCCGCCCTGGTGGAGATCCAGGCCGACGAGTACGGCGGCGGCCGGCCGGAGCGCATGCACGCCGAACTGTTCCGGCTCACCCTGGACCGGCTCGGCCTGGACACCGGGTACGCCGCCCACCTCGACGCGGTGCCCGGGGTGACCCTGGCGACCAGCAACGTGATCTCCCTGTTCGGGCTGCACCGCCGGTTGCGGGGTGCGCTGGTGGGACACCTCGCCGCCTTCGAGATGACCTCCTCGCTGCCGAACCGTCGGTACGGCAACGGACTGCGCCGGCTCGGCTTCGACGAGGTGGCCACCCGCTTCTACGACGAACACGTCGAGGCCGACGCCGTGCACGAGCAGATCGCCGCGTACGACCTCTGCGGCGGGCTGGCCCGGGCCGAGCCGGACCTCACCGGCGACGTGCTCTTCGGCGCGGCGGCCTGCCTGGCCGTGGATCGGCTCTTCGCCGGGCACCTGCTCACCAGGTGGGCCGACGGACGCAGCTCGCTGCGTCCGACCTCGGTCGGCCCGGTGCCACTGGCGGCCTGACCGGCCCCGGCGCCGCCCGTGTTCCCGGCCGTTCAGTCGGTACGGAAGTCGACCACCTTGTGCGTGCCGTCGCAGAACGGCTTCAACGCCGACTGTCCGCACCGGCACAGTGCCACCGTCCCCCGCCGTGTCTCGATGGTGCGCCCCTCGGGGGTGACCAGGACGAAGTCCCCCCGCACCAGCAGCGGACCGTCCGGATAGGCGGTGATGGTGGCGCCCGCCGCAGCGGTGGTCGGGTCATCGGCCATGGCCCGGGGATGCCCGCCCCGGACGGCCCGAAACCCGCCGGAACCGTCCCGGACCAGCCCGGGTCGCCGTGGGGGACGGCGGGTGCGTCGGGCCCGTCCGGGGCCGGCGGACACCGAAGGGCCAGCACCCGTTGAATCCCCCCGCCCGGTGGCGGACACCCCGTTTGAACCCCATCCGGACGGGAAGCCGGGCCGCGTGGTGAGTGAACGAGGGACGGTCGGGCCGGGACGCGGGACGCGAACCGGGGTGCGGGCTGACGGCACCGGTCCCGCCGGTGAACGGGTGGTGGCGGCGGGCAGCACCGCCCGGGTCCTGGTGGCGGCTGCCGCCCGGGCGCTGCGCGGGGTGGACTGCGCCGACCTCGGTCACCCGCCCACGCTGGCGAGGTTTCCCGGCGCGCCGGAACCGGTGCGCCGCGCGGCCGTCGCCCGGACCGCCGGTCGGGTGGCGCTGCCGGTGGAGCAGGCCGTCGAGGTGGACGCCGAACGGGTGGCCCGCTGGTTCGTCGACCAGTACCCCCGGCGGCGGTACCCGGGCGTGGTGCTCGGCTCGGCGCACGGCGCGGCCGTGCACCTCGCGATCGCGCTGGGGGTGCCGTGGCTGCCGGCCGGCTTCGAGATGACCGTCCGCTGGACCGACGGCGCGGTGGAGGATCCCCGGGCGGCCCGCGACCACGGCGCGGCGCTGGCCGGTCGGCTGCTGCGCGGCAACACCGACGTGCACGTCCGGCAGGTCCACTGCCCGGCCAGCCGGGGCGCGCTGGCCGGGGCGACGGTGGCGCTCGGGGTGCGCTGGCAGCGCCTGCCGCGCGCGTACGCCCGGTTCCTGGCCGCCCGGCTCGAGCCGGACGCGTCCGTGCTGCTGCTGCGCGACGCCCGCACCTGGCCGGTCCGCGACGACGGCCGTGGGCACAGCTTCCAGGTGGGCTGCCCGGCCAGCGGCCTCGACCCGGTCGACTTCCACGCGGACAGCCCCGCGCTGCGTCAGGTGCTCCGTTCCGCCGGGGGTGACCGTTCCCGCTGGGACCCGCCGGACGTGTCCTGCGCCCGGGCGCAGGCCGAGAACGGCGTCGAGGCCGGGTTCGAACTCGGGGCCCGGGAGTGGACCGGCCGCCGGGGTCACCCGCTGCACCGGGTGCTCTTCCCGCAGCCCGAGGTGCTCAGCGCGGCGACCGCCGACCTGTACCGGGGGTGGCTGCGCGCCGCCGGCAAGACCGGTGACCGGCTGGTGGTGGAGTGCGGCCGGCTGCTCGACCCCTGGCAGGTGGTCCGGGCCGGGCTGGTGCCGTACTGGTGCGAGAACGCCACCCGGCGCAGCGTCGCCGCCGCCGAGTGGTGGCTCGCCGGCAGCCAGCCGTTCACCTCGGTGGACGTCCTGCCGGAACCGCCGGGGGTGCCCTCACCGGCGTTGGCCGGGCTGCCCCAGTGGCTCGCGGTCGCCGCGTTCGGTCGCCGCCGCCGGGCTCTGGACCGTACCGCCGCGCGCGGCTACCCGGTCACCTCGGTGCCCACCCGCCGGGCCACCGAGGTGCTCCGCAACCAGCCGTACGACCTTCCGGTCCCACCGCCGCTGGCGGTGGACGCCGCGCTGGCCGCGCTGCGCGACGGCGGCACCGCCCAGGGCCTGCTGGTGGCCTGACCGCCCCACGTCCCGTCCGCCTCCCGCGCCCCGCCGGTCGCCGGTGGTCACGTCCACCACGCGCCCCGGTGCCGGTCGCCGCCCCGGCGTACGGCCGGTCCGGGCCAGCCTGGCGAAACATCCTCGTGACCCGGTGGTGCCGTGGTTGAGTACCTAGAGAGCGGGAACACCGCTGGCTGCGACGGCCCGGTCGGCACCGGCCGCGCGGCGTGCTGTTGTCGCCCGTCGGCATTCCTACCTTCCGCCCTTTCCGCACCCGGTGCGGCGCCTCGTCGCGCCGGTGACCGGCGTGCGGACGGGGCGGGGACCTTCCCGAGGGAGGCGCGGATGTTCGGACAGCCCACGACAACCACCCCGTCACCGACCGACCGGGGCCTGGAGGACCTCGACGCGGCGGCGTTGGCCTACGCGGCGCGCATCGAGGGCCTTCCGCCCGAACGGCGGCAGGAGGCCCGGGACGACCTGGTCCGCTTCGCCCTGCCGTTCGCCGGCCGGTTGGCCCGGCGGTACCGGGGCCGGGGTGAGCCGTTGGAGGACCTGGAACAGGTCGCCCGGCTGGGGCTGGTCAACGCCGTCGACCGGTACGACCCGGAGCGCGGTTCGTTCACCGCGTACGCGGCCATCACCATCGTGGGAGAGATCAAACGGCACTTCCGCGACCGCACGTGGGGAGTGCACGTGCCCCGCCGGTTGCGCGACCTGATCCTCGAGGTCGGCCAGGCCACCGCCGCCCTGACCAGCGAACTGTCCCGTACCCCGACGGTGGCCGAGCTGGCCGAGCGGCTGGAGACGCCGCAGGAGGAGATCCTCGCCGCGCTGGAGTCGGCAGCCGGGTACAGTCCGGCCTCGCTGAACGCGCCGGTCGGCGGGGAGAGCTCGGCGGAGTTCGGCGACCTGGTGGGCGAGTCGGACAACGCGCTCGAGTCGGTCGACGACCGGGTCACGGTCAGCGGTCTGCTGCACCGGCTGCCCTGGCGGGAGCGGCGGATCCTGGCGATGCGCTTCTACGGCAACCAGACCCAGGCCGAGATCGCCGCGCGGTTCGGCATCTCCCAGATGCACGTCTCCCGCCTGCTGTCGCGTGCGCTGACCTGGCTGCGCCAGGCGATGCTCGCCGACGCCCCGCCCCCGTGGCAGAACGGCGCGGAGGCGGAGGGTGGACGGGCCCGCATCGCGGTGCGGCACGCCGGTGACCGGGTGGTGGTGGAGGTCGGCGGCGAGGTGGACCGGGACGGCGCGGACCAGCTGCGTCGCGCCGTGCTGGGGGCGCTGACCGGCCAGCCCCGCGAGGTGGTGGTCGACCTGGACGGCGCGGGCGGGTTCGACGCCGGTGGCGTCGCCGCGCTGATGGCCGGCCGGGACGCCGCCGAGCGCAGCGGGGTGCCGCTGCGACTGACCGGGGCGCAGCCGGCGGTACGGCGTTCGCTCACCGCCGCCGGCCTCGCGCCCGCCGCTGCGCCGCGCCGCTGACCGACCGCCGCTGACCGACCGCCGCTGACCGGCCGCCGCTGACCGGCCGCCGCTGACCGGCCGCCGCTGACCGACCGCGGCTGATCGGCCGTGTCGTTGCCCCGACCGCCGCTGATCGGCTGTGCCGTTGCCTGACCGCCGCTCGTCGCTTGCGGGGGGTCAGCGCTCCGACGGTGGCTGCTCGCCGTGGCCGCGCGGGTGCTGCCAGCGGACGTTGCCGTCGGGTTCCTGTTGGGAGCCGAAGGGGTTCTCCGGCTCCTCGGTCCCCTCGAAGCTGGGCCGGAGCACCTCGTCCGGATCCGGCACCTCCACCGGCCGGGCACCGGACTGCGGCGCCGGCTGGTAGGCGGCCGCCTCCCGCGCTCCCTGCGCGCCCGCGGCGCTCGGGGACTCCGGCGCGTGCCGTTCGTGGTGCAGTTCCTCCCGCAGGTGCTGCGGTGGGCGGGTGGAGCGCTGCGGCAGGTCCCGGCCGAGGTCGGCGACGAGTGGACCGTACTTGGCGTCGAACGCGGGACGCTCGGAGCGGATCCGGGGCATCCGGTCGAAGTTGCGCAGCGGGGGAGGGCAGGTGGTGGCCCACTCCAGCGAGTTGCCGAAGCCCCACGGGTCGTCGACCGTGACCATCGCCCCGTACCGCCAGGACTTCCAGGCGTTCCACATGAAGAACAGGGTGGAGAGGCCGAGGATGAACGAGAAGATCGTCGACGTGGTGTTCAGCGCGGTGAAGCCGTCGGTGGGCAGGTAGTCGGCGTACCGGCGGGGAAAGCCCTCGGCACCCAGCCAGTGCTGTACCAGGAACGTGCCGTGGAAACCGACGAACATCGTCCAGAAGTGCGCCTTGCCCAGTCGCTCGTCCATCAGGCGCCCGGTCATCTTCGGCCACCAGAAGTAGAAGCCGCCGAAGAGCGCGAAGACCACCGTGCCGAAGAGCACGTAGTGGAAGTGGGCCACCACGAAGTACGTGTCGTGCAGGTGGAAGTCGGCCGGCGGGGAGGCCAGCAGCACCCCGGTCAGGCCGCCGAGCAGGAAGGTCACCAGGAACCCGATCGCGAACAGCATCGGCGTCTCGAAGGTGATCTGCCCCTTCCACATGGTGCCGATCCAGTTGAAGAACTTCACCCCGGTGGGCACCGCGATCAGGTAGCTCAGGATGCTGAAGAACGCCAGCAGGACCTGGCCGGTGCCGAACATGTGGTGCGCCCAGACGGTCATCGACAGGATGGTGATCGCGATGGTCGCGCCGACCAGCCCCTTGTAGCCGAAGATGGGCTTGCGGGCGAAGACCGGGATGATCTCGGTGATGATGCCGAAGAACGGCAGCGCGATGATGTACACCTCGGGATGACCGAAGAACCAGAACAGGTGCTGCCAGAGCAGTGGGCCACCGGTGTCCGGGTCGTACACGTGGGCCTCGAGGATGCGGTCGGCGGCGAGCGCGAGCAGCGCGGCGGCCAGCAGCGGGAAGACCAGGATCACCAGGACGCTGGTGAGCAGCATGTTCCAGGTGAAGATCGGCATCCGGAACATGGTCATGCCCGGGGAGCGCAGGGTGAGCACGGTGGCGATCAGGTTGACCGCGCCGAGGATGGTGCCGAGGCCGGAGATCACCAGCCCGATCACCCACAGGTTCCCGCCGATCCCGGGGGAGTGCTCGACCCGGCTCAGCGGGGTGTACGCGGTCCAGCCGAAGTCCGCCGCGCCGCCGGGATTGAAGAACCCGCCGAGGACCATGAGTCCGCCCAGCAGGTAGAGCCAGTAGGCCAGCGCGTTCAGTCGGGGGAACGACACGTCCGGCGCGCCGATCTGGATCGGCACCAGGTAGTTGCCGAAGCCGAACGCGGCCGGGGTGGCGAAGAGCAGCAGCATGATCGTGCCGTGCGCGGTGAAGAGCTGGTTGTACTGCTCGGGGGAGAGGAACTGCATGCCCGACCGGGCCAGCTCGCCGCGCATGAGCATGGCCTGCACCCCGGCGACCAGGAAGAAGCCGAACGAGGTGAGCAGGTAGAGCAGCCCGATCTGCTTGTGGTCGGTGGTGGCGAGGAAGCGGGTCAGCTTTCCGCCCGGCAGCGCCGGTCGGACCGGCCCCGGGTAGCCGCCGAACCGTGCCGGCGCGAGGATCGCCGGTCCCCGGTCGCGACCCGGCCCCGTGGTGGTCGATCTCGTCATGCCGTTTCTCACCCCGCCCGCGCACCGGATAGGACGGGCGTGGCTACCCGTCGCACCCCCTATGAAACCAGGCGAGAAGGTAAAAATTAGGCGTAATGCTACATGGCGGGAAGCATCGCCCAGACCACCTTGCCGTCCCCGGCCGGGGAGCTGCCCCAGCGCTGGGCCAGCTCCCGGACCAGCAGCAACCCGCGCCCGCCCTCGGCGCAGTGGTCCGG
This sequence comes from Micromonospora sp. NPDC050187, assembly GCF_044459745.1. Classification (NCBI taxonomy): domain Bacteria; kingdom Bacillati; phylum Actinomycetota; class Actinomycetes; order Micromonosporales; family Micromonosporaceae; genus Micromonospora; species Micromonospora sp. NPDC050187. Next base: position 81,215 of record NZ_JBITJH010000004.1, read on the forward strand.
GTCGGCGGGCCGGGCGGCGGCCCGGCTGCCGTCCACCACCGCGACGTGCAGGTACGGCCGGCGCAGCGTCAGGGTGACCTGCATCGGGGTGCCGGCGTGCCGGACCACGTTGCCCACCAGCTCGCTGAGCACCAGCGTGGTCGGACCGACCAGCTCCGGCAGGTTCCACCGCCCGCAGGCGTCCTGGGCCAGTTCCCGGGCCCGGCGACAGGCGTCCGCGACCGGCTGGAGCCGCGCCCGCAGTCGGGGCGCGGCGCTCGCGTCGACCTCCCGGCTGGCCTCGGCGCGGTCCCGGCAGACCGGCAGCACCCGGCAGGCGGTGGACTCGGCGAGCCAGGTCGCCGTCTCCGGCGGTGGGGCGCAGAGCACCATCGGTACGGCCGGCCAGTCCGCCGCCTGGCGGGCGGCGGCGGCGAAGACGGCGAGCGCCAGCGGGTCCCGGACGGTCACCCCGGCCAGGTCGACGACGAGCGCGTCGGGTTGGGCGGTGAGACACCGGTGGAGCACGGTGTGCACCGACCGCATGGTCTCCACGTCGAGGGTGCCGGCGAGCCGGACCTCCGTCACGGGCGAGTTATCGCGCACCTGGCAGGTGATCCGGCTCGACATGGGCTCGCTCCGTACGTGCCTGGGGTCCGTTGTTCGGTGATCGACCAAGTACCCCCGGCCGGCGCGACGAAACGCCGGCCCGGGGGTACCCCCCCACACCGCAGGGGCCGGAGACCGGGTCAGGCCGGTTGCAACCGAACCGAGGCGAGCTGTCGGACCCGGTCGTACAACTCCACGTACCGCTGCGCCATCATCGCCGGGGTGAACCGGGTGGCGGCCTCCCGTCGGCACTCCTCCGGATCGATCCGACCGGCGGCGAGCACCAGCTCGCCGAGCCGCTCCTCGTCGTCGGTGAGCAGTCCGGTGCGCCCGTCGTCGATGAGTTCCGGCAGGCAGCCCCGCCCGGTGGCGACCACCGGGGTGCCCAGCGCCAGCGACTCCACCACCGCCGTGCCACCCGGCTCCTCCCAGCGCAGCGGGAAGAGGGTGACGCGGGCGGAGGCCACCAGGTCGTCGCGGTCCCGGCCGGCCACCGTGCCCACCCAGCGCACCCGGTCGCCGTCGACGTGCGGGGCCACCTCGTCGAGGAAGAACCGCACGTCCGGGTTCTGCCGGGCCTCGTCACCCACCGCCGCCAGGTCCTCCGGCCGGTGGTACGGCCCGACCGGGCCGGCCAGCACCAGCGGGAAGCCACACTCGTGGGCCAGCCGGGCGGCGACGTCCTGCCCCTTGCCCGGGTTGATCCGGCCCAGTACGACCACGTGGTCGCCCTTGAGCGGACGGGGTCGGCGGTGGGTGTCCACGGCCAGCGGGGTGGCCAGGTGCACATGCCCCACCGAGTGGTCGCGCAGCGCCTGTGGAGCCCGGGCGAGCTGCGAGGCGGAGACCCCGTTGACCCGGACCCGGTCCCCGCCGTCGAGGTGACCGTAGAGCGCGGGGTGCTTCGTGAGGTCCCAGTGCAGCGTGTGCAGCGCCGGTGGGGCGTCCGGGCCCATCGCGGCCAGGGTGGCCAGCCCGACCGCCTCCACGTGGTCGTGCACCAGGTCGATGTCGTCGCGGGAGTGCAGCTCGCGGGCCACCCCGGCCAGGTGCGCCTGGGCCACCCCGCACACCTGGTTGTACGGGCGTTGCAGCGCGGAGAACTGCCCGTCGGGGTAGACCGACACCAGCTCGTCGACCGGCAGGGTGCTGGTGCCGACCGAGGCGAGCACCACCCGCACCCCGAGCCGGCGCAGCTCCGGCACGAGCGTGGCGACCACGTTCTCGATCCCGCCGTACCCCGGGGGCGGCACGGACAGCCAGGGACCGGCGTTCATCAGGACGGTGAGGCTCATGTGGTCTTCCTCTCCAGCGCGCCGGCTCGGCGGGCGGTCACGCCGCGGCCACGCGGCGACGGGGGACGAGGTGGCGCAGGTCCGCCAGAGGCGGACGTTCCTCGACCGAGACGTCGTGGACCACGATCTCCCGGTCGAGGTTCGGCAGGGTGTCCGAGCCGCCCCGCCGGAACTGGGTGAGCAGGTCGGCCGGCCGGGCGTCGGGGTTGGCCCAGCCGCGTCGTTGCAGCCGGGACCAGACGGTGAGCATGATCTGCGCCGACATCCGCCCGAGGGCGGCGGTGTCCTGGTGGCGGTGTTTGCGTTCGCCCAGGTCCACCTGGGCCAGCGCGTCCAGTCCGACCAGCTCCAGCAGGTCGATCAGCATGGCCGTCTCCACGCCGTAGCCGGAGACGAACGGCACCCGGGACAGCACCTCCCGCCGCCCGGCGTACTCCCCGGCCAGCGGCTGGACGAAGCCGGCCAGCTCGGGCCAGAAGAGGTTGAGCAGCGGGCGGGCCATCAGCTCGGTGACCCGGCCGCCCCCGTCGGGCTCGACGCTCGCCTGGCCGACCAACGGCCGGTGGTAGAAGCCCTTGACGAAGTCGACGCCGGGGTCGGTGAGCAACGGCCCGAGCAGCCCGGTCACGAAGTGCGGGCGGAACTCCCGCAGGTCGGCGTCGATGAACGCCACCACGTCCCCCCGCGCGGCGGCCAGTCCCGCCCAGAGCGCGTCCCCCTTGCCGGTGAGCCGGGGCAACGACCGGGTCATCTCGTCCTGGCCGACCACCTCCGCCCCGGCGGCGCGGGCCACCCGGGCGGTCCGGTCGGTGGACCGCGAGTCCACCACGATCAACTCGTCGACCAGCGACACCCGGTCGACCAGGTGCTCCCGGATCGTCGACACGATCGCGCCGACGGTGGCCTCCTCGTTGCGGGCCGGCAGCACCACACTGACCCGGCAGTCACCCTTCGCGCGGACGAGCCGTTGCGCCGTCCACTCCTGCGCCGAGGTGGTCCGGTAGGTGGCCCATGCCTCGACTACCGGTGAGACCACCGCTTGCGTATCCCGCACGGGCACACCCCCATATCCGATGTCGTCCGCTCAAGGTCGTGCGCGGGACGTGGCGTCGAGTTTCCCAATCCCGACCGCCGACTAACCGCATTCCCGCCACCATCTTGATCAGAGGGCCCAACCGTCCCGATTTCCCCGGGTGAACGTTTGTATCCCCGAGCACCCGGGCAGTCCCTGCGGCAGGGACACGCGGCGGGAGGTCGGGATGGGTGGGTGTCGGGTGGGACTGGTGGGTGCCGGCGGGGTCGCGCAGCGGCACGCCCGGGTGCTCAGCGGCTTCGAGGACGTCGAACTGGTCGGGGTGACCGATGTCGCCCACGGGGCGGCGAGCGACCTCGCCGGCCGGTACGGCGCCCGGGCCTTCCCCGACGTCGGGGACCTGCTCGCCGCGGGATGCGACGCGGTGTACGTCTGCGTGCCGCCGTTCGCCCACGGGCCGGTGGAGGAGGCGGTGATCGACGCCGGGGTGCCGATGTTCGTCGAGAAACCCGTCGCGGTCGACCTGGACACCGCCGAGCGGATCGCCGAGCTGGTCGCCCGGCGTGGACTGCTCACCGCGGTCGGCCACCACTGGCGCTACCTGCACGTGGTGGAACAGGCCCGCGAACTGCTCGCCGACCGCCCGGTCCGGATGGTCAGCGGCAGCTGGCTGGACAAGGTGCCACCGGTGGCCTGGTGGACCCGGCGTGACCGCTCCGGCGGGCCGGTCGTCGAGCAGGCGGCGCACGTACTCGACCTGATCCGGGTCCTGGTCGGTGAGGTCACCGAGGTCACCGCGTACGGCGACGGCACGCCGCCGCCGGTCGACGAGGCGGACATCGACTCGGTCACCGTGGCGGCGGCGCGCTTCGCCAGCGGCGCGGTCGGCACCCTCACCGCCGCCTGCGTGCTGGGCTGGAAGCACCGGGCCGGGCTGGAGATCCTCGCCGACGGGCTGGCGCTGACCTTGGCCGAGGACGGCCTGACGGTGTGCGACGCCGACGGGGAACGCCGGTTCGAGGCCGATCCCGACGGGGCCCGAGCCGCCGTCGACCGGGCCTTCGTCGACGCGGTCCGGGGCGTCGGCGACGACGTCCGGGTCCCGTACGCCGAGGCGCTCGGCACCCAGCGGCTGGCCTGCGCGGTCGCCGAGAGCGCGCGCACTGGACGCCCGGTGGCCCTGCCCGCGCCGGACCGGATGGGGGTGACCGTCGGTGCGTGACAGGGTCGTGGTGGTCAGCGGCCCCGGGCGGGTCGAACTGGTCGAGCAGGACGCCGCCGAACTGCGCGACGGCACCTTCCGGGTCGAGACGCTCTACAGCGGCGTCTCGGCCGGCACCGAGCTGAGCTACGTCAAGGGCACCAACCCGTACCTGCACGTCACCTGGAACGCGGACCTCGGCCTGTTCCAGCCCGGCGGGGCGAGCACCCCGTACCCGGTGGAGCGGCTGGGCTACATGCAGGTCGGTCGGGTGGTGGAGAGCGCCACCCCGGCGGTCGAGGTCGGCACCGTCGGTGCGATGACGTACGGCCACCGCACCGGCCATCTGGCCGACCCGGTCGCCGAGCGGTTCGTCCCGCTCCCCGACGACCTCGACCCGCTGCTCGGCGTCTACGTGGCGCACATGGGGCCGATCTGCGCCAACGGCCTGCTGCACGCCGCCGCCGACCTGCACGGCACCGACGTCCGGTCGCTCGGTGACGGGGTGGCCGGCCGCCGGGTCGCGGTGGTCGGCAGCGGCGTGGTGGCCCTGCTCACCGCCCTGTTCGCCCAGCGGAGCGGGGCCGCCTCCGTGGTGGTGCTCGACCCGACCCCGCAGCGCCGGCGGGTCGCCGAGGCGCTCGGCCTGGAGACCCTCGACCCGGACGCCGACGACCCGGCGGTGGTGCTCAAGACCCGCTGGGCGCACGGCCCGGGGGACCGGGGCGCGGACGTGGTGTTCCAGTGCCGGGGACAGGCCTGGGCGCTGCACCTCGCGCTGCGCCTGCTGCGCCCCCAGGGCACCGTCGTCGACCTGGCCTTCTACCAGGCCGGGGCGGACGAGGTGCGGCTCGGCGAGGAGTTCCACCACAACGGGCTCTCGCTGCGCTGCGCGCAGATCGGTCGGGTGCCGCGCGGACTCGCCCCGACCTGGGACCGGGAGCGGCTCTCCGCCGAGACGGTCGACCTGCTGCGATCCCACGGTGACCTGATCCGCAAGCACCTGGTCTCGGCGACGATCCCCTTCGACGAGGCCCCGACCCTCCTCACCGACCTGGCCGAACGCCGCCGCCAGGAACTCCAGGTCGTGCTGGCCTGCTGACACCCCGCCCCACCCCATCCGCCCCGCCCGGCATCCCACCCGCTCCGCATCCCGCATCCCGCGCGCGCTGAGGTGGTTGCAGGGGACCCTTCCTACCGTTTTCTGCCGAGCAGGGGTCCCCTGCAACCACCCGGGCAGGGCAGCGCGGGGCGGATGCGCGTGGCGGCTACCGTGGTCCGGTGACCACCGGAGCCGCTCCGCGTGTCGGACTCGCCGCCCTCCTGCCGTACCTGCGCACCCACCGGGGGACCCTCGTCGTGGTGGGGGTGTTGTCGCTGCTCGGTGCCGGGTCGGCCCTCGCCCAGCCGCTGCTCACCCGGGCGCTGCTCGACGCGGTCTCCGCGTCCCGGCCGATCGGTTCCCTGGTCGGCGTGCTCGTCACCGCGCTCGTGGCCGGAGCGGTGCTCAGCGGGTTCCGCGACTACCTGCTGCAACGCACCGCCGAGGGGCTGGTGCTCACCACCCGCCGCCGGCTCGCCGGCCACCTGCTGCGGCTGCCGATCGCCGAGTACGACCAGCGCCGTACCGGCGACCTGCTCTCCCGGGTCGGCGCGGACACCACCCTGCTGCGGGCGGTGGTCACCTCGGGCCTGTTCGAGCTGGTGACCGGGGTGGTCACCGTGGTCGGCGCGGCGGTCGCGATGGTCCTGCTGGACCCGCTGCTGTTCGGGGTCACCCTCGCCGGGGTGGCGCTCGGGCTCGGCTTCGCCCTCACCGTGGCCCGGCGGGTGCGCGACCTGGCCCGCGCCGCCCAGGAACGGATCGGCGAGATGACCTCCGCCGTCGAGCGGGCCATCTCCGCGGCCCGGACCATCCGGGCCAGCCGGGCCGAGGAGCGGGAGACCGGCACCGTCGTGGCCAGCGCGGAGCAGGCGTACGCGGCGGGGCTGCGGGTCGCCCGGGTGCAGGCGGTGGTCGGCCCGGCCGGCTCGATCACCATCCAGGGGGCGTTCCTGCTGGTGCTCGGGGTCGGCGGGGCCCGGGTGGCCGCCGGCGCGCTCAGCGTCGGGGACCTGGTCGCCTTCATCATGTTCCTCTTCTTCCTGGTCCTGCCGCTGGGGCAGGCGCTCAGCGCGTTCACCCAGCTCCAGACCGGTCTCGGCGCGCTCCAGCGGATCGAGGAGATCCTCACCGTGCCGGTCGAGGGTGCCACCGACGCGCGCCGCCGGGCCGAACCGGTCCTGGCCGCTCCGGCCGCCGGTGGTGGTCCCGGCCCGGCGGCTGGTGGGAACGGCCGACCGGCTCCGGCGGCGATCGAGTTCGACCGGGTCGGCTTCGGCTACCCGGGCGGACCGCCGGTGCTGCACGAGGTCAGCTTCACCGTGCCCGCCGGGACCCGGACCGCCCTGGTCGGCCCCTCCGGCGCCGGCAAGTCCACCCTGCTGGCGCTGGTCGAGCGCTTCTACGAGGTCAGCGCCGGCACCCTTCGGCTGGACGGGGTGGACGTGCGTGACCTGCCCCGCGACGCGCTGCGGTCCCGGCTCGGCTACGTCGAGCAGGAGGCCCCGGTGCTCGCCGGCACGCTGCGCCAGAATTTGCTGCTCACTGCCGCGGACGCCACCGACGAGCGGCTGCTCGCCGTCCTGGACGAGGTCAACCTCCAGCACCTGGTGACCCGGACCGACGAGGGGCTGGACGTGCCGGTGGGCGAGGGTGGGGTGCTGCTCTCCGGCGGGGAACGGCAGCGGCTGGCCATCGCCCGGGCACTGCTGGCCGGGCCGCCGGTGCTGCTGCTGGACGAGCCGACCAGCAACCTCGACGCCCGCAACGAGGCGGCCCTGCGCCGGGCGATCGACGCGGTCGCCGTCCGGCGGACCCTGCTGATCGTGGCGCACCGGCTCTCGACGGTGGTCGACGCCGACCAGATCGTGGTCCTCGACGGTGGGCGGGTGGTCGCCGCCGGCACCCACGACGAGCTGACCGGCAGCAGCCCGCTCTACCGTGAGCTCGCCACCCACCAGCTCCTGGTGAGCTGAGCGCGCCGTCCGGCACCGGCGACGACCAGCGTCGATCTCCACGCCGAGGGTCGGTGCGGCGACACTCCGGGGCCGGGCGTGGCGACCGGGCCGCACGAGCCGGCCCGGGTCGCGTACCGTTGCCGCTCATGGGTGTGTCGCAACGGTTGAAGAGCAGGTTCCGGCGCTTCCTCCAGCGTCCGGGCAGCACGGTTGACCTGGCTCCGTTGGAGAAACTGCTGCCACAGATCGAGGCGCGGGAGGAGGAGCTCGCCGCGCTCGACGACGGCGAGCTGACCGAGGCCGCGCAAGCCGCCTCCGGGTACGTCGAGATCTGCGCGATCGGCCGCGAGGCCGCCCGCCGGGGCCTCGACCAGCGCCCGTACGACGTGCAGCTGCTCGGCGCGATGGCGCTGCTGTCCGGCAAGGTCGCCGAGATGGCGACCGGTGAGGGCAAGACGCTCACCGCGACCGTCGCCGCGTACGGCCACGTCCGGCTCGGCAACGGCCCGGTGCACGTGCTCACCGTCAACGACTACCTGGCCCGCCGGGACGCCCAGTGGATGGAACCGGTCTACACCCTGCTCGGCCTGACCGTCGGCTGGGTGAACGAGGCCTCGACCCGTGAGGAACGGCAGGAGGCGTACGCCCGGGACGTCACCTACGTCTCGGTCAGCGAGGCCGGCTTCGACTACCTGCGTGACCAGCTGGTCACGGACATCGACGACCGGGTGCAGCCGCCGCTGCGCACCGCGATCGTGGACGAGGCCGACTCGATCCTGATCGACGAGGCCCGGGTGCCGATGGTGCTCGCCGGCGCCGTACCCGGCGAGCAGGACCCGGTGCACACCGCCGCGGCGATCGTGCGCGGCCTGCGCCGGGGCAAGCACTACACGGTCGCCGACGACGGCCGCAGCGCCGCCTTCACCAGCGCCGGCCTGGCCGCAGTGGAGGCCCGGCTGGGCGAGATCGACCTCTACGCCGAGGAGAACGTCGCGCAGCTGTCCGCGGTGAACGTGGCGCTGCACGCGCACGCCCTGCTGCACCGGGACGTCGACTACATCGTCCGCGACGGCACGGTCGAGCTGATCGACGAGATGCGCGGCCGGGTCGCCCAGCGTCGCCGCTGGCCCGACGGGCTCCAGGCGGCGGTGGAGGCGAAGGAGGGGCTGGACGCCACGGCCGAGGGCGAGGTGCTCGGCACGGTCACCGTGCAGGGGTTCATCGGCCTCTACCCGAAGGTCTGCGGGATGACCGCCACCGCCGTGCTGGTCGGCGACCAGCTCCGCGAGTTCTTCTCCCTCGAGGTCGCGGTGATTCCCTCGAACACCCCGTGCGTGCGCGAGGACGAACCGGACCGGATCTACGCGACCCGGGCGGAGAAGGAGGAGGCGCTGATCGACGAGATCCGGCGCTGCCATGAGGCGGGACGGCCGGTGCTGGTCGGCACCCTGGACGTCAAGGAGTCCGAGCAGCTCGCCGCCGGGCTCAACGCGGCCGGCGTGCCGTGCGTGGTGCTCAACGCCAAGAACGACGACGAGGAGGCGGCGATCATCGCCGAGGCCGGCGCGTACGGCGCGGTCACCGTCTCCACCCAGATGGCCGGCCGGGGTGTCGACATCCGCCTCGGCGGCAGCGACCAGTCCGACCGGGAGCGGGTCGCCGAGCTGGGCGGTCTCTACGTCATGGGCAGCGGCCGGCACGACAGCCGCCGGGTCGACGACCAGCTCCGGGGCCGGGCCGGCCGGCAGGGCGACCCGGGCGGGTCGGTCTTCTTCGTCAGCCTGGAGGACGACCTGGTCGTCCGGCACGCCGGCGACAGCGTCCCGGCGTCGCCCCGGATGAACGCCGACGGTCTGGTCACCGACACCCAGGTCGACTACGCGGTGGAGCACGCCCAGCGGGTCGCCGAGGGCGTCAACCACGAGATCCACCGCAACACCTGGCGGTACAGCGTGGTGATCGAGCAGCAGCGCAAGGCGCTCGCCGAGCGGCGCGAGCGGCTGCTGACCAGCGAGGTCGCCGCGCTGATGCTGCTGGACCGGGTGCCGGAGAAGGCCGGCGAGATGGACGAGGACCTGCTCACCCGGGTCGCCCGGTCGATCGCCCTGTACCACACCGACCGGCTCTGGGCGGAGCACCTCGCCGAGCTCTCCGAGGTCCGCGAGGGCGTGCACCTGCGGGCGCTGGGGCGGCTGGACCCGCTCGACGAGTTCCACCGGGCCGCCGTGCCGGCCTTCAACGCGCTGATCCCCGAGATCGAGGCGCGGACCATCGCGACCTTCACCGAGGACGAGTTCGACGAGGACTGGGAGGCGGACGGCGGACAGCTCGTCCGGCCCAGCGCCACCTGGACCTACCTCGTGCACGACAACCCGTTCGGCTCCGAGCTGGACCGGCTGATCGCCTCGGTGGGACGGCGGCTGAGCAGCGGTTCCCGCTGACCCCAGGGCCCCTCCCGGCGCGTACCCGCTGCCGGGAGGGGCCCGCTTCACCCCGTTTCGGGGCGGGTTCCCCGGGGTAGTAGGGCGGGTCCGTCGAGTCGGGAGACGAGGAAACATGAGGATGCTGGCGGTGCGGGGAGCCGCGTCCGGCGCGGTGGCGACGGAGGCTTCGCCCCGGTGAACCTGGAGACGCACGAACCGGTCGAGGAGAACCTGGGCGTGTTGGAGACCGCGGCACTGCTGCGCGAACTGACCGCCGCCCTGCTCGACACCACCGACTTCGACGAGGCGCTGAACCGGCTGGTCACGGTCGCCCGGGACGCGGTGCCGGGGGTTACCTGGTGCGGGTTCACCGCGCTGCGGGCCGGTGAACCGGCCGGCGTGGCCGCCTCGGACCCGAGCCTGGCCGAGCTGGACGACCTCGGACACGGCCCCGAGTCCCCGGCGATGAGCGCCATCCACCGCCGGGAGATGGTCCTCTCCGCCGATCTCTTGACGGAGGAGCGCTGGCCGTCCTGGTCGGCGCGGGCCCGGTCCCTCGGCGTCCGGGGGGTGCTCGCCGCGCCGGTGGACGTCGACGACCACGTCATCGGCGCGATCAACCTGTACGCCGACACGCCGGACGCGTTGACCGCACGACGTCAGCTCACCGCCATGCTCCTGGCCGAGCACGCCGGGTTGCTGCTGGCCGGGGTACGCGGCCGGGCGAAGCGGACGGCACTGGCCGACGAGATCGACGAAACTCTCCTCCAGGAGGGTGTGGTCGGGCAGGCCATCGGTGTCATCATGACCCAGCGGGGCTGTCCCGCGCCGGAGGCACTCCAGGTGCTGCGCAGCGCCGCCTCGGCGCTCTCCATCCCGTTACGGGAGGTCGCCGAGCGGCTGGTGGTCACCGTCTCCCGGTCCCGGGGGGCCTGACCGTTTCGTCGTGCGGCGCCCCGGGTAGCAACCCGGGGTCGCAGCCGAGCCGGGGGAGGGGACATGCAGAGCCGACTGCGGGTGCACGGCCACCCGATCCAACCCATGCTGGTGACGTTCCCGTTCGGACTCTTCGTCTGCGCGACCCTCTTCGACCTGTTCGACCTCGTCGGCGGGCCGGCCTTCCTCGGCGAGGTGGGCTACTGGACGTCGGTGGCGGGGCTGGTCGCCGCCGCGATGGCCGGGGTCGCCGGGATGGTCGACCTGTGGGACGTGCCGGCCGGTCGCACCCGGCGCGCCGCGATCAGCTTCAACGTGGTCAACGTCGCGATGGCGGCGATCTTCGTGGTGACCTGCCTGGTCCGGGCCGACGCGGCACAGCGCGGGGCCTCCGCCGCGCTGTTCGTCACCGAGGTGTTCGCGCTCGGAGTGGGCGCGGTCGGGGTGACCCTCGGCGCGCACCTGGTGCGGGTCTTCGACCGTGGTCGCGTCGAGGCGGGCGGTCTGGAGTCGCTCGGCGCCGTGACCGGGTCCACCGTGGAGATCACTCGCCCCGCCGCCCGTCCGGTCAACTGAGCACCCTCCACCACGCCGGGGTGCGGAAACCCGTTGTCGGGACACACCCGGATGGCCGAGACTGCCCGGGTGTCCACCACCGACTTCGACGAGCTGGTGACCGAGGGGGCCGCCGTCCCCGTCGAGGGATGGGACTTCTCCTGGCTGCACGGCCGGGCCAGCGAGGAACGCGCCCCCTGGGGCTACGCCGGCCTGCTGGCCGACCGGATGGCGGGCGCCGGGGCCGCACTCGACCTGGACACCGGCGGCGGTGAGGTGCTCGCCGGGATCCCCCGCCCGCCCCGCCTGCTGGTCGCCGCCGAGGCGTGGCCGCCGAACGTCGAGGTCGCCCGCCGCACGTTGCGCGGCCTGGGCGCGACCGTGGTCGCCGTCGCCGACCGGCCGCCGCTGCCCTTCCGGGACGCCGCGTTCGACCTGGTGACCAGCCGGCACCCGGTGCACACCTGGTGGCCGGAGGTGGCCCGGGTGCTGCGCCCCGGCGGACGGTACCTCTCCCAGCAGATCGGCGCCGGCACGGTCCGGGAACTGTCCGAGGCGCTCGTGGGCCCCCGTCCGCTGCGGGAGACCCAACGACCGGAGGGTGCGGCCGCGGCGGCCGGGGCCGCCGGGCTGCGCGTGGTCGACCTGCGGACGGCCACCCTGCGGACGGTCTTCCACGACATCGCGGCGGTGGTCTACTTTTTGCGCAAGGTGGTCTGGACGGTCCCGGACTTCACCGTGGACCGGTACCGCCCGCAGCTGCGTCGCCTGCACGAGCGGATCGAGGCCGAGGGGGCGTTCGTCGCCCATGCCCGACGCTTCCTGATCGAGGCGGTCAAACCGGACTGAGCGCCCCGCCCGGCTCAGCCGGTGCGGGGGTGGGCCTCGGCGTGGTGGGCGGCGAGCAGGTCCGCGCCGAAGTCGGCCGACGGGCGGCGCAGCACGGTGTGCGCGTGGTTGCCGTCGGCGGTGGTGTTGTCGTACTCGATCAGCAGGTCGTCGCCCTGTACGCGGTAGTAGTGGCGGTGCCCGGGGCCGGTCGGGCCGGCCCAGGCGAAGTGCAGCTCCCCGCCGTCGAGCCGGCGGGCCTCCCGGGCGGCCAGCTCCGGCGGGAGCCGGTCCAGGTAGCGGGCGACCAGTTGGTCGAGCAGCGCCCGTCCGGTCGGCCCGAGCCGACCGGCGGGCACGCCGAGCGGGTCGATGCGTCCGGGCGCGGTCGGGCGGGTGGCGCTGATGATGTCGTCGGGGGCGTGCTCGTCCACGATCGCGGCGGCGCGGGCGGGCGCGCCCATCGCGTCCAGCAGGGCCCGCGCCAGGTCCTCCTCGGCGGCGAGGGGCCGGGAGATCGTACGTCCGGCATGTCGGACGGCGGCGGGGTTCGCGCCGAGGAAGACCGGCGCGGCGGCGACCTGGTCGTCCACCACGGTCATGCCGACCGACAGATGGTGTCCCTCCACCCGCCAGGACCACCGGTCGTCGCGCGCCGGGTCGCCGAAGACGGCCACCCAGTAGTCGTCGCTGTGCCGGCCCCGGCGCCATCCCTCCGCCCGGTCGAGCACCTCCTCCAGAGCCATGATCGCCATGGCCTGGGCGTACGCGTGCGGGCTCAGCGCGGTGGCGAGCAGGCGGTGGGTGGCCTTGCGGCCGGTCCGGTCCAGGTCGGCCAGGCAGACCCCGGCCCGGGGCCGCGGCCGGTACTCCAGGCGGCGGCGGGCGTCGTCGTCGAAGGGGTGGGTGACGTGGGCGCGGGTCGGGCCGTCGAGGGCGGCCAGCAGCGCCCCGGCGGCGACGCGCATCTGTTCGGGCAGGGGATCCTCCACGGTCTCCTGTATACCGGGTAGGCGCCCCGCCGTGCCGCTGTCGCGGCGGTTCACCCGCGACCGAGCAGCGCCAGCATCTCCGGCAGGTCGAAGAAGCGGGCGATCTCCGCCGCCGAGGGGCTGCCGTGGTCCGGGTCCGCGCCCGCGTCGAGCAGCGCCCGGACGGCCGGGGCGTTCTTCCGGAACGCGGCGGCGGCGAGCGCGGTCTGCCCCCGGTCGTTGGTACGGCCGTGGTCGGCGCCCCGGGCCAGCAGGGCGGCCACCGTCTCCGGGTGGGCGTGGTACGCGGCCAGGATGAGCAGCGTGTCGCCCTTGTCGTTGGTCAGGTTGACCGGCAACCCGGCGTCGACCTGTCCGGCCAACTCCCCGGTGGCGCCGCCCCGAGCCAGGTCGAACATCCGGTGGGCGAAGGCGAGGGTCTCGTCGTCGAGTTCGTCGGTCACCCCGCCAGCCTAGTCACGCCGGGCTGTTAACCTGCTGCGCTCGACGGACGGGGAGGACATGGACGAGAGCGTGTACGTGGGCAACGCGGGGGTGGACGGGGCCGGGAACGGCGGCTGGCTGCTGGGCCACTTCATGCCCGCCGGGGATCCGCGCCACAGCACCGACGTGGAGGTCAAGTGGGGGGTGCACGCGGCGGGGGAGAGCCGGTCCCGGTGGGCGACCGACGAGTGCCGTACCGCCCTGCTGGTGCTGGTCAGCGGAGCGTTCCGAGTGGAGTTGCCGGATCGGACGGTCCGGCTGGCCGAGCCCGGTGACTACGTGCTCTGGGGGCGGGGCGTCGACCATTCCTGGTACGCCGAGCGGGAGTCGGTGCTGGTCACCGTCCGTTGGCCCTCGGTGCCCGGCTACCGGGTGGAGCCGCCGGTCCAACGCTGACCTCGACGGGGTGCGGTGGTAGCAGGGGTCCCCTGTTACCGCTTCTTGTCGAGCAGGGGACCCCTGCAAACACCTCAGCCCCCCGCGACCAGTGTCCCAACACTTGGGAAAGCATACTAATCCGCTAGGTTTTAGCGGTTATCCTGGGTCCACTTCCGTCGCCGAGCGTCACGAGGACCCGCCATGGACCATCCGTACGAACCGGACCTGCTCGCCGTCGCCCGGCGGCACGCCGCGTCGCGACCGCCGGTCCGGTTCGATCCGGTCGAGCGGTGGTACACCCGGCTGGCGTCCGGGCCGGACCACGAGGTCTGGCTGCTCACCTGGCTCCCCGGGCAGGGCACCGACCTGCACGACCACGGCGGTTCCGCCGGCGCACTCCTGGTGGCCGTCGGCACGTTGACCGAGGAGGTCGTCTCCGGTGGGAGGTTGCGCGCCGATCCGCTCACCGCGGGCAGCGGCCGCCGGTTCGGTCCGCGACACGTGCACCGGGTGACCAACCGGGGCGACCAGCCGGCGGTGAGCCTGCACGTCTACCGCCCCGCCCTGCACCGGATGACCCGCTACCACCTCACCGACGGCCGACTCCGGGTCGCCGAGGTCGCCCTTGCCGGCGTCGCCTGGTAAGGCCCTGAGCCCCGTCGTCCGCCCCGTCGTCCGCCCCGGCGTCCGCGACCCCCGTACCGGAGGACCCACGATGCACCTGACCCGTTCCTGTCCCCCCGGCCCGTCCGCCACGACGCGTCCCGGCCCGTCCACCACCGTGCCTGCCGGACCAGCCGCCATCGTGCCCGCCGGCCCGTCCGTCCCCGCGCCCCCGGGTTCCCGGGGGATCGACCAGATCCTCGCCGACGCCCGGACGCGGCTGCACCGGCTCGACCCGGAGCGGGCCCACCTGGCCCACCGGCGCGGCGCGCTGCTGGTCGATATCCGGCCGGCCGCCCAGCGGGCCGCGCACGGCACCGTCCCGGGCGCGCTGGCCGTCGAACGCAACGTCCTCGAGTGGCGCTTCGACCCGCGGTGCGCCGCGCGGCTGCCGCAGGTCGTCGACTACGACCTGCGGGTCGTCGTCCTCTGCCAGGAGGGCTACACCTCGTCGTTGGCCGCGGCCGCGTTGCAGGAGATCGGCCTGCACCGCGCCACCGACGTCGTCGGCGGCTTCGCCGCCTGGTCCATCGCCGGGCTACCCACGCTCGGCCCGACCGTCCTGCGTTCCCCGGCGTCATCCGTCGCGCCGGTGGCAGTCCGACCCACGCCGTCCTGACCGCCGACCCCGGCGCGTCGCGCGGCACCCCGAACCGGGAGGCAGCATGTCCGTCTTCGCCACGTCCGCGCATCCGTATCCGGCGCCACGCCTGGTCGCACCGCCGCGACCCCGGGCGACGCCGGTCGTGACCATCACCGTCGACGTCGCACCCGGTGCGGTGACCCCCCGACTGGTCGAACTCCTCAACGAACTGGCCGCCACCGGCGAGGGGGTCCTGCGGGTGCACGACGCGGACCGTCCGGCGCCGGCCGCCCCCGCCGTCGTGGCGTCCCGTCCGGAACCGGCGCCCCGACCCCGCCCGTTCGGGCCGGACACCCTGGTCCTCTCGGTCGCCGCGCGGAACGCGCGCCGGGGCTCCCGGCTGCTCGGCCTGACCCGCATCGAGTTCGACCTGCTGCTCTTCCTCGCCGAGCACCCGCGCCGGGTCTTCACCCGGCGGCAACTGCTGGCTGGTGTCTGGGGCCACGAACACTCCGTCACCCGAACGGTGGACGTGCACGTCCGCCGCCTGCGTGCCAAGGTCGGCGACGACGTCCCGCTGGTGACCACCGTGCACGGGGTCGGTTACCGCCTCGCCGACGACGCCCCGGTGCTCATCGACCGTGACCACTGAGCCCTTCCGGGCGGGCCGGATCTCCCCCAAGCGCCGTCAGAAGGATGTGAAAGCCACGAGGTACCCCCGCATCGGCTCATCCCGGTGCTTCTGCTGTAATCATCAAGCGCCGTACGCAGAGCGAGCGGTCGGCTCCGATGCGTTCGTTGATTGTCACATTCCAGCAACACGGCCGCCCTTGATTCTCGTACAGGGACCGGGAAATATCGATCACAAGAGCGTTCCCGGGCCGTGGGGAGACACTGGACCAGCCAAGGAGGACCATGTCGGTCAGCCCCGCCTCGTCGCGCGCCGGATGGCATACGTCCCAGCCCGTGGTCCCCGGTCGCCCTCCCGCCGGCCAACGTCGTCCCTCCAGCACAGCGGCCCCGGTCCTCACCGTGACCCTGTCCATCCCGCTGGCCTCCGAGGAGGCGCTGACCCCGCCTGCCCGCCGGCTGCTCGAGGCGGCCCGGGAGCTGCTGGAGCGGGGGGAGGGGATCGTCACCACCGGCCCCGCGCCGGAGCGGCGGCCGGATCCCGTTCCGGCCGGCCGGTCGTCGTCCCGCCCGCCGGCCGCACCGACCGTGCCGGCGCTGCACATCCTCGCCGCCTCCCGGTCGGTGCTGCGCGACGGGGAACCGCTGCCGCTGACCCGGCTCGAGTTCGACCTGCTGCTGCACCTGGTCGCCCATCCCCGCCGGGTCTTCACCCGGCTGCAACTGCTCAATGCCGTCTGGGGGTACGAGCACGCCGGGGTGCGCACCGTCGACGTGCACGTCCGGCGGCTGCGCGGCAAGGTCGGCGTGGACGTTCCCCTGGTCACCACGGTCTACGGTGTCGGCTACCGGCTCGCCGACGACGCCCGGGTCACCGTCGACCGCACCGGCTGACCGCCGTCCGCACCGGCCGACCGATGTCCCTGGCGCCCTCGGCCTGCTTCGGACCGCATCGGCCGACGCGGTCCGATCGGCGGTGGTGACCGACGCCGGCCGGCCCCGTCGCGCGGTCCGTGGGTGTGCCCCGACCCGGTCCGGCACCATGGGCCGATGCGGATCCGACCCATCTCGCCCGAACGGCTCGTCGTCGCGTTGGCCGACCGGATGGTCGGCACCCCGGTCGCCGGACGGTTGCGGGTCGCGGTGGACGGCCCGCCCGCCGCCGACCCGGGCGCCCTGGCCGAAGCGTTGATCGAACCGCTGCGCGCCGCCGGTCGCCCGGTGCTGCACGTCCGCACCGCCGATTTCCTCCGGCCGGCCTCGGTCCGCCTGGAACACGGCCGAACCAACCCCGACACGTACTACCTCGGCTGGTTCGACGAGGTGGGGCTGCGCCGCGAGGTGCTGGACCCGGCCGGTCCGGACGGCACCGGCCGTCTGCTGCCGTCCCTCTGGGACGCCGGCACAGACCGGGCCAGCCGGGCGGGGTACGTGCGTCTCCCACCCGGCGGGGTGGTCCTGGTCAGCGGCCCGCTGCTGCTCGGCGGCGGGTTGCCCTTCGACCTCACCGTCCACCTGGTGCTCTCGCCGGCCGCGCTGCGCCGCCGCACCGACCCGGAGCAGGCGTGGATCCTGCCCGCCTTCGCCCGTTACGCCGAGGAGGTCTCCCCGGAGTCCTTCGCCGACGTGGTGGTCCGCGTCGACGACCCCCGGCATCCGGCGCTGGTCGAGGCCGCGCCGGTGGGGTGAAGCGTCACGGCGGGGCCGTCCGGGACAGGGGCCGTCGCGGCGGGGCAGCCGGGACAGGGAGCCGGCGGGGAACGCTTCGGCCGTCGCACGGGCCGGGGAAGCCGACGCCGGAAAAGTCGCCGGTTTGATCACCGGTGGGCGTGGGTATTCGCCCGGCTCACAAGCGGACCATCGCCGGGTGTATGCCCGGCTACCCGGGGTCCAATCGAGCCCGAGGAAAGGCAGACAGCGATGCTCGTCCACGACACGGTCGGTACGGGGCGCTCCCAGGAGGAGATCGACCGGATCCGCCTCGCCCTGCAGGCCCGCTACGACGAACTCTCCGGCGAGTACGAGCAGGCGATGCAGGAGAGCCAGGTGCTCCGGCTGGTGGAGGTCGGTGACACCGCCGGCGACGACCAGGCCGACAGCGGCACCAAGACGGCCGAACGGGACACCGCGCAGTCCCTGCTGCGGACCATCCTCGACCGGCGGGCCCAGTTCGAGCACGCCCTGGCCCGTCTGGCGGAGGGTACGTACGGCCACTGCGAGGGCTGCTCCGACCCGATCCCGGTCGAACGGCTGGAGATCTTCCCCTCCGCCACCACCTGCGTCACCTGCAAGCAGTCCCGGGAACGGCGGGCCGCCTGACTTCCGGTACGCCATCCACCGCCCCGGTCGCACCGCCGGGGCGGTGGAGTTGACCGCCGTCGGCCCGATCCTGGTCGGCACCGCCTCCTGGACCGACGCCACCCTGCTCGAGTCGGGGTGGTATCCGCCCGACGCGGACACCCCGGAGAAGCGCCTGGCCCACTACGCCAGCCGGTTCCCCCTGGTCGAGGTGGACGCCACCTACTACGCGCCCCCGGCCGAGCGGACGGCCCGGCTCTGGGCCGAGCGCACCCCGCCCGGGTTCGTCTTCAACGTCAAGGCGTTCAGCCTCCTCACCGGACACCCGACCAGGGTGGCCGCCCTGCACCGGGATCTGCGCCCGGAGACGGAGAAGCGGAACCTCTACCCCGGCGACCTGCCGGCCCAGACGTACGAGGAGGTCTGGAGCCGGTTCCTCACCGCCCTGGACCCGCTGGTCGCCGCAGGCAAGCTCGGCGCGCTGCTGTTCCAGTTCCCGCCCTGGTTCACCCTCCGGCGGGAGAACAAGCAGTACCTGCTGGAGGTGGCGCGGCGGTGTGCTCCGCTGCTGCCGGCCTTCGAGTTCCGGCACGCCTCCTGGTTCGCCGGCGACAACGCCGACGAGACCCTCGACTTCCTCCGTCGGCACCGGCTGACGTACGTCTGCGTGGACATGCCCCAGGGACACCGCTCGTCGGTTCCGCCGGTGCTGGCGGCCACCACCGACCTGGCCGTGGTCCGGTTCCACGGCCACAGTGACAGGTGGACCAGCCGGGACATCCACGAGAAGTTCGGCTACCACTACACCGACCGGGAACTGCGCGCGTGGGCGCCGAAGCTGCGGGAGTTGGCCGGTGGGGCCGAGCGTACGCACGTGCTCATGAACAACTGCTTCCGCGATTTCGCGCAGACCAACGCGGCCACGCTGGCCGGGCTGCTCGACGTCGACCGACCTCCGCCGCCTCGCCGGCCGAAGGCCGGACCCGGGACGTGATTCACCCGGTCGGGATGACGCCGGCTCACCCGGCCCCCGGCGATGGTGGCGTTGGTGTGCGGTTACCGCCGCGCACGTCGCGACGACGCGGGGACGGGGGTGGCCGAGGTGACGGTTCGGGTCGTACCGGACCACCGGCGTGTGGTGCACGTGGCCGGAACGCGAACGCACCCGTCCAGGTGCGCGGCCCGGCCGCACCGGGTCGGTCCGGCCCGGCAGTGGCGGGGTCCGGCCGCGCCGCCGCGACGCGACGACCATCGACGGTGGGAGACCGACGGACGGGGGTGGGCACATGGCTAACGAACCGAACTCGGTGTTCGAGTCATCGCTGGACAAGACCAATCTGATCCTCAAGGACATCGAGCAGGCCTACGGCTGGTCGAAGGACCGCCGCAACCAGTCCTTCGCGGCGCTGCGCACGGTGCTGCACCTGCTGCGCGACCGGATGCCGGTGCAGGAGAGCGTGGAGTTCTCCGCGCAGTTGCCGGTGCTGGTCCGGGGGGTCTACTTCGACGGCTGGGATCCGTCGAACGTGCCGGTGAAACTGAACCGGGACGACTTCCTCTACGAGGTCCGGCGGGGCTTCCCGTACGAGACGGACGGTGGCCCGGAACAGGTCGTGCAGGTGGTGCTGGACACCCTGCGCCGGCACGTCACCCAGGGCGAGTGGGACGACGTGCGCGCCACCATGCCGCGCGACCTGGCCCGGATGATTCCCTGAGCGACCTCGACCGACCGACGGCCCGCCGACCCCGGCGGGCCGTCGGTCGTTCCGATCCGGGATCCCACGTCGTCGATCATGGAGTCGCGGCGCCACTACTTGTGGCGGATGTGCGGGTTGGGGCGGTGCCCGAAGTCCATGATCGACGGGCGAGGTGACCACCCGGGCCGCCGGGCAGGGTCTTTCCGTCCACCGGATGGCCGCCGGTTGTCCGGAACCGCCGGTATGCCCGGAAGGTGCCGCCTACCGTGTGGTTAGAGAAGATCGCGCGGCGGGTACCACCGGCTGCACGACGAACCCCCGACCCACGACGGGGGGCGGCACATCCCGAGGGAGCACCGATGGCACTGAACGACGACGACATCACCACGACCGGCGGCGGCGGCCAGGAGGGTCCGGCCGACGGCGGTGCCACCCCCGGCAGGCAGGACGGTGGCGCGGACGGCGGTGCGGAGGGTCCGGCCGACGGCGGCGCGACCCCCGGCAAGCAGGACGGTGGCGCCGACGGTGGCGCGGAGGGTCCGGCGGACGGCGGTGCCACCCCCGGCAGGCAGGACGGTGGCGCGGACGGCGGTGCGGAGGGTCCGGCGGACGGCGGTGCCACGCCGGGTCAGCAGGACGGTGGCGCCGACGGCGGCGCCCGGTAACCGCGGTGACGATCATCGACCCGCCGGGCGGCCACGGCCGCCCGGCGGTGCCGTCCGCCGCCCTCGCGGCGCTCGCCCGCTGCGTGGCCGTCGAGCCGGCGAAGTTCGCCGCCGCCCACTGGGGACGTATCCCGCTGCTGTCCCGCGCCGACGAACTGCCCAACCCGGCCGGCTTCACCGACCTGTTCAGCCCCGCCGACGCCGACGAACTGCTCAGCCGGCGCGGGCTGCGTACCCCGTTCCTCCGGATCGCCCGCGACGGGCAGCTCGTGCCGGCGGCGCGGTGGACCGGCGGTGGCGGGGCCGGTGCCGAGATCGGCGACCAGGTCCTCGACGAACGGGTCCTCGAGCAGTACGCCGACGGCGCCACCCTGGTCCTCCAGGGGCTGCACCGCACCTGGCCGGCGCTGATCGACCTCGCCCGCGACCTCGGCCTCGCCGTCGGCCAGCCGTTGCAGGTCAACGCCTACCTCACCCCGCCGGGCAACCAGGGCTTCGCCACCCACTACGACACCCACGACGTCTTCGTGCTCCAGGTGGACGGGCGCAAGCGCTGGCGGATCCACCCGCCGGTGCTGCCCGACCCGCTCGAACGGCAGCCGTGGGGCGGCCGGGCCGACGAGGTCACGGCCACCGCCGAGGGGGCCGCCGCGCTGGACGTGGTGCTCGCCCCCGGTGACGCGCTCTACCTGCCCCGGGGCTGGCTGCACAGCGCCCAGGCGCAGGAGTCCAGCTCGCTGCACCTGACCATCGGCGTCCGGGCGCTCACCCGTTACGCGATGGTCGAGGAACTGCTCGCCCTCGCCGCCGAGGACCCGCGCCTGCGCGCCACCCTCCCGTTCGGCGTCGACGTGGCCGACCCCGACGCGATCGAACCCGAACTGACCGAGACGGTCGAGGCGCTGCGGGACTGGCTGCTGCGCGCCGACCCGGCGGCGGTCGCCGGCCGGCTGCGGCAGCGGGCCTGGCCCGCCGCGCGCCCCGCGCCGATCCGCCCGCTGGCCCAGGCCGCCGCGATCCGCGAGCTGACCGTCGAGAGCACCCTCACCGTCCGGCCCGGACTGCGCTGGCAGCTCGTCCCCGAGGGCCCCGAGCGGGTCGCGCTGCGTGTCTTCGACCGCACCGTCTCGCTGCCGGCGCAGTGCGCCGAGGCGGTACGGGCACTGCTCACCGGCGCCGTAGGGCGGGTCGGCGACCTGCCCGGCCTCGACGACGACGCCGACCGCCTCGTCCTCACCCGCCGCCTGCTCCGCGAAGCCATCCTGGTCCCCACCCCCACCCCCACCCCCTCGTCGCGTTGATCAAGAGGTTCGCGTCGGTGTACGGCCGACTCCTGACGCCAACTTCTTGATCGACAGCAACGGGCGGCGGTGGCGGGCGGAACCGTCAGCGGGGGAGTGCGAGCAGGAGCACGGTGGTGACCAGACCGGCGGCGATCACGATCGTCATCGGGCGGGGGCCGAGCAGGGCGTGCCGCCGGTCGGCGAGCAGTTTCGCCGGCCCCAGCCCGATCAGCGGCCCGAGCAGCGAGACCACCAACGCGATCACCGGCATCCCCACCGCCAGGTCGCCACCGTACCGCTCACCCAGCGCCCGCGCCCCGGTCCCCACCGCGTATGCCACCACCGCGCCGAACACCCCGCAGAGCGCCAGCAGCGGGTTCACCGACCCGGGCAGGTCACCCGGCTGCCGGGTGCGGTCCAGCAGTTCGCGCGCCCGCTCCAGCAGCACCACCGGATCGCCCGAGGCACCCCGTGCCGGCCCCGGCGGGTCACCGAGGCGACGGGCCCCGGCGCCCACCCGGCCGCGCAGAACCTGCCACAGATGGGCCGCCTCGGCGTCCACCCGCTCCACCAGTTCGGTCGCCTCGGCGACCTCCGCCTCGGCCCGCCGGAGCTGCTCGGCGGCCTCCCGCACGGCCTGTTCGGCGGCGGCGCACTGCCGCTCGTGCCAGGCCACCGCCTCGGCGCGCTGCGTCGCCGCCCGCGCGGTCAGCTCCGCCAGCCGGCGGAGATGGGCGGCGTACGACTCACTGGTGACCGGTTCGTTCATCGGGGGAGTCCATAGGGGATGATCGTCTGCCCGGTGCGGTGCACCGCCCGGTCGAAGAAGAGTCCCCGCCACGGGCGTGGGTACCAGTCCGGGCCACCGCTGCCCGGGTAGAGCGACGAGCCCAACTCGCCGCCCTGCACGTCCAGGGCCACCCACGCCCCGATCTGGTCGGTCCGCGACGCCGGCCCACCCAGGTCGATGCGCATCCGGGCGACGCCCCGCCACCAGGCCAGCACGTGGGTACGCCGTTCCGGCCCGTCGTGCAGGATCTGCCGCAGGTGCTCCAATCCGGTCCGTCGGCCGACCCGCGCGCCCAGCCGACCCGCCGCCGCGTCGACCGCGTAGAGCAGCAGGTAGTGCGGGGTGGCCGGGGTGCCCGGTGCGGCCAGCGCCTCGGCCGTCTCGGCGACCAGCTCCGGCACGGTCTCCTCGTCGTACCAGGCGGCGTCGTCGGCGAGGTCGGAGTAGAGGGCGCGGGCGGCGTGGTCGGCGTCCGGGTCGAGACAGGCGATGGAGAAGCGGGCCGAGCCGGGCTCGTGCTGGCGGGCCAGCGACCGGCCGACCGCGTCGAGCACCGCGCACGCCTCGTCGACCCGGGTGCCGAGCACCGCCAGGTTGCGGCCGGGTGCCCGGGGCAGCCGCAGCGCCGCCGACCGGGCCTGCACGTCGATGATCTCTCCGAGCAGGGCGACCGGCCCGCGCGGTCCGCCCGGCTGCCGGGCGGGCGTCAGGGCGCGGTAGTCGGGCGCGTCGGCGAGCTGCGGGATCGCGTCGCCGTCGAAGAGGCGGGCCGGGGCGGCGTCCGGCGGGCGCATCCGCCACAGCCGGTGCTGGAGTTCGCTCCAGGTCTCCCACTCGCTGGCCGACGGGATGCGGGCCACCTGGTTGCCCTCCGCCATGCCGGACTCCGCGTTGATCACCGCGTGGTGCCGGGGGAGGGACTGGGCGGCGTCGTTGCGCTCGGCGAGGATCCGCAGCGCCTTCGGCAGCGCGATCCGGAGGGTGAACTGGGCGACCAGCGCCGGACGGCCCCACAGCGCCTCGATGCCGCGGACGTCCTGCGAGGCGAGCACCAGGTGGATGCCCTGCGAGCGGCCCCGCCGGGCCAGGTCCTCCAGCAGGTCGGCGGCCTCCCGGGCGACCACGTCCCGGCCGGCGAGCAGCATCTGGAACTCGTCGACCACCGCGACGATCCGGGGCCAGTGCCCCTCCGGGTCGACCGCCCGCAGCTCGGAGAGCTTGGTGACCTCGTGCTGCTTGGCCGCGTCGGCCCGACGGCGCAGCTCCTCGGCGAGGAAGCGCAGCAGGGCCAGGCCGAACTCCCGGTCGGTGTTGACGTTGATCCCGACCAGCCGCATGTGCGGCAGCCAGCTCGGATCCCGCCGCCCCTGCGCGAACCGGGCGAAGGACACCCCCTCCTTGAAGTCCAGCAGGTAGAACTCCAGCTCGGACGGGGAGTAGCGGGAGGCCAGCGCACCGATCCAGGCGAAGATCAGGTTGGTCTTGCCGGTGCCGGAGGGACCGCCGATCAGGGCGTGCGGCGGGTAGTCGCCGAGGGTCAGCAGCACCGAACGGCCACTGGGCCCCTCGCCGATCGGCGCGACCAGCGCGGTCGACGAGTCCTCCTTCCACATCTGCTCGGGCGGCGGGAGCAGCTCGGTGAACGGGGTGGGGGCCGGCCCGGCGGCGACCGTGCCGGCCACCTGCCGGCAGGTCTCGGTGACCAGGGTCGCCGGGGGCGGCGGGTCGAGGCGTACCGGCAGGCCGGACGGACCGCCGATGCGGACGTCGCCCGGGGAGACCAGCACCCGCTGCACGGTCGGGTCGTCCGGCAGCGGAATGCCCCGGACCACCAGGTGCACGCCGCAGGCCGCCCCGGTGCGGACCACCCGGTCGAGTTGGCCGCGCTCGTGCCGGGAGAGCTCGTCCCCGCCGAGCAGCACGGCCACCCGCCACGGCTCCGGCCGCCGCCCGGTGGCCACGGCCAGTTCCCGCAGCGAGGAGTGCTCCCCGGCCAGCACGGTCTCGTTGATCCGGCGGATCTGCTCCACCAGGTCGTCCAGCAGCCGGGCCAGCCCACCCGGGCCGACGAAGGTGAGCAGTCCGGCGGTGCCGAGCGGGGCGAACCCGGCCAGGCCGCCGCCGAGGTGCTCCGGGTCGTACCCGATCAACCGGACCGTGCCCGGCTCGGCCCGGCCGATGCTGCGCAGCAGCAGTGCCGAGACCACCGCGTCGCCTCCGGGATGGTGGCCGCCGGTGAGGTGGACGTGCCCGGCGTCCAGCAGCGGCACCAGCGCCGGCACCGGCTCCGCGCCGGGGATCCGGACGGTGCCGATCCGGACCGCGCCGGGCGGTTCGGCCCGTCCGGCCGGGGTGGGCGTCCACCGCGCCCAGTCGGCCGACGCCGCACCCGGGGCCTCCCGCTCGGCGGCGGCGGCGGCCCGCCGGGCCAGTTCCTCGATCCGCGCGGCGTACCGGGAGTCGATCTCGGCGAGTCGGCGGTCCCGTTCGGCGCCGACCCGCTGCGGCACCGTCGCGGCGGCCCGCCGCACCCGGGTGAGCCGGTCCTGCCCGTTCTCCCACTCGGTCCGCGCGGCGGTCAGCCGGCCCCGGGCCGAGCCCAACGCCTCGGAGAGCATCCCCCGGACCCGCCCCACCAACTGGGCCCGACGGTCAGCCATGCGGACCGGGCCTGCCGCGTGTGGGGTCGGTCGCCCGGGGCGGTGCGCCCGTAGCCCGGTCGGTCCGGGGCGGCGTGTCCGAAGCCCGGTCGGCCCCGGCCGGTGCCTGCTCGTCGTCGGTGCGCTCGGGCGGCAGGTCCCGGCCGAGCCGGGCCAGCAGCAGGCCGGTCACCACCCCGGCGGTCACCGCCGGGTCGGCCGGGTGCGGTTGCTCGTCGTCGGAGCGCTGCCGGGGCGGGGGCATCCGGCAGACCCGGGTCAGCACGGTCTCCAGCACCGGCGGCGGCAGGCCGGGCAGCAGGTCACGCACCCGCCCGTCCAGCTCGTTGCGCAGTTTCGGCAGGTCAGGGGCCTTGGGTGGGTGTCCCAGCAATTCTCCGGCCAGCTCCCGCAGCAGCGGCGGGGTCACCGTCGCCAGGCCCAGCCCGACATCGGCGTGCGCCCGGCGCAACTCGGTGTGCAGTCGGGTCCGGTCGCCGGCCTTCACCCCGCCGACCACCCGGCGCAGCAGCTCCCGGGCGTCGGCGACCTGTTCGTCCGGGCCGGTCGGCTCGCCCTCCGAACCGCCGGTCAGCTCCGCCACCCGCACCGCCCACCAGCGACGGACCGCCGGGGCGGGCTCCGGCTCGCCACTGTCGTCGCCACCACCCGGCGGCGGGACGTCCCGGGGCGCGTCGTGCGCCGGCTGGCGGGGCTGCGGCTTCCCGGCCGGAGCGCCGTCCGCGCCGAGCCCGATCGCCGCCAGATAGCTGGCGAGCTGCTCCTGTGCCACCCGCAGGGCGTGCCCGGCGGACTCGGCGTGCTCGACGGCGGCCGACAGCTCCGGCACCCCCATCGGGTTGGACGATTCCTGCCGGACCCAGCGCAGCCGCTCGGTGGCCAGGGCGAACTTCTCCAGCGCCTGGGCCAGCGGGGCCAGTGGCAGTTCGTCGGAGGCAGCGCGGACCTGGGCCCCGACGTCCTCGATGATCGACATCGGCTCAGAGCGTCGAGACGTAGAGCTGCGCCTGCTCCACCGCGACCAGTGTCGCGGCGAGACACTCCTCCAGCTCCTGGCTGGCCTGGGTCAGCGACGCCTGGGCGGCCTCGACGGTCTCGTGCCCGCTGCCCTCCAGCGCACCGGCCAGGGTCTGCTGTGCCTCGGCCAGCTTCTCGCCGGCCGCCTGCACCGCTGTCTGCCCTTCACCGATCTGCTGGAGCGCGACATCGATGGCGGCCTTGAGCTCGGCGACGCTCGCCACGGCGAAACCTCCTGGGGGCGGGGAGGACTCCATTAGAGCCTATTCCGGTGTGGGAGAGAACATCCGCCCTGTGGGTGTTACCGCCCCGCTGTCCGCTTGCCGTCCCGGCCTGGGCATCGGCACCGGCCGGGCCGACCGGGGTCACGAGGGCCGGGTCGGATCCGGCACCACCGGGGCGGCGGGTTCCCGCCCTGGCGTGTCGCGTTCGCCGCGCAGCCAGCGCGGCCCGTAGACCTCCGCGCCGAGCGCCCGGACGCGGTCCCGCAGTGTCCGGTCGGCGGTCACCACCAGGCGCCGCCGTCCGGCCTCGGCTCCCACCAGGTCGACGATCGCGTCGTCACCCGACCCGGCGGCGGCCACCACCCGCACCCCGTCGGTGGCCGGCACGTCCCGCGCGACCCCCTCCACCACCAGCACCACCTCGGCCGGCGCGGGCAGCTCCGGTGGTACGCCCCGACCGCCGACCGGCACCAGCCGGTCCCGCAGCCGGGTGGTCGCGCCGACCCGGTCCCGCCACCAGCCGTCGGGACGGCTCCCGACGACGTTGGCGGCGTCCACGATCAGCAGCGGGGTCGTCTCCATGCCCCCACCCTGCCATCCGGACGCGTTTGTCGGGGCCACCCTCGGGTAGCCCTGCGTGTCGATCCTGTCGCCGCCGAACCGGGAGGACTGCTCATGTGGGGACCCGCTGACTTCGGCGCCGACCCGTGGGACGAGTTCCTGGCCCGCTACTTCGGCCGGGGGGAGGGCGGTGGTCGGCCCGCGCACCGGGTCGACATCACCCGCCTGATGACCGCCGACGCGCGGGAGTTGCTGGCCGACGCGGCCCGCCGGGCCGCCCAGCGGCGCAGCAACGACCTGGACACCGACCACCTGCTCTGGGCCGCCCTGCAACGCCAGGCGCTGCGCGACCTGGTGAGCCGGGCCGGCGCGGAACCGGACACCCTGCTCAACGCGCTCGGTGGCCGGGGCGACGGGGCACCCGGCGGCGAGGTGCCACCGAACCTCTCGCTGACCCCGGCGGCCAAGCGGGCGCTGCTCGACGCCCACCAGCTCGCCCGGGCGATCGGGGCGAACTACATCGGCCCCGAACACATCCTCATGGCCCTGCCGCTGAACCCGGAGTCGCCGGCCGGGCGGATGCTGGCGGCCGGGCGGATCCAACCGGAGTCCCTGCAGGCGGCGGGGGCGGAGCGGGGACCGATGACGGGAGCGCGACCGGACCGGGGCACACCCACCCTGGACCAGTACGGTCAGGACCTGACCGACCTCGCCAAGGCCGACCGGATCGACCCGGTGATCGGCCGCAGCGACGAGATCGAACAGGCCGTGGAGATCCTCTCCCGCCGTACCAAGAACAATCCGGTGCTGATCGGCGAGGCCGGGGTCGGCAAGACCGCGATCGTCGAGGGGCTGGCGGAGCGGATCTGCGACGGCGACGTGCCGCAGACGTTGCTCGGCAAGCGGGTGATCCAGCTCGACCTGGCCGGACTGGTGGCCGGCACCCGCTACCGGGGTGACTTCGAGGAGCGGCTGAAGAAGGTGGTCGACGAGATCCGCGCCCACCGGGACGAGCTGATCATCTTCCTGGACGAGATCCACACCCTGGTCGGTGCCGGCGGGGCCGGCAGCGAGGGCGGTATGGACGCGTCCAACATGCTCAAGCCCGCCCTCGCGCGGGGCGAGCTGCGGGTGATCGGCGCGACCACGCTGGACGAGTACCGGCGCAGCATCGAGAAGGACGCCGCGCTGGCCCGCCGCTTCCAGCCGGTGCTCGTGCCGGAGCCCACCGTGGAGGACACGGTCGCCATCCTGCGCGGCCTGCGCGACCGGTACGAGGCCCACCACCAGGTGCGGTTCACCGACGAGTCGCTGGTCGCCGCCGCCGAACTCGCCGACCGGTACGTCACCGACCGCTTCCTGCCGGACAAGGCGATCGACCTGATCGACCAGGCCGGCGCGCGGGTGCGGCTGCGGACCCGGACCCCGGCTGCGGACGTGCGGGAGCTGGAACGCCAGCTCGACGAGGTACGCCGGGACAAGGAGCAGGCCGTCGCCGACGAGCAGTACGAGCGCGCCTCCGCGTTGCGCGACCGGCTGCACGAGGTCGAGGAGCAGATCCGGGTGGCCAAGGGGGAGACCGAGGCCCCGCAGGTGCCCCAGGTCGGGCCGCCGGAGATCGCCGAGGTGGTCTCCCGCGCCACCGGCATCCCGGTCAGTCAGCTCACCGAGGAGGAGCGGGACCGGCTGCTGCGCCTGGAGGGGCACCTGCACGAGCGGGTGGTCGGCCAGGAGGACGCGGTCAACGCGGTCGCCGAGGCGGTCCGCCGCTCCCGGACCGGGCTGGCCGACCCGGACCGGCCGATGGGCAGTTTCCTCTTCCTCGGCCCCACCGGCGTCGGCAAGACCGAGCTGGGTCGGGCCCTGGCGGAGGCGCTGTTCGGCGACGCCGACCGGATGGTCCGGCTGGACATGAGCGAGTTCCAGGAACGGCACATGGTCAGCCGGCTGGTCGGCGCGCCCCCCGGCTACGTCGGGTACGAGGAGGCGGGCCAGCTCACCGAGGCGGTCCGGCGTCGCCCGTACGCGGTGGTGCTGCTGGACGAGATCGAGAAGGCGCACCCGGACGTGTTCAACATCCTGCTCCAGGTGCTCGACGACGGGCGGCTCACCGACAGCCAGGGCCGGACGGTGAACTTCCGCAACACCGTGCTGATCATGACCAGCAACCTCGGCTCCGAGCTGATCACCGGGGCCGCCCGCAGCGTCGGCTTCGGCGCCGGGGAGCCCGGCACCGCGCAGGAGACCGACGAGCTGCGGGACCGGCTGATGCGCCGACTCCAGGAGAACTTCCGTCCCGAGTTCCTCAACCGGATCGACGAGACCATCATCTTCCGCCGGCTGGAGTCCGCGCAGCTGCGGCAGATCACCGGCCTGCTGCTGGAGGAGACCCGCCGCCGGCTGCACGCGCAGGACATCGCCGTCGAGGTCACCGAGGCGGGCGTCGACTGGCTGGCCGAGCACGGGTACCAGCCCGAGTTCGGGGCGCGTCCGCTGCGGCGGACGATCCAGCGCGAGCTGGACAACCGGCTGTCCCGGATGCTGCTCGAGGGCGAGATCTCGCCCGGCCAGCGGGTCACCGTGAACGTCCGCGACGACGCGCTCGCCTTCGACGTCGCCGCCGGTGAGCGGGGCGGGCACCGGCCGGCGACGACCACCCATCCCCGATGACCGTCCCGACGAGCGGAGGCCGGCGGTGAGCGAGGTCGAGGAGAACCCGGACGACGAGGTGCGGACCGAACCGATCAAGGCCCCGCCGACGGCGAACCCGGCCCGGGTCCAGGTTCCGCCGGAGGGGCCCGGGGCCCTGACCGACGACGTGCGGCCGGCTGAGTCCGGACCCGGAGAGGAGGCGTGATGGTACGCGAGGCGAGACTCGACGCGGACGTGGAGCTGCTCTGGGAGGACTTCCACGCCCGGGTGAACATGCCCTCGGAGCAGTTGCGGCAGTGGCTGCTCACCCGTGGCTCGGGGGAGGAGGCGTTCGGCCCGAACCCCGACCTGGACCTGCCCGAGCCGGGCCGGCACATCCTCGCGGTGCTCCGCAAGCGCAAGGTGGACCTGACCGGTGAGGACATCCGGATCATGCAGGACGCCGTGGACCGGATCGACGCCCTGACGGCGCAGAAGCCGCCCGGCGGCAACGCCGACGACGGGTGGCGGCACACCCTGCTCGACCTGGGACACGACCCGCTCGTGGAGCGCTGAGGCGCACCGCCCGACCGGGCGTCACTCCGGTTCGATGCTGCCCACGGTCAGGCCGAGCGCGTCCACCGCGGCCTGCCGGTCGGCGCGGGCGCGTTCCTCCCGGCTGAGCAGGGTGGCGTATTCGGCGACGTGCTCCGGACCGGGGGTGGCCGGCAGGGTGCGCACGAAGGACTCCACGTCACGGGCGGCGGCGGTGTGCGCGGCGGCGGCCCGGCGGGCGGTCTCCCGGTCGTCGCCGGGACGGTCGGTGTCGGTCATGTCCACCCTGTACCCGTTCGCCGGGACTTCGCACCCGCCGGCCCGGATGGGCCGGACACCCGGCTCCGGCGGCCCCGACCGGGCCGCCGGCTCACACCGGGGTACGCCGCCGCGCGCCGAACTCGGGGTGGTCCAACAGCCACTCCAGGTACGCCGGGTGCGGCGCGAGGGAGTCGGTGTACGCGGCCATCGCCGTCGCCAGCACCCCGTCGGCGAACCGGGCCGCCGGGGACTCCGGGTGCCAGCCGAGCAGCAGGCGCCAGCGCAGCGGATTGCCGGCCAGCCGCCGGGTCACCAGACCGGGCACCGGCCGGAAGGTGGCCTGGCACAGCGCCACCGCCACGCCCGCCTCGACCAGGTCCATGCAGACGCGTACGTCCGTCTCGTACACCTTGCGGGGGGTGAAGCCGGACCGTGCGCACGCGGCGGCGAAGCAGTCGCCGAAGCAGCCGTCGCCGGGCGCGGCCACCCACTGCTCGTGCCGCAGTTCCTCCAGCGGGACCTCGTCGCCGTCGGCCAGCGAGTGGGACTCGGGCAGCAGCACGAAGACCGGGTCGACGGCCACCTCCCGCCAGCTCAGTCCGAACTCCGCCGACGGGGCGGCGTCGCCGCACACCCCGGTCAGCACGTAGTCCAGCCGGCCGTTGAAGACCAGCTGGGACAGTTCGTCGACGGACCACGAGGCGTAGGTGCTGATCGGCGCGGCGGGCTGCTCGGCGGCGATGCGGTGCACCAGCCGACCCAGGATCGGGCTGTTCACCCCACCGAACCGGTACCGACTCAGCGCGTCCCCGGCACTGGCCAGCCGGGCCGCCTCGTCCTGGAGGCCCTTCATCGCCGGCAGCAGCACCCGGGCGCGGGCGAGCACCAGCTCGCCCAGTGCCGTCGGCCGCGCGCCGCGCCGGTCGCGGTCGAACAGCGCACCACCGAGCGCCCGTTCGATCCGCTGGAGCTGCGCGGTGAGCGCCGGTTGTGCCAGTCCGAGGGTCGAGGCCGCCTTCGTCACGCTGCCGGTCTCCGCGATCGCGCAGACCACCCTGAGGTGTCGCAACTCCAGGTTCATGACGTGACGGTATGACCGAGTCGGGACTTCCGGAAGACCTTTCGTGTTTCGAAGAGTGCCGATGGATGGCCGGAATGTGACAGCGGGCCCAAGGTCAGTCCCGATCGAGGTCCGCCGGGTACGTCCGGCGACCGGTGACCGCGTCGCGGATCTTGTCGACCACGCCCACCGCCGGCTCGACGATCCGGTTCCACGGTGGAGCGGTCGGCGTCCCGGGGTGCGGACGGGTCGGGGCCGCCTCCTCGGCGATGGCGAACCGGTTGCCGAGCCGGATCAGCTCTTCCTCGGTGGCCACCCCGCGCAGCCGGTGAAGGGCCGGTTCGACCGCCGCCACATGCTGCCGCCAGCGGCGGCGTACCTCGGCGACGTGCTCCGGGTCGGCCGCCCGGACCGCCCGCCGCAGCGCCGCGTCGGTCTCGACGTCCCGGTCGGCCAGCTCCGCGCCGTCGGGCAGCGCGCCGCGCAGCGCCGGGTAGAGATACTGCTCCTCGCCGGAGAGGTGCCGGGAAACCTCGGCGGTGAACACGTCGGCCACCGCCCGCCGCCGGTCGGCGTCGGTGGCCGGGTCGGCCAGCTCCTCGACCAGCGCGGTGAGCCGCCGGTGCTCCTCGCCGACGACGTCGACCACGCTCCGGCCGCCGGGACGGTACCCCTCGTCACCGTCGGCGGGCGGCAACGGGGGCAGCGGGACGCTCATGGGTGCCTCCTCGCACGGGGGCGGACGCGTCCGGCGGCGAGCTGCGCCGACGCCGGACGGTGCGGACCCCAGCGGCGGTACCCGACCGCCCGTCGGCCGAAACCGGCCCGTCGGGTCCGGCGGGGCCAACAGTCGCAGTGGAGCGTCCGGGTCGGATCGTGGCGACGGCTAGGCTCTCCCTGTCCTGCTTCCCAGGGGTTCCGTTTTCTCTCCGCCGGTCGGCGGAGGTATCCACGGAAGGAATCCGATGACCCACCCCGTACCCGCCGTGCCCGACCCCACCGACGAGGTCGTGGACCTCTGCCGCGACCTGCTGCGTATCGACACCACCAACACCGGCGACAACACCACCAGCGCCGGGGAACGGCAGGCGGCCGAGTACGTCGCGGAGAAGCTGGCCGAGGTCGGCGTCGACGCCACCCTGCTGGAGTCCGCCCCCGGCCGGGCCAACCTGGTCGCCCGGATCCCCGGCGCCGACCCGGGGCGGGGCGCCCTGCTGGTGCACGGCCACCTCGACGTCGTCCCCGCCGACGCCGACGAGTGGTCGGTGCACCCCTTCTCCGGCGAGATCCGCGACGGGTACCTGTGGGGGCGCGGCGCGATCGACATGAAGGACTTCGACGCGATGGTGCTCGCCGTGGTCCGCCACTGGCAGCGCACCGGGGTCCGGCCACCCCGCGACATCGTGCTGTGCTACACCGCCGACGAGGAGGCGGGCAGCGACTACGGCGCGCACTTCCTCGCCGAACAGCACCGGGACCTGTTCGACGGCTGCACCGAGGCGGTCGGCGAGGTCGGCGGCTTCTCCTACACCGTCGACGACGCCACCCGGCTCTACCTCATCGAGACCGCCGAGAAGGGCATCGACTGGCTCCGGCTGCACGCCAAGGGGCGTCCCGGGCACGGCTCGTTCGTGCACGACGACAACGCGGTCACCGCGCTCGCCGAGGCGGTCGCCCGGATCGGCCGGCACCGCTTCCCGCTGACCATCACCCCCACCGTGCGGGCCTTCCTGGAGGAGGTCTCCGAGGTGCTCGGCGTCGAACTCGACCCGGACGACCCGGAGACCGCGATCGCCCGGCTGGGCCCGATCGCCAACATCATCGGCGCCACCGTCCGCAGCACCGCCAACCCGACCCGGCTGGCCGCCGGCTACAAGGACAACGTGATCCCCGGCCGGGCCACCGCCACCATCGACTGCCGCAGCCTGCCCGGCCAGTCCGAGATGCTGGAACAGCAGCTGCGCGAGCTGGTCGGTCCGGGCATCGACATCGAGTACGTCCAGCGCCAGCCCGCCCTGGAGACCACCTTCGACGGGGCGCTGGTGGAGGCGATGTCCGCCGCCCTGCGCGCCGAGGACCCGGGCGCCCGGCCGGTGCCGTACATGCTCTCCGGCGGCACCGACGCCAAGGCGTTCGCCCAGCTCGGCATCCGCTGCTTCGGGTTCGCTCCGCTCCGGCTCCCGCCCGACCTGAATTTCTCGGCGCTCTTCCACGGCATCGACGAGCGGGTTCCGGTGGACGGACTACAGTTCGGCGTGCGGGTTCTCGACCGGTTCCTCCGCACCTGCTGACCGGCGCCGCGCCGCGACGCGCCTCCGGTACGGCTTCTTCCCCCATCGCGAAAGGGACTTCCTCACATGACCGACCAGCACGCTGAGCTGGACGCTGCCCTCGAGCGGGTTATCGACGCGGCCCGCCGGCACCTGGCCGCGGTACGCGCCGCCCAGGGCCGGGTCGACGACGACGACGTCTGGCAGGCGTACGTCGAGTTGAACAACGCCTCCTTCGCCTACGACGAGCAGCTCCTCGACGCCTTCGGCGAGGTCACCCCGTGGGACGTGGAGTCGATCGACCCGAACGAGGCCGACGCGCACTTCGGCCCGGGCGGCGAGGGCGTCGAGCCCACCGATCCGCACCCGCAGGTGATCTCCGTACGCCAGCGCCGCGACTACCGGGTGCCGAGCGTGTCGGCGCTGATCCGCGCCGCGGAGGCAGCCCGTCGGGAGGGTACCCCGGCCGAGGACGAGCCGGCCCCGGTCGAGGGCGTCGGCGAGGCGGTGCTGGAACTGCTGCAGAGCGGTGACGGCTCGCTCAGCGCGCTGGACGTCCCCGAGCTGGAGCCGCTCGACGGGGTCGTGATGGTCAGCGAGGTGGGCACCCCGGTCGACCTGGAGTCGTTCGACGACGACGACCCGGTCGGCCCGTTCCAGCCGGCCGCCGACGACCGCCTGGTCGGCCGGCTCGACGAGCACCCCTTCCTCGACCTCGACGAGGACGAACTGGGGCACACTCACTGACCGCCCCGACGGACGCCGGGCCCCGAACCGGCCCGGTGTCCGTCGGTCGGCCCGGGGCCGGCGTCAGTAGGACAGGCCCGGCTGCGGCTGGTTGACCCGGCGGCGACGCAGCACCACCTGTCGGGTGCCGTCCCGGTACAGCCGTACCCGGGCCAGTTCCCAGCCGGCGTACTCGGCCTGGATCGCCAACTGCACCGCGGCGGTCACCCGGTCGACGTTCGGTGGTAGCCGCAGCGGTGCGTACTCGTAGTCCATGGGGCCTATGCTGCCCAGCCCGGCGACGTGGCGCCACCCCCGTCGGGAGACCCGCGCCACCCCGGCCGGGTTCCGGCGTCGGCGTCCCGTTCCCGGCCCGGGGTGGTCAGCCGTCGCGTTCCGGGTAGCCGACCTCCACCGCCGAGACGTCGTCGAGGGCGGTGGTGATCTCCTCCGGCAGGGTGATCCGCTCCACCTGCAACGCGCCCTGGAGCTGCCCGGCGGTACGGGCGCCGAGGATCGGGGCGACCACGCCGGGACGGTCCCGGACCCAGGCCAGTGCCACCTCCAGCGGTGACACCCCGAGCCCGCCGGCGGCGATCACCACCGCCTCCACGATGCTGGAGCAGCGCGGCTCCAGGTAGGTGGCGACGAACGGGCCGAAGTGCGCCGAGGTGGCCCGCGAGTCGGCGGGACGGCCGTGCCGGTACTTGCCGGTGAGCACCCCCCGGCCCAGCGGCGACCAGGGCAGCACGCCGAGCCCCATGGCCGCGCAGGCCGGCAGCACCTCCCGCTCGACCCCCCGCTCGAGCAGCGAGTACTCGACCTGTGCGGCGACCACCGGCGCACGGCCGGGATAGGCCGCCTGCCAGGCGGCGGCCCGGGCGGTCTGCCAGCCGGAGAAGTTCGACACCCCCACGTACCGGACCCGGCCGCTGGTGACCGCGTGGTCGAGCGCCGACAGGGTCTCCTCCAGCGGGGTGTCCGGGTCGTATCCGTGCACCTGCCACAGGTCGACGTGGTCGGTGCCGAGCCGGCGCAGCGAGGCGTCCAGGGTCCGCAGCAGGTGCCCCCGGGAGTTGTCCCGGCGACGCCGGGTGCCCGGTCGCAGCCCTGCCTTGGTCGCGATGAGCAGGTCGTCGCGGGGCACGAGGGTGCCCAGCAGGGAGCCGATCACCGACTCGGCGTCCCCGTCCCCGTAGACGTCGGCGGTGTCGACCAGGTTGCCGCCCGCGTCGAGGTAGCTCTTCAGCTGGGCGGCCGCGTCGTCGGCGTCGGTGTCCCGACCCCAGGTCATGGTGCCGAGCGCGAGCCGGGAAACCGCCAGCCCGCTTCGGCCGAGCGGTCGCTGTTGCATGGGTGAACCTTATTTCGAACCGAGGCCCGACCGATATCCTCGCCTCCGTCATCTCTCCGACCATCCGGCCGTCCCAGGGCGGCGATGTGGTCCGTCCTGCGGGAGCGAGGCGGTGGTCGGCCCCGCCACCGGCATTGCGTAACCTGATGCGACTCGTGGTGCGGGATGGGGGAGGACCAGTGCGACTCGGGCTCAGCCTCGGATACCAGACGGCGTGGAGCACGCCGGCCGACCATCTGGCTCTGGCACAGGAGGCGGACCGGCTCGGCTACTCGGTGGTGTGGGCGGCGGAGGCCTACGGCTCCGACTCGCCGAGCATGCTGGCGTGGATCGCCGGGCAGACCGAACGGATCGACGTGGGCAGCGCGGTGATGCAGATCCCGGCGCGGACCCCGGCGGCGACCGCGATGACCGCGGCCACCATCGACGCGCTCTCCGGGGGCCGGTTCCGGCTCGGGCTGGGCGTCTCCGGCCCGCAGGTCTCCGAGGGCTGGCACGGCGTCCGGTTCGCCAAGCCGCTCGCCCGTACCCGCGAGTACGTGGACATCGTCAAGCTCGCCATCGCGCGTAAGGAGGTCGCCTACGCCGGCGACCACTACACACTTCCGCTGCCCGACGGCCCGGGCAAGGCGCTCCGGCTCGGCTTCCGCCCGCCGCGCGAGCACATCCCGATCTACCTCGCCGCTGTGGGTCCGAAGAACCTGGAACTGGCCGGGGAGATCGCCGACGGCTGGCTGGCCGTCTTCTACGCGCCCGAGTTCGCCGAGGAGCAGCTCGCCGCCGTCCGCGCCGGCCGGGCGAAGGCCGGCCGGGAGCTGGCCGGCTTCGACGTCGTACCGTCGGTGCCGGTGGTGGTCGGCGACGACGTCGCCGCCTGCGCCGAGCTGGTCCGCTGGTATGCCGCGCTCTACGTCGGCGGCATGGGCAGCCGCCAGCAGAACTTCTACAACCAGCTCGCCACCCGGATGGGCTACGGTGACGCGGCCCGCGAGGTGCAGGACCTCTACCTCGCCAAGCGGCAGCGGGACGCCGCCGCCGCGGTTCCGATGGAGTTCATCGACCGCACCTCGCTGCTCGGACCGAAGGAGCGCATCGCCGAGCGGATGCGCGAGTACGCCGCCGCCGGTGTCACCACGCTGTCGCTGACCCTCTTCGTCGCCGACCGGGAGAGCGGTGTGGAGACCCTGCGTACCTGCGCCGAGGCCCTGGAGCTCGCGGGAGTGGGCGAGTGAGCTGGATCGAGGCGATCGTTCTCGGCATCGTCCAGGGACTCACCGAATTCCTCCCGGTCAGCTCGTCCGGCCACCTGCGGATCACGTCCGCGATCTTCTTCGAGCGGGACGCCGGCGCGTCATTCACCGCGGTCACCCAGCTCGGCACCGAGGCGGCCGTGCTGCTCTACTTCGCCAAGGACATCTGGCGGATCACCCGGGTCTGGGTGGTCGGCATCCGGGACAAGTCGGTCCGCGCCAGCCTCGACTACCGGATGGGCTGGTACGTGATCGTCGGCTCGATCCCGATCGGTGCCTTCGGCTTCCTGTTCAAGGACCAGATCCAGACCGCCGCCCGCAACCTGTGGCTGGTGGCCACCACGCTGATCGTCTTCGCGTTCGTGCTCGCCTTCGCCGAGTACTGGGGTCGGCAGACCCGCACCCTGGAGAACTTCCGGATGAAGGACGGCGTCGTCATGGGTCTCGCCCAGGCGATGGCGCTGATCCCGGGGGTGTCCCGCTCCGGCGGCACGCTCACCGCCGGCCTCTTCCTCAACCTGACCCGGGAGGCGGCGGCCCGCTACTCGTTCCTGCTGGCCATCCCGGCCGTGGTGATGTCCGGCGTGTTCAGCCTGGGTGACGTCTTCGAGCCGGCCGCGCCGGGCACGTCGGTCCCCAGCGTGGCCCAGATGGTGGTGGCGACCGTGATCGCCTTCGCCATCGGCTACGCGGCGATCGCCTGGCTGCTCCGCTACGTCGCGCACCACACGCTGTACGTCTTCGTCCTCTACCGGGTCGCGCTCGGCACCCTCGTGCTGGCGCTGCTGATGACCGGAACCATCTCGGCCACCTGATCCCGGGCATGCGTGTGGGCCGGCACCCCGGTTGGGGGTGCCGGCCCACACGTGTGATCAGGGTCAGCTGTTCCAGTGCTCGGCGACCAGGTCGGCGGCCTGCTTCTCCCACTGGGCGTAGTGGTCCGGGTACGCCGACACCTGCACCGTCTGGGCGGCCTGGGTCAGCGGCATGTCCTTCCAGCCGTCGACCTGCTTCAGACCCTTCAGGAACGCGGTCGTCGAGTACTCGGGGTCGGTGATCTGCTCGACCGTGCCCCAACCCGACGACGGACGCTGCTGGAACAGACCCTGCGAGTCGTGGTCGTTGCGGTCACCCAGATGACCCAGGTTCTCCAGCTTCGACTCCTGCAGGCTGGTGGCGATCGCCACCACGGCGGCCCGCTCGTCCATACCGGCCTTCTTCGTCGCCTCGATGATCGCCTTGACGTTCGCGGTCTGCTCGGCGTCCAGCGGGATCCGCGACTGGTCACCCTGCACACCGTTCGGGATCAGCTTGCCGGCGTCCGGCTTCTCCGCCTGGACAGCGGCCACGGGGGTGGTCGGGGCGGCGTGGGCGGGGTTGTCCAGCACCGTGCCGACCGGGCCACCGACGACACCACCGGCGAAGGCCAGACCAGCGACACCGAGAACAGTCTTACGCAGAAGCTTCGTGTTCATGGGGGTACTCCATTCGGGGGTCGGCACACCCGGGGGTGGGGGTGTGCGAGCACCGTCCGGCGCCCGGGAGGGGGAAAAGAAGTTCGGAGGTCCTCGGCGGGGAGCGGGGCCCACCACGCCGGGTCCAGATGTAACGACCGCCGGCCGCCCGGCATTCCACCCGACCGCTCCGCCAGCGGATCGGGGGGCACGGGGCTGCTACCTCGGTCGTCCAGAGGGTGTAACGACCACCGGCCGCCCGGCATTCCAGCCGCAGCCCAGCCGGGCCGGACGCATCCGGGAACCGGACACCCACCCCACTGCGGCGCAGAGCCGAATCCGGCCCCTGATCGACTCCATCACGCCGAAACGGCGCCCTCCATCATTCCGGACCGTCCCACATCGCCGAAACGGAGTCGACCATGGCGACCTGGGACGACGGGGCGGTGGCGCGGCGACTCACCGGTGGCCGAGCGCGGACGGGCGGGGAGCGAGGAACGCCGGGTCAGGCCATAGGGTGGTCAGCGTGGCGACCCTTCTGCTTCTACGACACGGCCGGACGACGGCGAACGCCGACGGAGGGCTGGCCGGTCGGCAACCGGTCGAGCTGGACGAGACGGGTCGATCCCAGGCCCGCGCGGTGGGTGAGCGGCTGCGTGCCCTGCCACTGGCCGCCGTGGTGACCAGCCCTCTGGTCCGCTGCCGGCAGACCCTGGACCTGGCCCTGCCCGGGGTGGCCCCGGTCGTCGAGGACGGGCTGATCGAGTGCGGCTACGGCGAGTGGGAGGGGCAGCCGCTCAAGAAGCTGGCGAAGGACCCCCTCTGGCCGGTGGTGCAGCAGCACCCGAGCGCGGTGGTGTTCCCCGGGGGAGAGGCGATGGCCGGGATGGCGGCCCGTGCGGTCGCGGCGGTGCGCTCCTGGGACGCCCGGCTCACCGCTGAGCACGGCCCGGAGGCGGTCTGGCTGGCGTGCAGCCACGGCGATGTGATCAAGGCCATCGTGGCGGACGCGCTCGGCGTGCACCTGGACCTGTTCCAGCGGATCGTGGCGGACCCGGCGTCGGTGACCGCGATCCGGTACACCCCGATCCGGCCGTTCCTGCTGCGGCTCAACGACACCGGCGGTGACCTGGCCGGGCTCGTCCCCCCGGCGCGGAAGCGGCGACGCCGGGCGGCCCGGGCGACGGACTCGGACGCCGCGGTGGGCGGCGGCGCGGGAGCCGGTCGGTGACCGTCCCCGGTTCGGTGGCGACCGGCGTGCCCGGCCGTCCGGCCCGGTCCCGGCGGCCAGGACGACGATTCTGCGTCGGTGGGGTGCGCGTCCGTTCCGACGGCCGGATAGGGTCGGGGGTATGACCCACCAGGTGCACGCCTTCGAACCGCCGGAGCGGTTCGTCGCTGGGACCGTGGGGCCGCCGGGGGAGCGGACGTTCTTCCTCCAGGCGCGCGGCGGTGGCCGGGTGGTCAGCGTCGCGCTGGAGAAGGTCCAGGTTTCCCTGCTGGCCGAGAAGCTGGAGGAACTCCTCACCGAGGCGCAGCGGCGCTTCGGTGTCGAGCTGCCCGAGCTACCGGCCACCGGCACCGCCGACAACGACCCCCTGGACACTCCGGTGGACGAGGAGTTCCGGGTCGGCACGCTCGGTCTGGCGTTCGACGTCGACACGTCGACCGTGGTGATCGAGGCGATCGCCGCAGGCGAGACCGAGGTCGAGGTCGCGCTCGGTGAGGATGACGACGACGACGATGACGACGACGTGGTCGAGCCGGACGAGGACTTGGACCGGCTCCGGGTGCGGCTGACCCCCCAGGAGACCCGGCGGTTCATCGAGCGGGCCCGTCGGGTGGTCAACGCCGGCCGGCAGCCCTGTCCGCTCTGCGGCCAGCCCCTCGATCCCGCCGGTCACCTCTGTCCCCGGCACAACGGCTACCACCGGTGACGTTGTCGGACACTCGTCCCGCCGAGGAGGAGAGCGCCGCACTGCGGCTGCTCCGCGAGGGTGAGTTCGCCCTGGAGGGGCGGCTCGTGGACGCCTCCAACACGACCCTGCGCGGGACGCTCACCCTGGACGGGGTGACCGTCCGCTGCGTCTACAAGCCGGTTCGCGGTGAGCGTCCGCTCTGGGACTTTCCCGACGGCACGCTCGCCGGCCGGGAGGTCGCCGCGTACCTGGTCTCCCGGGCCACCGGCTGGGACCTGGTCCCCCCGACGGTGCTGCGGGACGGCCCGTTCGGCCTCGGCTCGTGTCAGCTCTGGATCGACGAGCCGGACGACGCCGAACCGCTGGTCGGCTTCGTGCCGGCGGACGCGGTGCCACCCCGCTGGTTCCCGATCGCCGCCGCCCGGGACGACGACGGCACGCCGTACGCCCTGGCGCACGCCGACGATCCGCGCCTGGCCCGGCTGGCGGTGCTGGACGTGGTGCTCAACAACGCCGACCGTAAGGGCGGACACGTCCTGATCGGCCCGGAGGACCGGATCCACGGCGTGGACCACGGGGTGACCTTCCACGTGGACGAGAAGCTGCGGACGGTGCTCTGGGGCTGGTCGGGCCGACAGCTCCCGGGGGACGCGCTGCGGATGCTCGACGCGCTCGCCGGTCAGGTCGACGGCCCGCTCGGCGAGGAACTCTCCGCGCACCTGACGCTGACCGAGATCCGCCGCCTGGCGGACCGGATCGCCGTGTTGCGGGAGACCGGCCGCTTCCCCCTGCCATCGCAGGACTGGCCGGCGGTGCCCTGGCCGCCCATCTGACCTGCGGCATCGCCCCGGATCGCGGTGCGCCGCCCGTTCCGGTGGCCCGATTCCACCGGAGGCTGTCGGGTTGATCACCAACACGGGTCGTCCCCGCTGTCGTAACGCTCGTTAGGCTGACGGCATGGAGTCATGGGCGGGGCACGAGGTGCCGCGGCTGCCGGGCAGGGGCGAGCCGCTGACATTGTTCGACTCGGCGCGTCGCGGTGCACACCGGAGTGATCCGGAGGGCACGGCGACCATGTACGTCTGCGGCATCACGCCGTACGACGCCACCCACCTCGGGCACGCCGCGACCATGATCACATTTGACCTCGTCCAACGGATGTGGCGGGACTCCGGCCGCGAGGTCGCGTACGTGCAGAACGTCACCGACATCGACGATCCGCTGCTGGAACGGGCCGAGCGCGACGGCGAGGACTGGAAGGTCCTGGCCATGCGGGAGACGGCCCTGTTCCGCGAGGACATGGAGGCGCTGCGGATGATCCCGCCGGCGCACTACGTCGGCGCGGTCGAGTCGATCCCGGACATCGCCGACCGGGTGCTGCTGCTACTCAAGGACGGTGCGGCGTACCGGCTCGACGACGGCACCGGGGACGTCTACTTCGACGTCGCCGCCACCGGCCGATTCGGCTACGAGTCCAACCTCTCCCGTGAGGAGATGCTGGAGATCTTCCCGGAGCGTGGCGGTGACCCGCAGCGGCCCGGCAAGCGGGACCCCCTCGACCCGCTGCTCTGGCGTGGCGAACGGCCGGGGGAGCCGTCCTGGCCCGGCGGTGACCTGGGCCCGGGGCGTCCCGGCTGGCACATCGAGTGCACGGTGATCGCGTTGAACCTGCTCGGTGAGCGGATCGACGTCCAGGGTGGCGGCAACGACCTGATCTTCCCGCACCACGAGTGCTCGGCGGCGCACGCCGAGCGGCTCACCGGGCAGGCCCCGTTCGCCACCCACTACGTGCACGCCGGCATGATCGGCCTGGACGGCGAGAAGATGTCCAAGTCCCGGGGGAACCTGGTCTTCGTGTCCCGGCTGCGGGCCGACCGGGTCGACCCGATGGCGGTGCGGCTCGCCCTGATGGCCGGGCACTACCGCAGCGACCGGTCCTGGACCGACGACCTGCTCGCCGCCGCCGGGGAGCGCCTGGCCCGCTGGCGTCGGGCCGCCGCCGCCCCCGCCGGGCCGTCCGGCGCGGCGCTGCTGGCCGGGGTACGCCGACACCTCGCCGACGACCTCGACACTCCGGGCGCGTTGGCGCTGGTCGACCGGTGGGCCGAGGAGACGCTGGCCGGTACGGCGGACGACCCGGACGCCCCGGCACTGGTCACCGCGACGGTGGACGCCCTGCTCGGTATCCGCCTCTGACGGCTGCCGCCGCGCGACCAGCTCGCCCTGCCCGTCGGCCGTCGCCGAAACCGGCCGAGTCGCGCGTGTCGCCACCGTCGGTCGCGCCCGGCGGCCCGCACCGTCGGTTCAACGCGCTGTCGGTTCAGCCGAGCACGAGGCCCGGGTCGGGGTCGGGCTCCGGCGTCGGACCGGGGACCCGGTACTCCTCGGTCAGCGTGGTCATCGGCCCCGGCCAGGTCGCCTGGGCCACCTCGATCGGCTTGCGCGCGGCGTCGTACGCCACGTGCAGCAGGTGCAGCACCGGTGTGTCCGGCCGGATCTGGAGGGTCTCCGCCTCCTCCCGGCTGGGCTGGCGCGCGCTGATCGTGTCGGCGGCGGTCACGTACCGCCGGCCGGTGGCCTCCTCCGCCTCCTGGTAGAGCGGACGGCCGAACGCCTCGGCCCGCTCCAGCGAGGTGCCGGCGGTGTCGGCCGGCAGGAACCAGGACGCCCCCACCTCGACCGGGGAGTCCTCGGTGCGGACCAGGTGTCGCCGGACGAGCAGTTCGGTGCCGTCCGGTACGCCGAAGGCGTCGGCCACCTCGGGCGGGGCGGGGGCACGGCCCACCGCGACCAGCTGCTGCCGGTACCGGGCGGCCAGGTCGGCGTGGTATCCGCGGAAGCCGCCATAGCGTCCCCGGGAGAGCCGGTTGAGTCGCCGCCGGGTGCCCCGGACGTACGTACCCGAGCCGGGTTTGGTGATCAGGACGCCCTCGACCCGCAACTGGTCGACGGCGCGCTGGACGGTCTGCTTCGCCACCCCGAACATCTCGGCGATGGCCGGGATGGACGGTAGTCGCTCGCCGGGTGCCCAGTCCCCGCGCCGGACCCGCGTCTTCAGCTGGTCGGCGATCTGGCGGTGCGGGAACTCGGCGGCTCCCGGGTTGATCTGCACGACGCGGCTCCTCCCGGCCTCGAACAGCTAGGTTCCTAGGATGCCCTACGGGGTGTGCTTTCCGCCACCCCGGCACGCCCCTTCCTCGATGCCTCTCCCGTCAGGCCACCTCCCTCGCCAGCTACCCGTCATCCGCGCGCGGGGACGACAGGGCGTGGACGACAACGGGCCCGGGACGTCGAGGTGACGTCCCGGGCCCGTTGCGAGTGGTCGGGTGGGAGGGGCCTACCAGGAGCCGGCGGTCGGTCCGGCGGAACCACCCCGCCGACGCAGGTACTTCTCGAACTCCTGGGCGATCTCGTCCCCGGTCAACGGGGTGATGCCGGCGTCGCCGACCCGCTCCTCCAACTCCCGGACGTACTCACCGAGTTCGGCGTCCTGCTCGGCGGCGCTGCGCACCCGCTGCTCCCACTCGGCGGCCTCCTCGGCCAGGTCGGCCATCGGCACCGGCAGGTCGAGCACCTCCTCGACCCGGTGCAGCAGCGCGAGGGTGGCCTTCGGGCAGGGCGGGTTGTTGGCGTAGTGCGGCACGTGCACCCAGAACGAGACCGCGTCGACCTCGGCCCGGGTGCACGCGTCGTGGAGCACCCCGACGATGCCGGTCGGGCCGTCGTACCGGGTGGGGGTGAGCTGGTAGCGCTGGGCGGCCTCGGCGTCCGAGGCGCTGCCGCTGATCGGCAGGGGCCGGGTGTACGGCACATCGGCCAGCAGCGCGCCGAGCAGCACCACCCGCTCGACCTCCAGGCTGTGGCACAGCTCCAGCACCTGTTCGCAGAAGGTGCGCCAGCGCATGCTGGGCTCGATGCCCCGGATCAGCACCACGTCCCGGTCGGTCCCCTCCGGGCTGGCCACCATGAAGCGCGTGGTGGGCCACTCGACCCGTCGGGTGGCACCGTCGGCCATCGTGATCGTCGGCCGGCTGACCTGGAAGTC
This sequence comes from Micromonospora sp. NPDC050187, assembly GCF_044459745.1. NCBI lineage: Bacteria > Bacillati > Actinomycetota > Actinomycetes > Micromonosporales > Micromonosporaceae > Micromonospora > Micromonospora sp. NPDC050187. The sequence continues at coordinate 125,583 of NZ_JBITJH010000004.1, forward strand.
GTAGAAGTCCTCCGGGTCAAGTTCGGTGACCTGGCGGGCCTGCCAGACCTGCTCCAGGTGCTCCACGGCGGCCGTGGAGGCGTCCGCGGCGTCGTTCCAGCCCTCGAAGGCGGCGATGGCCACCGGAGAGCGCAGCACCGGCAGCCCGTCGAACTCGGTCACGCCGTCACCTCACCCTGCTCGTCCCGGCCGGCGCCGGCACCATGCGTGGTGGTGTGGCGGCCCCGCGCGGTGGCGTCCCTGTTGTCCCTCACGTCGCCAGCCTACGTCCCGGCGTCGCATGCGGCCCGTCGGCCGCGCCGGTCGGTGGCCGTCGCCGGCCGCGTGGGCACAGCGGGACCGGTCGGCGTCCGGCGCGGATCGGGGCAACCCGGGCGGTGGCCGGCAGAATGTGGGAGCGACGAGTACCGCTCCACCACGACGCGAGATTCCGCACTAACCTGAACGGGTGCGGACCTCGTTGCTGAATGAGCTGTCAGACCGGATCCTCGTCGCCGACGGCGCGATGGGGACGATGCTCCAGGCGGCTGACCTGACCCTCGACGACTTCGAGGGCTACGAGGGCTGCAACGAGATCCTCAACGTCACCCGGCCGGACGTCGTGCGGTCGGTCCACGAGGCCTACCTCGCCGCCGGGAGCGACTGCGTCGAGACCAACACCTTCGGCGCGAACCTCGCGAACCTCGGCGAGTACGACATCCAGCACCGGATCTGGGAGCTTTCCGAGGCCGGCGCGCGGATCGCCCGGGAGGCGGCCGACGCGTGGAGCACCCCGGAGCGTCCCCGGTTCGTGATCGGCTCGATCGGGCCCGGCACGAAGCTGCCGACCCTCGGCCACGCCGCGTACGCGACCCTTCGTGACGCCTACCAGCAGAACGCCGCCGGCCTGATCGCCGGCGGCGCGGACGCGCTGCTGGTGGAGACCTCCCAGGACCTGTTGCAGGTCAAGGCGGCCGTGGTCGGTTCCCGCCGGGCGATGGCCGAGAGCGGGACGACCGTGCCGCTGATCTGTCACGTGACCGTCGAGACCACGGGCACGATGCTGCTGGGCAGCGAGATCGGCGCGGCGTTGACCGCCCTGGAGCCGCTGGGCATCGACCTGATCGGGCTGAACTGCGCCACCGGCCCGGCGGAGATGAGCGAGCACCTGCGCTACCTCTCCCAGCACGCCCGGGTGCCGCTGTCGGTGATGCCGAACGCCGGCCTGCCGCAGCTGACCGCCGACGGGGCCGTCTACCCGCTGACTCCGGAGGAGTTGGCCGACGCGCTGGAGCGGTTCGTCACCGAGTACGGCGTCTCGCTGATCGGTGGCTGCTGCGGCACCACCCCGGAGCACATCCGGGTGGTCTCCGAGCGCCTGCACGGTGTCCGGCCGGCGTCGCGGGAGCCGGTGCAGGAGCCGGGCGTCTCCTCGATCTACCACCACGTGCCCTTCGCGCAGGACGCGTCGGTGCTGATGGTGGGGGAGCGGAGCAACGCCAACGGTTCCAAGGCGTTCCGGGAGGCGATGCTCGCCGGTGACTGGCAGTCCTGTGTGGAGGTCGCCCGGGGGCAGGCCCGGGACGGCTCGCACCTGCTGGACCTCTGCGTGGACTACGTCGGCCGGGACGGCACCCAGGACATGCGGGAGCTGGCCGGGCGCTTCGCCACCGCCTCCACGCTGCCGATCATGCTGGACTCGACCGAGCCGCAGGTCATCGAGGCCGGCCTGGAGATGCTCGGCGGTCGGTGCGTGGTCAACTCGGTGAACTACGAGGACGGCGACGGGCCGGAGTCCCGGTTCGGCCGGGTGATGCCGGTCATCAAGGAGCACGGCGCCGCGGTGGTGGTGATGTGCATCGACGAGGAGGGGCAGGCCCGTACGGCGGCGGACAAGGTCCGCATCGCCTCGCGCATCGTCGACGACCTGACCGGCCGCTGGGGCATGCGGCTGCCGGACATCATGGTCGACACGCTGACCTTCCCGATCTCCACCGGTCAGGAGGAGACCCGCCGGGACGCGATCGAGACCATCGAGGCGATCCGGGAGATCACCCGCCGGTACCCGGGGATCAACTTCACGCTGGGCATCTCGAACGTCTCGTTCGGGCTGAACGCGGCGGCCCGGCAGGTGCTCAACTCGGTCTTCCTGCACGAGTGCGTGCAGGCCGGGCTGACCAGCGCGATCGTGCACGCGAGCAAGATCCTGCCGATGGCGAAGATCCCGGACGAGCACCGCGAGGTCGCCCTCGACATGGTCTACGACCGCCGTCGGGAGGGCTACGACCCGCTCCAGCGGTTCATCGACCTCTTCGAGGGGGTGGACGCGGCCTCGGCGCGGGCGTCGCGGGCGGAGGAGTTGGCCGCGCTGCCGCTGAACGAGCGGCTCAAGCGGCGGATCATCGACGGTGAGCGCAACGGCCTGGAGGCCGACCTGGAGGCGGCGATGGCCGCCGGCACCGCGCCCCTGTTGATCATCAACGACATCCTGCTGGACGGCATGAAGGTGGTCGGCGAGCTGTTCGGCTCCGGCCAGATGCAGCTGCCGTTCGTGCTCCAGTCCGCCGAGGTGATGAAGACCGCGGTGGCGTACCTCGAACCGCACATGGAGAAGGCCGACGACGGCGGCAAGGGCCGGATCGTGCTGGCCACGGTCAAGGGCGACGTGCACGACATCGGCAAGAACCTGGTCGACATCATCCTGTCGAACAACGGCTACGAGGTCGTGAACATCGGCATCAAGCAGCCGATCAACGCGATCCTGGAGGCCGCCGAGCAGCACCGGGCGGACGCGATCGGGATGTCCGGGCTGCTGGTCAAGAGCACGGTCATCATGAAGGAGAACCTCGGCGAGATGGCCACCCGTGGCGTCGCCGAGCGGTGGCCGGTGCTGTTGGGCGGTGCGGCGCTGACCCGCGCGTACGTCGAGGACGACCTGCGGGCGATGTTCCCCGGCGAGGTGCACTACGCCCGGGATGCGTTCGAGGGGCTTAGCCTGATGGACCGGGTGATGGCGGCCAAGCGTGGCGGCGCGCCGGTGGTGGACCCGGAGCGGGAGGCGGCGCTGGCGGCCCGGCGGGCGCGGCGGGAGCGGCAGCGGGCGATCGTCAACGAGTCGCTGCCGGAGCTGGACGACGCCTCGGTCCGTTCCGACGTGGCGACCGACGTGGACGTGCCCACCCCGCCGTTCTTCGGCACCCGGGTGGTCAAGGGTCTGCCGTTGGCCGAGTACGCGGCGCTGCTGGACGAGCGGGCGACGTTCCTCGGCCAGTGGGGGTTGCGCGGTGCGCGGGGCGGCGACGGGCCGTCGTACGAGGAGTTGGTGGAGACCGAGGGCCGCCCCCGGCTGCGGTACTGGCTGGACCGGCTGACCGCCGACAAGGTCCTCGAGGCGGCGGTGGTGTACGGCTACTTCCCGGCGTACTCCGAGGGCAACGACCTGGTGGTGCTGGACGAGAACGGGCACAGCGAGCGGGCCCGGTTCTCCTTCCCCCGGCAGCGGCAGGAGCGGCGGCTCTGTCTGGCCGACTACTTCAGGCCACGTGGCGAGCAGTTGGACGTGGTGGCGTTGCAGTTGGTCACCGTGGGCCAGCCGATCAGCGAGTACGCGGCGAAGATGTTCGCCCGTAACGAGTACCGCGACTACCTGGAGGTGCACGGGCTCTCCGTGCAGCTCACCGAGGCGCTGGCGGAGTACTGGCACCGGCGGGTCCGGTCCGAGCTGACGCTGCCGTCGGGGCGTACGGTCGCCGACGACGACCCGGCGGACCTGGCCGGGCTGCTGCGCACCGACTACCGGGGCTGCCGGTTCGCGTTCGGCTACCCGGCCTGCCCCGACCTGGAGGACCGGGCGAAGATCGTGGACCTGCTCGGCGCGGACCGGATCGGGGTGCGGCTGTCGGAGGAGTTCCAGCTGGAGCCGGAGCAGGCCACGGACGCGATTGTGGTGCACCACCCGGAGGCGAACTACTTCAACGCCAAGTGACGACGAGGCTGGTCCGGCGGCTAGCTTCGTCGGTGCAGCCAGGCCAGGAGGTCCGGTGGGGCCAGCTCGGCCGCACGTCGGTGGTACCGGCGGAGTTCCTCGGTGCTCAGCAGTGCTGCTCCCGCACCGGAGCGGTCCTGCCGGAAGAAGGCGTGCCGGTCTTTGAGCACACCGACGGCATCGGGCACCAGGATCTGGGCCCGCTCCCGCATCGCGCCGAACGTGGCGGCCTCCACCAGCGTCGCCCACCGCTCGGCCGGCACCTCGATGCCCAGCCAGGCGGCGATGTGTCGCATCTGTCCTTCCAGGTCGGTCAGGAGGTCGTCGTAGTGCACCAGCAGCACGTTCGGCTCCTGCCGGCGTCGCCAGGCGTCCGTGAGATGCCAGAGCACACCGGGCAGCGAGTCCATGGCCTCGCGTGGGTCCCGGTGACTCTCGGTCCAGCGCACCAGCCAGGGGCGTAGGGGAGGAGGTGCCGGCGGCGCGTCGTCGGACGGCGGTCCCCCGGTGAGCTGGCGCAGTCGTTTCCGGTCGATGTTCTCGCCCTGGTGGTAGAGGGACACCGCCATGTCCAGCGGGTGCCGGGCCACCACGACGTACGACACGTGGGGCGCGATCGGTACCCCGTCCAGTGGGGTGTGGGTCTTGATGAAGCGTCGATGCTGCTGGGCGGCGAGCTGGTCGTACACCTGCTGTTGGGGTGTGATCAGCCAGTCGAGCCAGGGGGACAGGTGCGCCAGTGGTGCCGGCAGGTCGGCGGTCTGGAAGATCAGCAGCGCGCAGATCGTCTGCATCCAGGTGGTGCCGCTCTTCGATCGGGTACTGATGACGATGTCACCGTGGCGGAACGGGAAAGCGAGCCACCGGCCGCTGTCCTCCTCCTCGGATCGGTAACGCACCAGGGTGGTCATCCGTGCGAGCCTAGAGCGCGGGCGCTTCCGTCTCGAGCGGTTTTGTCGTCAGGACAGCGCCCCGTCACCTTGACCTCTGGGTCCCGAGCGGCCAGGTGTGGACGCGGACCGTGCGGTCGAGTGGAGCCTGACGTCGGTCGTGGCGGGTCGGATGGGGGTCGGGAACACTGTGGAGCTGCCCCGTCTGTGCGACCGCTGGGCCGGCGCGGGCGCCGGGCGTACTGGGCGCTCACCCCTCCACGCCGCCTCGGCCTGACCTCAGCTCGGACACCGTCCGCGACCCGGGCTGGCGACCGTGGACGCACCGTCACTGCACACACGCCGTCGGTGCCGTTGCCGTCGACAGTGGCAGCTCGTGGGCCGGTCCGTCATCTGGGGAGGTACCCATGCCAGTTCGTTCCCGTGCCGTCGTCGATCCACGGTTCGCCGCCGAGTTGGCCCGGCTGCGGCGGGAGCGTGGCTTGTCGTTGCGCGGTCTGGCCCGGAGCGTCTTCTACGGCAAGAGCTACCTGCACGATCTCGAGACCGGTCGTACCCGGCCGACGGGTGAGGTGGCCCGGTACCTGGGCGACGCCTTGTGGGCCGGTGGGACGCTCGCCGCCATGGTCGTCGACACCCCGGCCGTGACCACCCGCGACGATGACCAGCGGATCGCGTACGTGATCTCCCACCCGGCGCGTCTGGACGCGCCGGCCGTGCGCCTCCTGGCCGACGTGCTGGCTCATCAGCGCGGTCGCTGCGTCGGTGATGGTGTCGTGGGCGGTGCCGCAGTGGCGCACGGTGCAGGATCTCGCGGTGCGCGTTCGGGGGCCGCACGCGTCCGGGCCGCACGCCGTGGCGGCGGGGTGGACCCAGTTCGTCGGTTGGCTGCATGCCGAAGCCCGTGACGATGCTGCGGCGGTGCGGGTGCTGGTGGAGGCTGGCGGGCAGGCCGACGCGGTCGACAGCGGCCCGCTCGCCGCGCAGGCCGCCCACGGGTACGCGCTGCTCGGTGACCGGGCCGCCACCGACCGGCTCCTCGGCCGACAGTCCGGCTTGTGACAGGATCGCTGGTCGCAGTCGCGTGCGCACTAGCATTCAGCTGATGCGGTTTCCTTCCCTCGGGCGCAGTCTGGTTTCCGCCGTGCTCTGCATGGTCCTGACTGCGGCCTGTAATGCCGATGCGCCGTCCCCGGCTCCGGAACGCACGCCTTCGGCTGTTGCGGCGAGCGCGTCGCCTGCGGCTTCGGTGAGTCCGCCCCTGCACTGCGAGGACGGCGTGTTGTCGAATCCCGCCAAGGGCGGAGGAAACGACCTGAAGGTGAAGATCCTGCATCAGCAGGGTGGCGGCTCGGTCTGGGATCTCGCGCTGCCGGCGACCTCGGTCAAGTCCTTTCCGGAGTTCACCGGCGACGGCAAGGCGTCAGATTTCTCCGACTCCCACGCCAGAGTTTTCGATGAAGGTGGCGCGTTCTCCTACGACGGGGCCGTCGTCGAACTCTCGCTGTATAACCAGCGGTCGGTTCGTCTCACCATCCACGACATCCGCGTCGTCAACAAGCGGATCGTGTGTCCCCCCGACGGCCTGCTGTTCCTGGAGGGCAACGAGGGCGGCGGGTTCGTGAACCTGGTCTTCTCGCTCGACGCCGCAGCCCCCGTCGCCCGCGAGAGGAAGGAGAGCGGGGAGGTGGGCACTGAGCCGTACTTCAACCATGACGCGATCGAGGTCGAGCCCGGGAACCAGACCACCGTCTCGATGGACATGAGCGGGGTCCGGTTCGCGTACGAGTTCGACATCGCGATCGACTACTCGGTCGCCGGGGAGAACCGAAGCCAGCTCGTGCGGCGTCGGCACGGTCCCTTCCGGGTCACCACTCCGCTCTGCCCGAGCCCCGGCATGCGCTCCCGGCTGAGCGAGGCCGACGTGCAACGCCTCAAGGCGCAGCGTTACGGGCTCATCCGGCGGCGACTGTCACAGGTCGACTCGACGGGCGCGTACGTGTACGAGAACGTCTCGACCAGCGATTTCATCCGGTCATGCCCGACGTGGTGAGGTCCGGGTGGCAGCGAGCTCCCTCCGGGCTGTACGTCCCGAAGCGCGACGACATCCCCGGTGCCTCCTCGTCCTACGAGCAGGAGGGCCTGAAGTACACGCGTCGGCAGACCCTGGCCGCGTTGACCGGTGTGGTCGTGTCCCTGCTGGCACTGATCGGGTCCGGGGTGGCCCTGTTCTACACCGCCAAGGCCTGGGAGGGGCAGCAGACCCTCAACAAGCAGCAGATCGAGCTCAACCGGGTCACCCAGGACCGTGAGCGGCGCGTCTACAGCTCGCGGGTCGCCCTCTGGGCCACGATCGGCACCGACTTCAGCAGCATCAAACCGGCCGGCGTGGATGTGCACATCCAGAATCGCTCGCCCGTTCCGCTCCGGCGGATGCGGCTACTGGTCCCGTTGGAGTCCGGACGTGTCGCAGAGGCGCGCATCGAGGACGTGCCGCCGTGTGTCGTCCGTCGGATGCGGATCGCCCCGCCCGGTGGGGAGCGCTTCGCGGTCGCGAGCGAGCAGTGGCTGGGATATACCCCGGTGACGCTGGAGTTCGAGGAGACCGGGCGGTCCTGGCGTCTGGACGATGGTGGCCTCACGGCGACGGGCGCCGACGTGACCTCGCACGTCGATCAGTTGCTACTGGCCGCGCCGGTGGAGAGTCCTGTTGGAGACTGCGGCGAGGGCGCATAGCCTGAGCTGCACGATGCTGTCCCGATGACGGTTGGGCCGCCGCCGGGCCGTCGGGGCTTGTCTGGCCGTGGCCGAAAGAGCCAACCTTCCCCGCACGATCTTGATCTGTCGTACGACGTGGAGCAGCCGCTGGGATGTGTCGACATGGTCAGGGCTGGCTGAGGGCGGAGGTTGCCGCTGGCGTGGTGTCCGCTGTCGGGGGACGTTCGGGTTGCAGTCGTAGGTAGGCGATGCTGGCGAGGGTGACGATTGCGGCGGCTGCCAGCCAGATGGTGGAGGTTCCCAGCGCGCCGAGGATGGTTCCGAGGCCGAGTGATGCCACGACAGCGCCGGCGTTCGTGCTCATGGAGTAGGCGGAGAGGATGCTGGCTCGGCGTCCGGGCGGGCAGGCTGCGTGCAGCAGCGTCTGGGCTAGCGGGGCGCGTAGTTCGAGGAACAGGTAGACGCCGACGAAGCAGGCGGCGGCGACGAGTGGTGACGGGGCGAGGGCCATGCCTGCGATCGCGGAGCCGATGAGCACGAGGAGGCTGGCGCAGACTAGGTCTTTGCGGCGGAGGAGTCGCTCGGAAACGCGGGCGGCGAGCAGTGAGCCGAGGCTGCCGGCGACCGTCGAGGCTGTGACGAGGAGACCCAGCATGCTGGTTGCAGCGGCGGGATTCTCGACCATTCGCGCGAATTCGGGTTGCCAGAAGGTTTCGACGGCGCCGATGCCGACTCCGACGCCGATGCCCGCCATTAGGAGCCAACGTAGGTTTCGCTGCCGCAGGGATAGTCGGATGCTGTCACGTGCGACGGCTGGACAGGACGCGAGCGCACGAAGGACCGACCGAGTGTCTCTGCGTCGTGGTGGTTCGTGGATGAGCAGGAGAACGGCGAGCACCTGGAGGGTGCCGCATGGAAGCGCGGCCAGGATCGGGAGAACCGATGGTTCGCTGACCTTGTCGGTCAGGGTGTCCGGAAGCGTCGGCAGCACCGCGACGGTGAGGGAGCCGATCAGCACGGCGGCATTGGTCAGGAACATGGCCACACCGATCGCGGGTCGTACGTTTGCGCTTGGCTGCTCGGCGTAGACACCCTCGACGTACCAGGCCTCCAGTGCGCCGGAGTTGAGGGATCGCCCGACTCCACCGAGCGCCAGCGCGACGCAGAACTCGCCTACCGAGTCGGCGAACAGCAGCCCCGCGAAGCAGGTGGTCTCCAGAACGGAGGCGATCACGAGGACCGGCCGGGAGCCGACCAGATCAGTCAGGGTTCCGGTAGGTAGCTCCAGGACGGCAGCTGTGGCGGTGTAGACACCGAAGATCAGACCTATCGCGGCGGTGTCGAGACCCTTCTGTGCGGGAAGCAGGGCCAGGACCGGCGTGACCAGCCCGAGGGGCAGCCAGCGCAACAGGTGACAGGCCCAGTAGACATGAGTTCGACGACGAATCTCCGGCAGCGCCGGGGCCGCCTTCATGACCGCTCTGGTACGCCGAATCCAAAGAGCCGCACGGGCTTTGCACCAGGCGGCTGCTTGTGGGCCGGCCGATCACGGAACCGAGCGATGAGAGCCCGCAACTGCTCGTTGAACTCCTGCACGTCGTGCGGGTCCATGTATGCCGTGTCGCCGAGGAGGAACGCCGCTTCTCTCCACTGCGGAGAGTGTTCGTCCTCGCTCTGCCAGTAGCTGTTCAGTGCCGACAGTGCTTCCGCCGTGAACTGTTCACGCAGCAGGCGGGACGCAGCGACGAAGTCGGGAGACCGATCAGTACCTGCCGACCACCGCAGTCCCCGTGCCCGAGCCTGCCACGGCCGGTCCCGCCCGCGCTCGGGCCGCTCCGCGTCCTCGATGAAGCCGTACTTCGCCAACTGCTGCAGGTGGTAGCCGGCCGCCGGGACCGACACCCCCACCCGCTGGGCAAGCTGGGTTGCCGTCGCAGGTCCATGAAGAGACAGCTCGCGCAGCAGCTTCAACCTGAGCGGGTGGGCCAAGGCCCGCATCGCCACTGGGTTGACCAGCTCGGCCGGAACGTCGGGTGCGCTCATACATATCAAGATACCTTTATCATTGAGTCTTGATAACCCTGCGGCCCGACTCCCCTTTCCTGACACGGTGGAGCTGCCCCGTCTGTGGACCACCGGTAAGGCCGGGCGACGGGCTCAGACGGGCGACGCAGCCGCCCGGTCTGGTACGGCCGTCGAGTCTGCGGTCGGCGTCCGCAGACGCGGACACTGTCCGCGATCCAGGCTGGGTCACTGCGGACACACCGTTGGGCCCGCTACTGTCGCGAGGTAGCCCGCCGCCCAGTCCGCTACCTGGGAGTACCCATGCCGGCTCGGGTCCGTGCCGTCGTCGATCCACGGTTCGCCGCCGAGTTGGCCCGGCTGCGGCGGGAGCGTGGCTTGTCGTTGCGCGGTCTGGCCCGGAGCGTCTTCTACGGCAAGAGCTACCTGCACGATCTCGAGACCGGTCGTACCCGGCCGACGGGTGAGGTGGTCCGGCACCTGGGCGACGCCTTGTGGGCCGGTGGGACGCTCGCCGCCATGGTCGTCGACACCCCGGCCGTGACCACCCGCGACGATGACCAGCGGATCGCGTACGTGATCTCCCACCCCGCGCGTCTGGACGCACCGGCCGTGCGCCTCCTGGCCGACGTGCTGGCTCATCAGCGCCGCCTCGACGACGTGGTCGCTGCGTCGGTGATGGTGTCGTGGGCGGTGCCGCAGTGGCGCACGGTGCAGGATCTCGCGGTGCGGGCCCGGGGACCGTACGCGCCTGAGCTGCACGCCGTGGCGGCGGAGTGGACCCAGTTCGTCGGTTGGCTGCACGCTGAAGCCCGTGACGATGCCGCGGCGGTGCGGGTGCTGGTCGAGGCCGGCGGGCAGGCCGTCGCGGTCGACAGCGGCCCGCTCGCCGCGCAGGTGGAGAACTTCCGCGGCTACCTCGAACGGCAGCGCGGGAACCCGCGCGGGATCGTCCGGCACTTCCTCGCCGCATACCAGACCCCCGGGTCGTCCGTCTTGCAACGGGTCGGCGATGCGGCGCAGGCCGCCCACGGGTACGCGCTGCTCGGTGACCGGGCCGCCGCCGACCGCCTGCTCGGCGAGGCGAGCGACCTTACGACGGCTGCCGGGTCCGCGCCTCCGCCAGCACACGCGTACTGGCTGACGCCGACCTTCTGCCGGATGAACCTGGGGCTGGCCTACCTGGCGCTCGGCGACACGTCGGCGGCGGCGGACAGTCTTCGCGCCGGTCTGGGCAGCCTGCCGGCGGACCAGCAGGACGCGGAGTGGACGCAGGAGTACGGGCGAGCCCTGGGGTCGCCGACGGCTGATCCGTACCCGGACAGGCCACGGATCCCGGACACCGTCGGAGCAGCGGTCGCCGCCGGACGGTCACGCCCCGACGACGCCGTCGATGCCCTCGCGGAGCAGGTCGGCGTGCCCGTTGTGCCGGGCGTACTCCAGGGTCACGTGCACCATCACCAGCCGCAGCGACACGTCCTGGCCCCAGCGCGCCTGGTGGCCGGTGACGTCGAGCGATTCGGCGTCCCGTTCGATCCGGCGGGCGTGGGCGACCTCGGTCTGCCACACGTCGAACGCCTCCACGCGATCGGCCGTGCGCGCGTCGTACGCCACCTGGTAGTCGCCGCGGTCGGACCAGACCAGCGGGATGTCCTCGGCGGCGATGGCCCGGCGGAACCAGGTGCGTTCCACCTCCGCCATGTGCCGGACCAGTCCGAGCAGGGTGAGCGTCGACGGCGGCATGGAGCGGCGGCGCAGTTCCTCGTCGGTCAGGCCCTCGCACTTCATCGCCAGCGTCGCCCGTTGGTAGTCGAGGAAGGCGCGCAGCGTCTCGCGTTCGCCGCCGGTCAACGGTGGCCCGATGCGGTCGATGGTCATGGTGCTTCCTTCCTGGCGGCCGGCCGCCGTCCCGTCGTGCCGGTGCCGAGGGTAGTTCCGTCGTCCCGCTGTGGGCTGCCCGGGCTATCCGTTGCGAAGCGCGTCGCAGGAGGCGGGTGTGCGGGTGGCCCCGGCGCCCCGGTCCCGAACCGCCTCGGCAGAATGCACCGGTGACCGGTGGACAGAGGCATCTGACGACCGAGAGTCTGGGCGCGGTGGCGTGGGAGGCGTACGGACGGAGGCTACGGTCGGCGCAGCGGCTCACCGGAGGCACCCGCAAGGGTGTCTACCGGTTGACCCTGGACGACGGAAACACCGGCATCGGGTACGTGTGGAACGACGACGAGAGCTACTGGCCCCCTGCCGTGGACCCGGACCGGAGCACCTTCTTCGCCGACGGTGCCGGCATCGATATCTTCGTGGCCGCGCACCGGGAGGTCGCCGAGGCCGGGGTGCGGGTACCCAGGATCGTCCTGCTCGACCGCAGTCGGCGGCTGGTTCCCGGCGACGTGGCGGTGGTCGAGGACGTCCGGGGCGGCAACCTGGAACGGCTGACCGTACGGGATCCGGACCGGGCCGATCCGGTGCTGCGCCGGCTCGGTGCGGCCGTCCGGGCGATGCACAGCCGGACGTGGGACCATGCTGGTCGTCCCGGGGCCGGGGCGTCGTCGCCGGACCGGCCGGTCGAGCATGTTGTGCGGGATCGGGCGCTGCGCCACCTTGCCGTCGTCGCCCGCCGTGTGGACCGGATCGCCGAGGTGCGGGATCGACTGGCCGGCATGGTCCGTGAACGGTGTGCGGTGCTGGCTCCGCGTGCTCGGTTCGGGCTGATCCACGGCGAACTCGGACCCGACCACGTGCTCGTCGACGACCACGACGAGCCGGTGCTGATCGATGTCGAGGGAGCCGGATACCTCGACATCGAGTGGGAACACGCCTTCCTGGAGTTGCGCTTCGGCGAGAGGTACCACCACCTCGCCGTCGGTGGATTGGACGTCGACCGGCTGCGGTTCTACCGGCTGGCCCTTCACCTGTCGCTGGTGGAGGGGCCGTTGCGGTTGCTCGACGGCCCCTTCCCGGACCGTGCCGGCATGCTGGCGATCGTGGAGCACAACATCGGTCGGACGCTGGCGCAGCTCGACTGAGTGGCGGAGCGTGGCGCAGTGGCCACCGTGAGCGGTATCCCCCACGCCGGGATCGGCCCGGTGGCAGGCATCAACGTGTCCGGGGCGGGGTACTTCTGGGCGTACCGCCGGCACCGGGAGGGCACCGTGACGTGAACCGCTGGTCGGCCCCGGGGCCGCCTGGTCGCCGTGGTCGTGACGCTGGTCGCGGCGACGGCCTGCGCGGTCGGTCCGGTCGCCGACGACGGTGGGTCCGGGCCGGGGGTGCCGGGGCCGGGTACGACCTCGCGGGACGGGACCACCCGGGCGGACTCGCCGACCAGCATCGAGGCGTTCCAGGAGGACATCGTCGACGCGGTCGGCTCGGCGGAGACGTACTGGTCGGCCCAGTTCCGGGCCTCCGGGCAGAGGTTCCAGCCGATCCGGCGGATCGTTCCGTACCAGCGGGAGGGTGAGGTCTCCTGCGGTGGGCAGGCGGTGCCCCGTAACAACGCGGTGTACTGCCCGGCGGGGGACTTCATCGCCTACGACGTGACCTGGGCGGTGTCGGCGTTCCGGCAGATCGGCGACGCGTTCCTGTACTACCTGCTCGGCCACGAGTACGCCCACGGCGTCCAGGTCAGGCTCCGGGTCCGCCACCAGTACACCGTCGAGCAGGAACTCCAGGCCGACTGCATGGCCGGGGCGTACCTGGGCGGGTCGGTCCAGGCCGGGGTGCTGCGGTTGGAGGAGGGCGACCTGGAGGAGTTCCGGGAGGGCCTGCTCGCGGTCGGCGACGCGCCGGGCCAGCCGTGGTTCGCGGAGGGCGCGCACGGCACCGCCCGGCAGCGCACCGAGGCGTTCTTCGCCGGGTACGAGAGGTCCCTGTCCGCCTGCGGCCTGGGCTGACCGGCTTTGACCCACGTCTCCCCGCCGGGGACCGGTGCCGCCGGCGGTGGGCGGGGCTGCGAGGATCGCCGGGACCGCCGCACCCCGGGAGGATCCGCTGAGCAGCCAGCCGCCCGCCGCCGTGCTCTTCGACATGGACGGCACCCTCGTCGACAGTGAGAAGCTCTGGGACGTCGCCCTCTACGAGTTGGCCGCCGAGTACGGGGGCACGCTCTCCGAGGAGGCCCGGCTCGCCATGGTGGGCACCAGCATGCCCGACTCGATGGAGATCCTGCACGCCGACCTGGCGCAACCGTGGCGTGACCCGGCGGCCAGCGCGGCCTGGATCGACGACCGGATCGTGGAACTGTTCCGGACCGGCCTGCGCTGGCGTCCCGGCGCGTCGGATCTGCTCCGCGCGGTCCGGGCCGCGGGCCTGCCGACCGCGCTGGTCACCTCCAGCGGTCGGCGGCTGGTGGAGATCGCGCTGGACACCCTCGGGCGGGACAGCTTCGACGTGGTCGTCTGCGGCGACGAGGTGGAGGCGCCGAAGCCGCACCCCGAGCCGTACCTGACGGCGGCGCGGCTGCTCGGCGTGCCGATCGGCCGGTGCGTGGCGATCGAGGACTCGCCGACCGGGGTGGCCAGCGCGTTGGCCGCCGGTGCGGTGGTGCTGGCGGTGCCGGCGGAGGTGCCGGTCGAGGCGGTCGGCGGGGTGCACCTGCGGACGACTCTTGACGGCGTGGACCTGGCGGTGCTGGCGGCCCTGCTCCGCCCACCGTCCGTCCCGCCCGCCGGGTAGCGGGCGTCCCCTGCTGCTCGTCAGGTGGTTGCAGGGGACCCCTGCTCCGCAAAAAGCGGTAACAGGGGTCCCCTCCTACCAAGCAGCGCGATCCGTCAGTCGTGGGCGATGGCGCCGAGGACGTTGATCCGGGCGGCGCGGGCCGCCGGCAGAGCTGCGGCGATCACTCCGATCAGCGCGGCGAGTCCCAGGAACACGCCCATCTGCGACCAGGGCAGGACCAGCTTGTTGATGCCCTCCTGTTCGAGGGCCCGGACCACGGCGGCGCCGAGGCCGGTGCCGACCACCACGCCGAGCAGCGCGCCGAACACCGAGATCACCACGGCCTCGACCGTGATCATCCGCATGGTCTGCGACCGCCGCAGTCCGATCGCCCGCAGCAGGCCCAGCTCGCGGGTGCGTTCCAGCACCGACAGGGCCAACGTGTTGACGATGCCGAGCACGGCGATCACGATCGCCAGGGCGAGCAGGATCTGGATCATCGTGAGCAGCTGGTCGAACGCGCCGGTCTGCTGTTCGACGAAGGCCGCCCGGTCGGCGACCGACACCTCCGGACTGTCGGCGACCAGTTCCTCCAGTCGAGGCTGCACCTGCCCGATGCTGGTGCCGTCGGAGAGCTGCACCAGTGCCAGGTACGGCTGCGGGACGGTGAAGTCCGCCGCGCTCTCCCGGGGCAGCAGGTACGAGCCGGGCAGCCGGTCCTCGGGCACGATCGCGGCGACCGTGTACGTGTGGCGGGCACCGCGCGCGAACTGGATGGTGATGGTGTCGCCGACCGCCTTGCCACGGTTCTTCGCGACCGGTTCGCTGAGCGCGATCTGGTCGGGTCGGAGGGTGGCGAGGGTGCCGGAGGTGGCCTTCGCCTGGAAGATCCGTTCGACCGCGGCCAGGTCGGTGGCGGCGTTGACGTAGCGCCGTTCGCCGTCGACCTCGGCGAAGTCGTTGAACAGCCCGAGGGCGGTGCTCACCCCGGGCAGCGCGGCGGCCCGGTCGACCACCGCCGGGTCGAAGGTCGGCTGCCGGGGGCCGGTCTGCGCCCCGGAGATCGTCAACTCGGCGTTGATGGTGTCCGCCGCACGGTCGGAGATGCTCGATTTCGCCGAGTCGAGCACCACGGTCACCCCGGTGACCAGGGCGATGCCGACCATCAGCGCGGCGGCGGTGATGGCGGTGCGGCGCGGGTTGCGCCCGGAGTTGAGCCGGCCCAGCTTGCCCGGCACGGACCAGGCGAAGACCGCGCCCAGCAGGGAGACCACCGGCCGGCTGATCAGCGGGGTGAGCAGGGCCACCCCGACGAACGCGAACAGCACGCCGCCGAGGATGGCGGCCAGGGTGTTCCCACCGGCGTTGTCGGTGAGGCCCAGCGCGAGCAGGACCGCGCCGAGCGTGGTGACCACCGCCCCGGCGACGGTGACCTTCGTCAGCGGCCGGTCGGGGGTGGCCACGTCCTGCATCGCCGCGATCGGCGGGATCCGGGACGCCCGCAGCGCCGGCAGCAGCGCCGCCACCAGCGTGATCAGCATGCCCACCGCGAAGGAGCTGATCACCGCCGCCGGGGGCACGGCCAGTCCGGCCAGGGTGAGCCCGCCGACGAACTGCCCGAAGACGTACGCCAGCAGCGCGCCGATGCCGATGCCGGCGGCGAGGCCGAGCACCGAGGCGAGCAGCCCCACCGCGAGCGCCTCCAGGACCACCGAGCCGATGATCTGCCGGCCGCTCGCGCCGATCGCCCGCATCAGGGCCAGCTCCCGGGTGCGCTGCGCCACGATGATCGAGAACGTGTTGAGGATGAGGAAGGTGCCGACCAGAAGGGCCACCCCGGCGAAGCCGAGCAGGATCTGGTTGAAGAACGACAGCCCCTCCTTCAACCCCGCCGAGGCGGCCTCCGAGGCCTGCTCGCCGGTCTTCACGTCGTACTCGGCGCCGAGGACGCCCGCCACGTCGTCGCGCAGCGCCTCGGGGCGCACGCCTTCCTCCGCGCGGACGGCGATGTTGCTGTACGTGCCGGGCTGGCCCAGCATCAGCCGCTGCGCCACCGGCGTGGTGAACATGACCTCGTGCGCGCCGCCGATGCTGTCCCGGTCACCGCTGTAGCCGAAGACACCGACCAGGGTGAACTCGCGCTTCGGTTCGAGGGTGAGCACGCCGACCCGGTCCCCGACGGACACCTTCGCGGCCTCGGCGAGGGCCGCGTTGACCACGATCTCGTCGTCGGCGCGGGGTTCGCGTCCCTCGCGCAGCCGCACCAGGTCGCTCTCGCCGAGCCAGTTGCCGCCCAGCTGCGGCGGGCCGAGGGTGGGCACCACCTTGCCGTTGCTGCCGATCAGCCGGGCACCCTGCCCGGCGACCACGCCGGTAGCCTCGGCCACCCCGGGCACCGTGTCGACCTTCTCCAGGGCGGCGGCCGGGAACGGGGGCGCGACCTGCTCGCCCTGGGTCTCGTCGGCCGCGATCTTCGGCTTGGCGGTGACGTTGACGTCGATCCCCTCGTACGCGTCGGCGAAGATCGCGTCGAAGGAGCGGCCGAGCGTGTCGGTGAGCACGAACGCGCCGGAGACGAACATGACGCCCAGCACCACGGCCAGGCCGGACAGCAGCAGGCGGACCTTCCGGGCCAACAGGCTCTTCAGCGTCGCCCGGAGCATCAGTTGGTCACCTCGGTCACCGGGGCGTCCAGCTTCTTCATGGTGTCCAGCACGGTGTCGGCGGTCGGCTCGATCAGTTCGGAGACGATCTGCCCGTCGGCGAGGAACACCACCCGGTCGGCGTACGCGGCGGCCGTCGGGTCGTGGGTGACCATCACGATGGTCTGCCCGTGCTCCCGGACCGAGTCGCGCAGGAAGCGGAGCACTTCCGCGCCGGAACGGGAGTCCAGGTTGCCGGTCGGCTCGTCGGCGAAGATCACGTCCGGGCGGGAGACCAGGGCGCGGGCACAGGCGACCCGCTGCTGCTGACCGCCGGAGAGCTGGTTCGGCCGGTGGTTCAGCCGGTCCCGCAGGCCGACCGTGTCGATCACCGTGTCGTACCAGGCCGGGTCGGGTTTGCGGCCGGCGATCGACAACGGCAGCAGGATGTTCTCCTTGGCGGTCAGCGTCGGCAGCAGGTTGAACTGCTGGAAGATGAAACCGACCTGGTCGCGGCGGAGCTTCGTCAGCCCGGCGTCCTTCAGGCCGGTCACCGTGGTGTCGCCGATCGACACGCTGCCCCGGGTGACCGTGTCCAACCCGGCCAGGCAGTGCATCAACGTCGACTTGCCGGAACCGGACGGACCCATGATCGCGGTGAAGCGCCCGCGTTCGAACTCCACGTCGACCCCGCGCAGCGCGAGGACCTGGGCCTCGCCGCTGCCGTACACCTTCCACACCTCACTGGCGCGGGCCGCGACCTGCGCGTGGCGGTCCACCATTATGGTCACCGTTCCCCCTCGAATAGCCTCTGCCGCCGCACCGCCCCCGCTGGCCGGTGCGGCATGGTGTCATCCTCGGCCCCCGGCCGGGACGATCCGTCCGCCCAAAGGCGGAACGGGAGCGGACTTTCCGCTGCGGGTCGGCCCCGATCCGTACTCGGGGTGACCCCTGAGCGTGGCCCGCCCCGGATCGGCGTGGCTGACGTTAGGAGCTGACGTCACGTCAGGGTCAAACGACGCAGCGGACAACCCGTTCCCGTGCGTCACGCTACGTGGCCCCGGCAAGTCGGGGAGTGGGTCGGCGCGGTCAGCCCCGGGGACGGACCAGACCCGACTCGTACGCCAGCACCACCGCCTGCACCCGGTCCCGCAGGCCCAGCTTGGTCAGGACGTGACCGACGTGCGTCTTGATCGTCGTCTCGCTGACCGACAAGGCCCGGGCGATCTCGGCGTTGGACAGTCCCCGGGCCACCTGCACCAGCACCTCCCGTTCGCGCTCGGTCAGCGAGCCCAGTCGCTTCGGCGGCGTCGACGACGGGTCGGGCAGCAGGTCGGCGAAGCGGTCCAGCAGCCGCTTGAGGATCCGGGGCGCCACCACCGCCTCGCCCGCCGCGACCGTCCGGATCGCGGTGACCAGGTCCTCGGCCGGCACGTCCTTGGCGAGGAAGCCGCTGGCCCCGGCGCGCAACGCCCCCACCACGTACTCGTCGAGGTCGAAGGTGGTCAGGATCAGCACCCGCACGGGCAGTCGGGCCTCGACGATCGCGCGGGTCGCCGCCACCCCGTCCATCCGGGGCATCCGGATGTCCATCAGCACCACGTCCGGCAGGAGCCGGCGGGACAGGTCCACCGCCTCGACGCCGTCACCGGCCTCGGCGACGATGTCCAGGTCGTCCTCCGCCCCCAGCACCATCCGGAAGCCGGTACGCAGCAGCGGCTGGTCGTCGGCGAGCAGCACTCGCACCGGCCGTGTCGTGCCCTCGGTCATGCCACACTCCTGCCGTGCCGGGTGCCCGCGCCGGACGCGAGCTGCTCCATCGGTAACGTCGCACTGACCTGGAAACCGCCGCCGGGTCGCCGGCCGGTGCGCAGGACCCCACCGTAGAGGCCGACCCGTTCCCGCATCCCGACCAGACCGTGTCCGATCCGGTCGGGTGCGTCGGCCCCGGGGCCAAGGCCGGTGTCGGTGACGTCCACGTCGAGCGACACGTCGCCAAAGGTCAGCGTGACCTGCGCGGTGGCCGGGCCGGCGTGCTGGAGCGCGTTGGTCAGCGCCTCCTGCACGATCCGGTAGACGGTCAGGGTCACCCCCTCCTCCAGCGGACCGGGGGTGCCCTCCACGGTCAGTGTCACCGGCAGCCCCGCCTCGCGGACCTGCTCGACCAGCGACTCGATGCCGGCCAGGCCGGGCTGCGGCGCCAACTCGGCGGCCGGCTCGTCGGTGCGCAGCACGTCCAGCAGACGGCGCATCTCCCGCAGCGTGGACCGGCTGGTGTCCTCGATGGTGGCGATGGCCTCGTCGGCGGCGTCCGGGTCCCGGCGCAGCACCCGCCGGGCGCCGGTGGCGAGCACCCCCATCACGCTGACGTGGTGGGCCACGACGTCGTGCAGTTCGCGGGCGATACGGCGTCGCTCGTCGGCGACCGCCTGCTCGGCCAGGGAACGCTGGTTCGTCTCCGCCACCCGGGCCCGCTCCCGCAGGGCCTCGGTGGAGGCGCGGCGGGCGTGCACCGCCCGGCCGACCGAGAACGACACCAGACCGACCAGCAGGTTGTTCAGCACCAGGTAGGTGGGGTTCAACTCGAACACACCCGTCGGCGGTGCAAGCACGTTGACCGCCGCGACCGGCAGCCAGAGCGCCAGCGCGGCCAGGATCGCCGGCCGGGTCGGGCGGTTCGCCGCCATCGTGTACGTCAACACCACGAACGCGATGCTCTGCGTGGCCGGGGCATACCCGACGAGGGCCGGCAGGAGCAGGGTCAACACGGCCGCGCCGACCGCCCACCAGGGCGCCGCCCGACGGACCGCCACCGGCGCGGCGCAGAGCACGCTCCACCCGATCGCCACCGGAAGCTGCTGCGGCCAGAACTCCCGGGGCGTGAGCAGGGTGAACACCACATCCACCAGCACCAGGCCGACGGTGAAGAGCACGTCCGCGGTGAGCGGGCGTCGACGCAGCCAGTGGGGGAGCTCGGTCACACCACGACGCTATCCGCCCCCGGGACGCGGTGATCGTCGCCGACGGTGAACCCTGCCTCATCCTCGTGGAGGAGGACGACTCGTCCCCTCACTCGTCCGCGCCCGGCGGTGGGGCCGGCCGGGAGCGGGCGTCCCGCAGCGGGTCGGCGCTCGCCGCCGCCTCCGGGAACGGCGGCGGGGTCCCGCCGAAGGTCGGGCAGTGCGCCTGGTGACTGCACCAGTCGCAGAGCCGGCTGGGCCTCGGCCGGAAGTCCCGCCGCTCGGTGGCCTGCTCGATCGCCCGCCACAGCGCCACCACCGTGCGCTCGAACCGCTCCAGCTCCTCGGCGTCGGGGGTGTAGTCGCACACCTCGGCGTCGCGCAGGTAGAGCAGGCGCAGCACCCGAGGCACCACCCCCCGGGTGCGCCAGAGCACCAGGGCGTAGAACTTGAGCTGGAACAGCGCCCGCGCCTCGAACGCCTCGCGCGGCGCACCGCCGGTCTTGTAGTCGACCACCCGCAGCGCGCCGTCGGGCGCCACGTCGAGGCGGTCGAGGTAGCCCCGGATGAGCAGCTCGTCGTCGACCACCGCCGAGATCAGACTCTCCCGCTCGGCCGGCTCCAGCCGCTGCGGGTCCTCGACGGCGAAGTAGCCGTCGAGCAGGGCGGTGGCGGAGCGGAGGAAGTCGGCCACGGCGGCCGGATCGTCGCCGGGGAAGAGGTCGGCCAGCTCCGGCTGCTCGGTGACCAGCCGGTCCCACTGGGGGGCGACCAGGTCGCCGGCGGCGGTCGGGGTCCGGCCGGCGGCCGGCAGGTCGAACAGCCGCTCCAGCACCGCGTGCACCAGCGTGCCCCGGACCTGCTCCACCGAAGGACGCTCCGGCAGCCGGTCGATGCTGCGGAACCGGTAGAGCAGCGGACAGGTCTTGAAGTCGGCGGCCCGGGACGGCGACAGCGACGCCCGGACCGTCGCCGGCACCTGCGTCGGAGCCGTCTGCTGCTGCGTGGTCACCGGTTCCGCCGTCATGCTCAGGAAGGTTAGGGCACCGGTGTGACACCGGCACCCCCACCGCTCCGGTGCCGTCGCCGCCGCGCCGGACCGACCCGAGAAGAGGCCCGCCCCGGGTCCGTAGCATCGACCCGATGGAGGAGAAGCCCCGCCCGCGCCCCCGGTCCGACCGGCGTCCCGGCCTGGCCGTGGGCCGGGTGTTCGGGGTGCCGCTGCACCTCAACACCTCGATGGTCCTGCTGGCCCTGCTGGTCACCGTCCTGTACGCGGTGTTCGCCCGCCGACAGCTCGGCCTCTCCCCGTTCGCCGGCTACCTCATCGGCCTCGGGTTCGTGGTGTCCCTGCTCGGCTCGGTGCTGCTGCACGAACTCGGGCACGCCCTGACCGCCCGCCGGTACGGCATCGGCGTGCGGGGGATCACCCTGGAACTGCTCGGCGGGTACACCGAGATGGAGCGGGACGCCCCGTCCCCCCGGGTCGACCTGGTGATCTCCCTCGCCGGGCCGGCGGTCTCGGCGGTGCTCGGCGTCGCCGCCGTGGCGGCCACCCTCGCCCTGCCGGACCGCACCCTGGCGCACCAGCTCGCCTTCCAGCTCGCGGTGAGCAACGTCGTCGTCGCGATCTTCAACATCCTGCCCGGCCTGCCCCTGGACGGCGGACGGGCGCTGCGGGCGGTGATCTGGTCGGCCACCCGCGACCGGCACCTCGCCACCGAGATCGCCGGCTGGGTCGGGCGGGTCGTCGCCCTGGGCACGGCGCTCCTGGTCACCCTGCTGACCGTGTGGGACGTACTGGCGCCGCTGGCGCTGCCGCTGGTCCTGCTGGTCGCGGCGACCCTCTGGCGGGGCGCCGGCCAGTCGATCCGGATCGCCCGGATGAGCCGACGGTTCCCGCTGGTCGACCTGTCCCGGTTGGCCCGCCCGCTGCTCGGGGTGCCCAGCGGCACCCCGCTGGCCGAGGCGCAGCGCCGTCGGGCCGAGAACGGACCCCCGGGTGCCGCGCTCGCCGTCACCGACTCCGCCGGCCGCCCGGTCGCCCTGGTGGACCCGGCCCGCGTCGCGGCGGTGCCACCTGAGCGGCGGCCCTGGCTGGCGGTGGACGAGGTGGCGCGGTCGCTGGCCGGGGTGCCCGCCCTGCCGGTCGGGCTGGACGGGGAACGCGTGGTGGAGGCCGTGCAGACCCACCCGGGCGCACAGTACGTCGTGACGTCAGGCGAAGATGTCGTCGGCGTTCTGCACATCGCGGATCTGGCGCAGCTCCTGGAACCCAAACGGAAGATGAACACGTGACCGCACACCCCACCGCCCTGCCGGCCGAGAACGGCACCCCGGTGCCCGCCGCACCGCCGGCGCTGCCCCCCGTGCACCGCGGGCCGTTCCGCCCCGGTGACCGGGTCCAGCTCACCGACCCGAAGGGGCGGATGCACACGGTCACCCTGGAACCCGGCAAGGCCTTCCACACCCACCGGGGCATCCTCGAACACGACGCGCTGATCGGACTGCCCGACGGCAGCGTGGTGACCACCTCCGGTGGCGGCACCGCCTTCCTCGCCCTGCGCCCGCTGCTGTCGGACTACGTGCTCTCCATGCCGCGCGGCGCACAGGTCATCTACCCGAAGGACTCGGCGCAGATCGTCGCGATGGGTGACATCTTCCCCGGCGCGAAGGTCCTCGAGGCCGGTGCCGGCTCCGGTGCGCTGAGCTGCTCGCTGCTGCGTGCCGTGGGCACCGGGGGAGAGCTGCACTCCTACGAGATGCGCGACGACTTCGCCCAGATCGCCCGCCGCAACGTCGAGGCGTTCTTCAACGGTCCGCACCCGGCCTGGCGGCTGCACGTCGGCGACGTCGCAGACTGCCCGGAGACGGGTTTCGACCGGATCATCCTGGACATGCTCGCCCCGTGGGAGATGCTCGACATGGTCGAGCGGGCTCTCGTGCCCGGCGGGGTCCTGATCGGGTACGTGGCCACCACCCCGCAGCTCTCCGAGCTGGTGGAGGCGCTGCGCGAGCGGGGCGGCTGGACCGAGCCGCGCGCCTGGGAGTCGCTGGTGCGCGACTGGCACGCCGAGGGGCTCGCGGTCCGACCCGACCATCGGATGATCGCGCACACCGCGTTCCTGGTCTCCGCCCGTAAACTCGCCCCCGGCGTCACCGCGCCGCCCCGTCGGCGCAAGCCCAGCAAGGGCACCGAGGCGTACGTACAGCGTCGGCAGTTGCTGCGCGACGCCGAGGCGGCCCGACTGGCGGCGACCCGACCGGCCGAGCCGGACGGCGTCGCCCCGGAGGAGACGGACGCCCCGTGACGGTCACGGAGAACGGAAACGCCGAGCGGAGGGAGGCGGTGGGATGAGCCGGCCCGGCATCGGCGGCGGTGACCTGCCCGCGGTCTTCCCGGACTGGTCGCCGTACCAGGACCTCGAATCGGCGGCGCGTGCCTACCTGCGCGACCCCGACGTGGCGCTGGAGGCGCTCGGCGGGGTGCTGCGGGGCGCGTCCGTGCTGGGCTTCACCCTGGAACGCTTCGTCAACGAGGTCAACGGGGTGTGGCAGGAGGTCGTCGTCTGCGACGGCAGTCGGCTGATCCTGTGGCACGGCGAGGACGTGCCACCGGGGGAGGGGCCGCCCGGGTCGATGACGTCGTCCCTACGGGTGGTGCCGGTCTCCACGGTCACCGAGGTCGGCTGCCGCCGGCGGCTGACCCGCTCCGACAGCGGCGAGATCCGGGTCGACAGCATCGACGTCTACCTGCTGCTGACGTCGATGGACGAGGCGCCACCCGGCGACGAGGTGGCGGGGGCACCCCGGCACGACGCGTTGCGCTTCGGCAAGACGCTCGACGACGGCGGGGCGGGGCAGATCGCCCGCCTGGAGGAGTTCGCCCGGCTCGTCGCCTCGGTGGTCGGTCGTCCGGTCCTCTGACCGCGCCCGACCGGCGGTCCGCCGTCGCGCGTGACCGGCTCGTGGGGCGCTGGTGGCCGCCTCGCGGCTCGCTGGAGACCGGCTCGACCCCGCGCCACGCGGCCGGTCCGCCTCCCGGAAGCGGTCGGCGGTTGGTCCCGGCCGGCGACCCGCGCCGGCCGGCGGGCGCGGTCAGTCGGCGTCGGGGCCGGCGACCTCGACGCCGTCGTCCCGGACGACGTGGATGCACTCGCCCGGGCACTCCTTCGCCGAGTCGATCACCTCGAGACGCAGGTGGGCGGGGACGTCCACCCGGTCACCCGGAGCCATCCGCAACTCGCCGTCGGTGCCCTTGACGTACGCCAGGCCGTCGACGTCGAACTCGAAGACCTCCGGTGCGTACTGCACGCAGAGCCCGTCACCCGTGCACAGGTCCTGGTCCACCCAGACCTGCAACTGGTCGGTCGCGACCTCCGGCATCGCTGCACCCCCATGCTCTTGCGTCCCGCCCCCGACGGTACCCGAACGCCCGGACCGACCTCGTCCGCGTCCCGGCGATCAAGGTTCAGGGCGTTGCGTGGGACCGAATCGGGCTCATAGCGGCTAGTGTTAGGGCAGAACGTTCAAGCCCCCCGGGGAGGTGGGACGTGGCACGCAGCGACGACGCGGACTCGCGCGCCGCACGGTGGGAGAAGGAGGCCCACGATCTCTCCACGCAGGTCGCGTTTCTCCAAGAGGAACTCGCTCTGGTGCGGCGCAAGTTGACCGAGAGCCCCCGACACGTCCGGCAGCTCGAAGAGCGCCTGGCGGCCACCCAGGCACAGTTGGCGCGGCTGACCGAGAACAACGAACGGCTCGTGAGCACCCTCAAGGAGGCTCGCGCGCAGATCGTGACGCTCAAGGAGGAGATCGACCGGCTGGCGCAGCCGCCCAGCGGTTACGGTGTCTTCCTCGCCCGGCACGACGACGGCACGGTGGATATCTTCACCGGCGGTCGCAAGCTCCGGGTGGCCGTCTCACCCTCACTGGACGCGAGCGAACTCCGCCGCGGCCAGGAGGTCCTGCTCAACGACGCGTTGAACATCGTCGACGCGTTCGGCTACGAGCGGGTCGGTGAGGTCGTGATGCTCAAGGAGGTGCTGGCGGGCCCCGAGGGCGAACCGGGCGACCGGGCGCTGGTGGTCTCGCACTCCGACGAGGAGCGGATCGTGCACCTCGCCGACACCCTGATCGGCTCGCCGATCCGGGCCGGCGACTCGCTCATGATCGAGCCGCGTTCGGCGTACGCGTACGAGCGCATTCCGAAGAGTGAGGTCGAGGAACTGGTCCTCGAGGAGGTGCCCGACGTCGGCTACACCGACATCGGCGGCCTGCACTCGCAGATCGAGCAGATCCGCGACGCGGTCGAGCTGCCCTTCCTGCACGCCGACCTGTTCCGTGAGCACCAGCTCCGCCCGCCCAAGGGCATCCTGC
This sequence comes from Micromonospora sp. NPDC050187, assembly GCF_044459745.1. Lineage (NCBI taxonomy): Bacteria > Bacillati > Actinomycetota > Actinomycetes > Micromonosporales > Micromonosporaceae > Micromonospora > Micromonospora sp. NPDC050187. The sequence goes on from NZ_JBITJH010000004.1 coordinate 150,811, forward strand.
TCTACGGTCCGCCCGGCTGCGGCAAGACGCTGATCGCCAAGGCGGTGGCCAACTCGCTGGCGAAGAAGATCGCCGAGCGGGAGGGCAAGGAGAAGCACACCAGCTTCTTCCTCAACATCAAGGGCCCCGAGCTGCTCAACAAGTACGTCGGCGAGACCGAGCGGCACATCCGGCTGATCTTCCAGCGGGCGCGCGAGAAGGCCGGCGAGGGCACCCCCGTCATCGTGTTCTTCGACGAGATGGACTCGATCTTCCGGACCCGGGGCTCCGGCGTCTCCTCGGACGTGGAGAACACCATCGTCCCCCAGCTGCTCAGCGAGATCGACGGTGTGGAGGGGCTGGAGAACGTCATCGTGATCGGCGCCTCCAACCGGGAGGACATGATCGACCCGGCCATCCTGCGACCCGGCCGGCTCGACGTGAAGATCAAGATCGAGCGTCCGGACGCCGAGGCGGCCAAGGACATCTTCTCCAAGTACATCCTCTCCGGGCTGCCCCTGCACCCGGACGACCTGGCCGAGCACGGCAGCGACCCCCAGGCCACCGTCGCGGCCATGATCGACGCGGTCGTGCTGCGGATGTACTCGGAGACCGAGGAGAACCGCTTCCTCGAGGTCACCTACGCCAACGGCGACAAGGAAGTCCTCTACTTCAAGGACTTCAACTCCGGCGCGATGATCCAGAACATCGTCGACCGGGGCAAGAAGATGGCCATCAAGGAGTTCCTCACCTCCGGGCGCAAGGGGCTGCGGCTCCAGCACCTCCTCGACGCCTGCGTCGACGAGTTCCGGGAGAACGAGGACCTGCCCAACACCACCAACCCGGACGACTGGGCCCGCATCTCCGGCAAGAAGGGCGAACGGATCGTCTACATCCGGACGCTCGTCTCCGGCGGCAAGGGCACCGAGTCCGGCCGTTCCATCGAGACCGCCAGCAACACCGGTCAGTACCTCTGACCGTCGACCAGGGGAGCCCGCGGCGCGACACGCCGCGGGCTCCCGCTGTTCCCGGCCGACGCTCCGGAACGATCGACCACGCCGCAACCGGGTGATGCGCCACGCCCACTTCCCGGGTGACGCCGACTACGCTCAACGTGACACCGGAGCACGTTGGCGAGCGAAGCGGGTAGGTCGATGAGCGTACGACGGATCATGGGCACCGAGGTCGAGTACGGGATCTCCGTTCCCGGCCAGGCCGGAGCCAACCCGATGGTCACCTCGTCGCAGGTGGTCAACGCCTACGGCGCGCGCCCCGAACTGAACCGGGGTGGCCGGGCGCGTTGGGACTACGAAGAAGAGTCGCCACTGCGCGACGCCCGTGGCTTCACCTACTCCGGCGCCGCCTACGACCCGGCGGAGGCGCTCGCCGACGAGGACCTGGGCCTGGCCAACGTCATCCTGACCAACGGCGCCCGCCTCTACGTCGACCATGCCCACCCGGAGTACTCCACCCCCGAGGTGACCACCCCACGTGACGTTGTCCGCTGGGACAAGGCGGGGGAGCGGGTGATGGCCGAGGCGGCCCGTCGGGCGGCCACCATCCCCGGCACCCACCCGATCCACCTCTACAAGAACAACACCGACAACAAGGGCGCCAGCTACGGCGCGCACGAGAACTACCTCATGCGCCGGCAGACGCCCTTCGCCGACATCGTGGCGTACCTGACGCCGTTCTTCGTCACCCGGCAGATCGTCTGCGGCGCGGGCCGGGTCGGCATCGGCCAGGACGGCGGGCAGAGCGGGTTCCAGATCTCCCAGCGGGCCGACTTCTTCGAGGTCGAGGTGGGGCTGGAGACCACCCTCAAGCGGCCCATCATCAACACGCGGGACGAGCCGCACGCCGACGCCGACAAGTACCGCCGGCTGCACGTCATCATCGGCGACGCCAACCTCTCGGAGACCTCCACGTACCTGAAGGTCGGCACCACCGCCCTGATCCTGACGATGATCGAGGAGAAGGCGCTCGGCCCGGACCTGGGCATCGCCGACCCGGTGAGCGAGCTGCGCGCGGTCAGCCACGACCCGTCGCTGACCCACCGGATGCGGCTGCGTGACGGCCGGCGGCTGACCGCCCTGGATCTGCAGTGGGCGTACTACGAGCGGGTACGGTCCTTCGTGGACGACCGGTACGGCACCGACGCCGACGCGCAGACTCTCGACGTGCTGGAGCGCTGGGAGAGCGTGCTGGACCGGCTGGGCCGGGACGTCATGCTCTGCGCCGACGAGCTGGACTGGGTGGCGAAGCTGCGGCTGCTGGAGGGCTACCGGGAGCGGGAGAAGCTCGGCTGGGGGTCGCACAAGCTCCAGCTCGTCGACCTCCAGTACTCCGACGTACGGCCGGAGAAGGGCCTCTACCACCGGCTGGTGTCCCGTGGGTCGATGAAGACGCTGCTGACCGAGGAGGAGACCCGCGCGGCGATGACCGAGCCGCCGGAGGACACCCGGGCCTACTTCCGGGGTCGCTGCCTGGCCCAGTTCCCCTCCGAGGTGGTCGCGGCGAGCTGGGACTCGGTCATCTTCGACGTCGGCCGGGAGTCCCTGGTGCGGGTGCCGATGATGGAGCCCGAGCGGGGCACGCGGCGGCACGTCGGCGCACTCTTCGACCGCTGTGAGAGCGCGAAGGACCTGCTGGAGACGTTGACCGGCGGCTGAGTCGGCGGTCGGTGGCGAAAGCCGGTCGCGTGGCCGGTTTTCGTCGCTCCCGCGAGGTAAGTTTCTGGCAAGCGATCGTGGAGGAGGCACCACATGGCTACTCGTGACAGCGGCGGCCAGTCCCAGTCGGGCAAGGGGCGCCAGGGCGAGGAGATCGAGGACGTCACCACGGAGGCGAACCCGGAGGTCGCCGAGCGGCACGCCGAGATCACCGAGGACGTCGACGACCTGCTCGACGAGATCGACTCCGTCCTGGAGGAGAACGCCGAGGAGTTCGTGAGGGGTTACGTCCAGAAGGGCGGAGAATAGGGTATATGTCCGATTCGCCGGGCGCGACGGACAAGCCGTGCCCGCAGTGCGAGCGGGTACTTCCTCTCACGGACTTCCACCGGGATCGCCGCCGGGTCGACGGCCTCGCCTTCTACTGCAAAGCATGTGCGGCGGCCCGGTCGGTGGCGAGCCGTCGCAAGCGTGGCATCGCGCCGCAACGAAGGTCGCCCGCGCCGGTGGGCGATGGGCTGAGGTGGTGTCCGGACTGCGAGCAGATCAAGGCCGCTGGACGATTTTCCCACCACCTCTACCAAGGCCAGCGGCCGGCGCAGCGGCTCTACGGCGGAACGCGCGAGTACCACCTGCGGCGGCGGTACGGCATCGGGCAGAAGGAGTTCGACGAGCTTCTGGCCGAGCAGGGTGGGGTCTGCGCGATCTGCGGCAGCCCCGAGCCGCAACATGTGGACCACGATCACCGCAACGGGTCGGTACGCGGGATACTCTGCTTCAACTGCAACGGTGGTCTTGGTCAGTTCCGTGACGACCAGTCACGGCTGGCCGGGGCGATCACGTACCTGAGAGGAACCACGTGGCAGCGGGTTTTGATCCATCCGGGCGTCTACCAGATGTGTTCACCAACGCGGGGACGTCCTCCTTCACCCAGTTCCTGAGTCGGGTGGCACCGGAGCTGCTGCCGGGCCGACGGCCGCTGCCGCCGGGCATGGCCGCCGACCTCGCGCCGCATGCGACGACCATCGTGGCCATCGTGGCCGACGGTGGCGTGGTGATGGCCGGCGACCGGCGGGCCACCATGGGCAACCTGATCGCCCAGCGGGACATCGAAAAGGTGCACCCGGCGGACCCGTACTCGCTGGTGGGCATCGCCGGTACCGCGGGCATCGGCATCGAGCTGATGCGACTGTTCCAGGTGGAACTGGAGCACTACGAGAAGATCGAGGGCGCGATGCTCTCGCTCGACGGCAAGGCCAACCGGCTCGCCGCGATGATCCGGGGCAACCTGGGCGCGGCGATGCAGGGCCTCGCGGTGATCCCGCTCTTCGCCGGCTTCGACCTGGCCGCGCCGGACCCGGCCCGGGCCGGTCGGATCTTCAGCTTCGACGTCACCGGCGGCCCCTACGAGGAGACCGGCTACGACGCCATCGGCTCGGGCTCGATCTTCGCCCGGTCCGCCCTGAAGAAGCGGTTCCGCGCCGGTCTCTCCATCGCCGACGCGTCCCGGCTCGCGGTGGAGGCGCTCTACGACGCGGCCGACGACGACACCGCCACCGGCGGTCCGGACCTGACCCGCCGGATCTATCCGGTGGTGATGACCGCGACGGCGGAGGGGACGCACCGGCTCACCGCCGAGGAGACCGCCGCACTCGCCGAGAGCGTCGTGGCGGGCCGGATGGAGAACCCGGGCGGCTGACCCCGCTTGCCGTCAGCAGCAACCAGAAGCCGTCAGCACAGCGCCTGAAGGAGAACCGCCGTCGTGGCCATGCAGTTCTATGCCTCGCCCGAGCAGATCATGCGCGACCGCTCCGAGCTGGCCCGCAAGGGCATCGCCCGGGGCCGTAGCGCGGTGGTCCTGAGCTACGCGGGCGGGGTGCTCTTCGTCGCGGAGAACATCTCCAGCGCCCTGCACAAGGTCAGTGAGATCTACGACCGGATCGGCTTCGCCGCGGTCGGTCGGTACAACGAGTTCGAGAACCTGCGCCGCGCCGGGGTGCGGATGGCCGACCTCAACGGCCTCAGCTACGACCGGCGGGACGTGACCGGCCGGGCACTGGCCAACGCGTTCGCGCAGACCCTTGGCGCGATCTTCACCGAGCAGTCGAAGCCGTTCGAGGTGGAGATCTGCGTGGCCGAGGTGGGTGCGACGGCGGAGCAGGACGAGCTCTACCGGCTGACCTACGACGGATCGGTGAACGACGAGCCGGGCCGGATGGCGATGGGTGGCCAGGCCGAGGCGATCTCCGGCGTGCTCAAGTCGGAGCACCGCCCGGACATGTCGCTCGGCGAGGCGGTCAAGGCCGCGGTGAAGGCGCTCGGCACCGTCGGTGGCGAGGGGGGCGCGGCACGGACCATCGCCGCGAACCAGCTCGAGGTGGCGGTGCTGGACCGCAGCCGGGTCGGGCGGACCTTCCGCCGGATCACCGGGGCCGCGCTGACCGCGCTGCTCGACGGTGGCGAGGAACCGGCGGGGTCGGCCCGGGCGGAGACGCCGAAGCCGCCGTCGGCCCCGGCGGGGAAGCCGACCACCTCGGCCGGCTCGGCGGACCTGGAGGGGCAGCCCTCCGAGACCCCTCCGGAGGGGTCGACCGGGCCGGCGGAGGCGTGATCCGGCCCGGCGGCTGACGGTCGTCGACGAGTTGGGCGGGCCGGCGACGGCCCGCCCGGGGACGGCGGTTCAGCCGCCACACCGCCGAGACCAGTTCACCGGGCAAGCTTCAGGGGCCGCCACCAGGCCCGGTTCGACCGGTACCAGTCGACGGTGGCGGCCAGCCCGGTCGTCAGGTCGACCCGGGGGGCGTACCCCAGCTCCTGGCGGCTGCGGGTGGTGTCGAGCGAGTAGCGCCGGTCGTGGCCCTTGCGGTCCGCGACCTGGCGCACCCGACTCCAGTCGGCCCCGCAGGCGGCGAGGATCCGCTCGGTGATCTCCCGGTTGGTCAGCTCGGTACCGCCGCCGAGGTGGTAGACCCGTCCGGCCCGGCCGTGCCGCTGGGCCAGGGCGATGCCGTGGCAGTGGTCGTCGACGTGCACCCAGTCGCGGACGTTCCGGCCGTCGCCGTAGAGCGGCACCGGCTGCCCGTCGACGAGGTTGGTGACGAAGAGCGGGATCAGCTTCTCCGGGTACTGGTAGGGGCCGTAGGTGTTCGCGCCGCGGGTGATCACCACGTCCAGGCCGTGGGTGCGGTGGTAGGCCAGCGCCAGCAGGTCCGCCGCGGCCTTGGAGGCGGAGTACGGCGACGAGGGGTCCAGCGGCGCGTCCTCGGTCCACGAGCCGGTGTCGACGGAGCCGTAGACCTCGTCGGTGGAGACCTGCACGAACCGCTCGACCCCGTGTCGCAGGGCCTCGTCGAGCAGGGTCTGGGTGCCGAGCACGTTGGTGCTGACGAAGGTCGCCGCCCCGACGATGGAACGGTCCACATGGGACTCGGCGGCGAAGTGCACGACCAGGTCGTGCCCGGCCACGGTGGTGCCGACGAGGTCGACGTCCCGGACGTCGCCGTGGATCACCCGCAGGCGGGGGTCGGTACGGACGGAAGCGAGCGCGCCGCGCGTACCGGCGTAGGTGAAGCTGTCCAGGACGGTCAGGGCGGTCGGGGTGATCTCCGGCTCGCCGCCGCGGAGCAGGCGCCGCACGTAGGCCGAACCGATGAAGCCGGCGCCGCCGGTGACGAGGATCCTCACGGTCGGCCAACTCTACGCGCGACCGTGGTCGGGCGGGCGGGGACGGTGCGGCCCCGGTGCCGGGCCGACCGGACCGGTGTGACCGGACCGGTGTGATCGGCGCGGATGGTGGCGGTCCGACGACCGGGTGCGACAACGCCGCCGTCGAGCGCTGCCCAATTCGGGCCGTGGGGGGCTAATGTCTCATCATGGAGCGGCGAATCTTCGGTATCGAGACCGAGTACGGCGTCACCTGTACCTACCGGGGCCAGCGGCGACTCTCTCCTGACGAGGTCGCGCGTTACCTCTTCCGTCGGGTGGTGTCGTGGGGCCGGTCGAGCAACGTCTTCCTGCGAAACGGTGCCCGCCTCTACCTCGACGTCGGTTCGCACCCGGAGTACGCCACGCCGGAGTGCGACTCGGTGGTCGACCTGGTCGCCCACGACCGGGCCGGCGAGCGGATCCTGGAGGGTCTGCTGGTCGACGCGGAGAAGCGGCTGCACGACGAGGGCATCGCGGGCGAGATCTACCTGTTCAAGAACAACACCGACTCGGCCGGCAACTCGTACGGCTGCCACGAGAACTACCTGGTCTCCCGGCACGGCGAGTTCGGTCGGCTGGCCGACGTGCTGATCCCGTTCCTGGTGACCCGGCAGCTGATCTGCGGGGCGGGGAAGGTGCTCCAGACCCCGCGCGGGGCGGTCTACTGCCTGTCCCAGCGGGCGGAGCACATCTGGGAGGGGGTCTCGTCGGCGACCACCCGGAGCCGGCCGATCATCAACACCCGGGACGAGCCGCACGCCGACGCCGAGCGGTACCGGCGGCTGCACGTGATCGTCGGCGACTCGAACATGAACGAGGTCACCACCCTGCTGAAGGTCGGGTCGGCGGACATCGTGCTGCGGATGATCGAGGCCGGTGTGGTGATGCGTGACCTCACCCTGGAGAACCCGATCCGGGCGATCCGGGAGGTCTCGCACGACATCACCGGTCGGCGCAAGGTGCGGCTCTCCTCGGGCAAGGAGGTCAGCGCCCTGGAGATCCAGCAGGAGTACCTCGCCCGGGCGACCGAGTTCGTCGAGCGGCGCGGCGGCGACCAGACCGCCAAGCGGGTGGTGGAGCTGTGGGGCCGGGTGCTGCGGGCGGTGGAGACCGGTGACCTGGAGCCGGTCGCCCGGGAGATCGACTGGGTGACCAAGCTCCGGCTGATCGAGCGGTACCAGCGCAAGCACGACCTGCCGTTGTCGCATCCCCGGGTCGCGCAGATGGATCTGGCGTACCACGACCTGCGGCGCGGCCGGGGCCTCTACGCCCTGCTGGAGCGGCGGGGCCAGGTCGACCGGGTGACCACCGATCCGGAGATCTTCGAGGCGAAGGAGACGCCGCCGCAGACGACCCGGGCCCGGCTGCGGGGCGAGTTCATCCGGCACGCCCAGGAGAAGCGGCGGGACTTCACCGTCGACTGGGTGCACCTCAAGCTCAACGACCAGGCGCAGCGCACCGTGCTGTGCAAGGACCCGTTCCGAGCGTACGACGAGCGTGTGGAGCGTCTGATCGCCAGCATGTGACCGGGTGGGTGTCCCGGCGGGTCCCGCAGGGCCGCCGGGACACCCCGGTACGCTTGCCGGGTTATGGTCAACTCCTCACCGCCGGATCGCGAACGCCTCAACTGGGTGGAGCGGCGCCGGCAGAAGATCCGCGACGAGATCGAGCGGAACCGGCGCGGCGAGTACACCGTGCCGACCTGGGTGCTCGCCCTCGCCCTGGTGGCGATGGTGGGCGGCTGGCTGGCCCTGGTGTTCCTGGCCTGAGCCGCCCCTCAGCCGGTCAAACGCGCCCAGCCGGTGACGCGGTCAGACGGTCAGCCGGTCACGCGGCCAGGCGGGCGGCGTACCGGCCGGCCGCGGCGGCGGCCAGGAAGTACGCGTGGTCGGCGTCCAGCCCGCGTCCCATCGTCGACAGCGGCACGACGCTGGCCCGTAGCGCGGCGTCCAGCCCGTCGGTGTCGACCCGGACGATCCGGTGCCGGGCGGCCAGCGGCATCAGTGCCGCGTCCACCTCGGCGTCCAGGGCGGGGGCGAGGCCGTCCGGGACGACCAGCTCTGCCGGGGCGAGCGCGACCCGTCCGTACGCGGTGAGGCTGTGGTGGGACACCCCCCGGTGCCGGGGGCGCGGGTCGGCGTCGGAGATCCGCAGCGAGCCGACCGGTCGGCCGCCGAGGACGGCGACCGCGTTGACCGCCTCGCCGACGGCCACCCCGGAGTAGCCCCACCGGGTGCCGGTGCCGAGGTTCCCCGGCCCCTGGGCGACGACGGCGACGTCGGCGTGCAGGACGTGCCGGGCGGCCAGCAGCCCGGTGTGTAGGGTGCTCGCCTCCAGGTCGCCGCCGAAGGCCTGCCCGACGCTGACCGTGCCGGCCAGGTGCCCGCGCAGCCCGGCGAGGGTGCGGGAGAACCAGGCGGGCAGCGCCCCGCCGTCGGTGAGCAGGTAGGCGACCCGGCAGCCGGGAAGGTCGGCGTGCACGCCGGCGAGGATCGCCGGGAGCGCGGAGTGCAGGTCGGCGGTGACCACCGGCATGCCGGCCAGGTCGTCGGCGTCGGCGAGCAGCGGGTGGTGCGGGGAGGCCTCCTCGTCGACGCCGAGCAGGATCGGTTGCAGCGGGGTGTAGCGGGCCTTGACCAGGTGCCCGGCGTCGCGGGTGGCGGCCTGCGGCGGATCCTCGGGCAGCCGGTCCGGGAGGGCGACGACGAGCGCGTACCCGCCGGTGCCGAGCCCCATCAGCAGCGCGCCGACGTTGAGCAGCACCCGGTCGCCGGGCTCGGGATCGCCGACCAGCTCCGGGTAGGCCAGCGCCCGCATGGTGGCCCCGTCGGGCAGAACCACGTCGAGTTCCGTCGCGCCGTGCCACCGGCGCCGCAGTGCCGTGACCGTCGCCGTCCGCCATCGCACCATGACGGGCACGCTATCGCCCGGCCGGCCGGCTCCGCGTCCGGGTACCCGTCGTCCGAGCGCGCCGCTGGTCAGGTCGCGAGCGGTGGGTCGTCGTGGTCCGGGGCGGGGCTGCCGGTCGCGGGGCGCGAGCGGGTCGGGTCGAGGAAGACGTACCGGATCTCGGGGTAGCGGCCGGTGAGTCGCCGCTCGGCCTCGTCCGCCGCGGCCTCGATGTCCGCGCCGGTCGCGTCGTCGGAGAAGTCGACCTTGGCGGCGACCAGGACGTCGTCCGGACCGAGCTGCATGGTGAGCAGGGTGTCGACCCGCTGCACCGTGGGCAGGCCGGCGAGCTCGTCCTCGATCTCGCGCCGGATCCGCCCCGGCACCGCCCGACCGACCAGCAGGGAGACGTTGCTGTACGCCAGGACGGTGGCGACGACCAGGAGCAGCAGCCCGATCAGGATCGAGGCGATCCCGTCGTAGATCTCGTCACCGGTCAGCTGGGACAGGCCCACGCCGAGGGCGGCCAGCAGCAGCCCGACCAGCGCGGCGCTGTCCTCCAGGAAGACCGCCTTGACGGTGGTGTCCGCGGTCATCCGCAGGAAGTGGCGCGGGCTGGTGCGCCAGCGGCGCGACTCCCGGCGGACCTGACGTGCCGCGCGGGCCAGCGAGACCGACTCGATGGCGAACGAGACGGCGAGCACGACGTACGACGCGAGGTAGTTGCCGCGGTGCTCGTGGACGAGGATCGTGGTGACCCCGTGGGTGACGGCGAAACCGGCGCCGGCCACGAAGGTGAACAACGCGGCGAGCAGCGCCCAGACGTAGCTCTCCTTGCCGTACCCGAAGGGGTGCCGGGGATCGGCGGGGCGTGCGCCCCGCCGCAGCGCGGTGTAGAGCAGCACCTCGGTGGTGGTGTCGGCGAGCGAGTGGACGGCTTCGGAGAGCATCGCCGCCGAGCCGGAGAGCAGCCCGGCGACGAGCTTGGCCACGGCGATGGCGAGGTTCGCGGCCCCGGCCACGACAACCGTGCCGACACTCTCGGTCCTGGCTGCGGCTTCCGCCATGGGCTCACCCTATGATCGGCGGCCGTCGGTCGCCGGCCGGCGACGGTAGGAAGGGTCCCCTGTTACCGCTTTTTGATGAGGAGGGGTCCCCTGTTACCACCGAACCGCCGCCGGCACCCGGTCGGGGCGACCGGCGGCGCCGCGCCGCGCGTGTGGGTGCGCGGTCTGCGGGGGTCGGCGGGCTGCTAGCGTCTTGCACGTGTCGCGGACCCGTACCGAGCGCCTGGTCAACCTGGTGATCTGCCTGCTGTCCACGCGACGGTTCCTTACCGCCGCGCAGATCGCCGCGACGGTGCCCGGCTACGAACACGATCCGGACGACGTCCGTGACCACGAGGCCTTCCAGCGCAAGTTCGAGCGGGACAAGGCCGAGTTGCGGGAGCTGGGCGTGCCGCTGGAGACCGGCACCGCCAGTGTCTTCGACACCGAGCCGGGTTACCGGATCGCCCACCGTGAGTACGCGCTGCCCGACATCCCGCTCGAACCGGACGAGGCCGCTGCGGTGGGCATCGCGGCGCGACTGTGGCAGCACGCCGGTCTGGCCGCCGCCGCCTCCTCGGGGCTGGCGAAACTGCGCGCCGCCGGCGTGGACGTGGACCCGCAGGCCACCCTCGGCTTGGAGCCGATGGTCACGGTGGATCCGGCGTTCGCTCCGCTGACCGCCGCCGCGCGGGACCGGCGCGAGGTCAGCTTCGACTACCGCACCCCCGACGGTGACGCGCCCGCCACCCGCCGCCTCCAGCCGTGGGGGGTGGTCTGCTGGCGGGGCCGGTGGTATGTCGTCGGCCATGACCTGGAGCGGCGGGCCACCCGCTGCTTCCGGCTCTCCCGGGTGGTCGGCGCGGTCCGGGTCACCGGCCGTCCCGGTGCCTACACCCCGCCGGAGGTCGACCTGATCAGCCACGTCGCCCGCTGGTCCGGGCCGGTGGAGCGGACCGGCCGGGCCACCGTCCTGGTCACTCCGGGCCGGGCCGCCGGGCTGCGCCGCTGGGCGGTCGGCGGCAGCACCGGGCCGGACGGGGACCGACTGGTCCTGCCGTACGCCGACCCGGAGTCGCTGGCCGGCCAGCTCGTCGGGTACGGCCCGGACGTGCGGGTGCTGGCCCCGCCGGAGGTGCGGGAGGCGGTCATCCAACGACTGAAGGAGGTCGCGGCCCGGCACGACGAGGTCGCGATGAGCGGAGGTGCCCGGTGAGTCGTGCCGCCACCCGCCCGACCGGTTCGCGGGCCTCGGCCGACCGGCTGGCCCGGCTGCTGAACCTGGTGCCGTATCTTCTGGCCCGGCCGGGCATCGAGATCGCCGAGGCGGCGGGGGACCTCGGGGTGACCGAGCGGCAGCTCAGGGAGGACCTGGAGCTGCTCTGGGTGTGCGGGCTGCCCGGCTACGGCCCCGGCGACCTGATCGACATGGCGTTCGACGGCGACCGGGTGACCATCACCTACGACGCCGGCATCGACCGGCCGTTGCGGCTGACGCCGGACGAGGCGCTGGCGCTGGTGGTGGCGTTGCGGATGCTCGCCGAGACGCCGGGGGTGGCCAACCGGGAGGCGGTCGAGCGGGCCCTCGCCAAGATCGAGAATGCGGCCGGGGACACCGTCGGCGCGCCGGTCGCCGTCCGGCTGCCCGGCGACAGCGAGCGGGTCGAGGCGCTGCGCGCGGCGGTGGAGGGTGGCCGGGCGCTGCGGATCACCTACTACACGGCGGCCCGGGACGAGACCACCGAGCGGGTCGTCGACCCGCTGCGGATGCTGATGGTCGGCGGTCGGGCGTACGTGGAGGCGTGGTGCCGGCGGGCCGAGGCGGTCCGGCTGTTCCGGGCCGACCGCATCGACGCCGTCACCGAGCTGGACGAGCCGGTGGCGGTGCCGCCCCAGGCCCGCCCGTACGACCTCACCGGAGGGGTCTTCCGTCCGACGGCGGACCTGCCGCTGATCACCCTGCGGATCGGCCGTCGGGAACGGTGGATCACCGAGTACTACCCGTGTGAGCGGGTGGAGGCGGGCGAGGGGGACCACTGGCTGGTCTCGTTGCGCGTCACCGACCTGGGCTGGGCCCGTCGTTTCGTGCTCGGGTTGGGTCCGGAGGCGGCCGTGGTGGCCCCGGCGGAACTGGCCGAGCAGGTGCGTGCCCAGGCCCTCGCCGCCCTCGACGCGTACGCCACCGGACCGGTGGACGACGGAGCCGGGGCCGCTGACCCGGCCATCGACGTGCCGCACCCGGCCGTCGGAGTACCGGGTGCCGCCGTCGACGGGCCGGCGGTCGTGGCGGGGGTGCCGGGCGCGGCCAGCCCGGCGGGCCACCCGGGCAGGCAGTAGGCTGACCGCCGTGGTGAAGTGGATCGTGCTCGCGGTGGTGCTCGTCCCGCTGGTCGTGCTGGCGCTCGCCGTCCGGCCGGTGCTGGCCCGTCTGCCCCGGCTGCGTCGGGCGGCGCTGACCCTGCAGCAGCGGCAGGCGCAGGCCGAGGCGCTCCAGTCGACCGCCGAGGTGCTCCAGGACCGGGCCGAGGGGTTGCAGCGGCAGATCGCCACCACCCAGCAGCGACTTGAGCTGATCAAGGCCCGGCGCGGCGGCTGACCGACACTCGACGTCCACTCGTCGTCCGGTCGTGAGCTGCCGGGAGGGTTCCCCGGGACGGTTGACGGGACACCGGGGGTTGGTCGAGACTTCACCGACCGGACCGCACAGCCAGTGGCCCGGCGGGTGGCGGAAGCTCGCGGCGCACGTACGATGGGCTGCGACACACCACCCCGACACACAGAGCGACTGGAGCTTCCCATGGGTGCCCTCAAGCCGTGGCACATCGCCGTACTCGTGGTCGTGCTGATCCTGCTCTTCGGCGCGAAGCGGCTCCCCGACGCGGCCCGTTCGCTGGGTCGTTCGTTGCGCATCATCAAGGCGGAGACCAAGAGCCTGCACGACGACAACGACCGCGATCTCGCCGAGAAGGCGGACGCCCAGGCCGGCTACCAGCCGCTGCCGCCGCAGGCCGCCCAGCAGGCGCCCTACGCCCCGCACCCGCAGCAGGCGCCCCACACCGGCCAGCCGTACCACCAGGCTCCGCCGCAGCAGCCGGTCGTCGACCCGGTGCAGCGCGTCCGCGAGAACTGACCGAAAGGCCGGACAATCGTGCGCTTCGCCCTCCGCAAGCGCGGTCCGAGCAACTTCGAACGGGCCGCCGACGGCTCGATGACGCTGGTCGAGCACTTCCGCGAACTGCGTAACCGGCTCTTCCGGGCGTCGCTGGCGATCCTGGTCGGCTTCGGCTTCGGTCTCTGGCTGGCCGGGCCGGTGCTGAACATCCTCCGCAAGCCGTACTGCGACCTGCCGAAATTCCAGGGGAGCGGCGCGAGCTGCGACTTCGTCCAGCTCGGTCCGGCGGACCTCTTCCTGCTCAACCTGAAGATCGGTCTCTGGGTCGGCCTGATCATCGCCGCCCCGGTCTGGCTCTACCAGCTCTGGGCGTTCATCGCCCCCGGCCTGCACCGGAACGAGCGGCGGTACGCGTACGTCTTCACCGGGCTGGCCGCTCCGCTGTTCGCGGCCGGCGCGCTGCTGGCGTACTTCGTGACCGCGAAGGGCCTGGAGTTCCTGCTCAACGTCGCGGGCAGCGAGATCGAGACGACGTTGGACATCACCCGGTACGTCTCCTTCGTCACCAACCTGATCCTGCTGTTCGGGGTGGCGTTCGAGTTCCCGTTGATCGTGTTGATGCTCAACTTCGTCGGACTGGCCAGCGCGCGTCGGCTGCTGGGCTGGTGGCGGATCGCGGTCTTCCTGTTCTTCGCCTTCGCCGCGGTGGTCACCCCGACACCGGACCCGTTCGGCATGACCGCGCTGGCGCTCTGCCTCTGCCTGCTCTACTTCGCCGCGGTCGGGGTGGCGTTCCTCAACGACAAGCGCAAGGGACGGGGCAAGGAGGTCTACGCCGGCATCGACGACGACGAGGTCTCCCCGCTGGAGTTCGACCGGGAGCCGGTCGCCGCCGGTGAGCGCGTGGAGGCGAGCGCGCCGATCGCCGCCCCGGACCAGATCCCCGCTCCGGCACCGATCGACCGCCGGTACGACGACATGACCTGACCCGTCCGCACCACGCTGAAGCGGTAGCAGGGGTCCCCTGTTACCGCTTTTTGCGTAACAGGGGACCCCTGCAACCACCCCGAGCGGAGGTCGTGAAGACCGCCGACACCGTGCCCACCGTCTGATCGGTGGGTCAGCCGGCGACGGGCCGGTCGCGCTACCGTGCTCGCCGTGACCGCAGACGATCACCCGCCCGCCGCCCCGTCGCCCGGCGGCCCCGTCGCTGTGCTGACCAACCCGACCGCCGGCCGGGGGCGGTACCGAGGGATGCTGCCCCGACTGCTGGACCGGTTGGCCACCGCCGGACGGCCGGTCCGGCTGCTCGAGGCGCGTACCGCGGAGGAGGCCGAAACGGCGTGCCGGGCGGCGGTCGTCGAGGGCGTGTCGGCGCTGCTGGCCGTCGGTGGCGACGGCACCGTGCACCGCGCGCTGCAGGCGGTGGCCGGGACGACGGTGCCGTTCGGTGCGGTGCCCGCCGGCACCGGCAACGACTTCGCCGTCGACACCGGGTTCCCGGGCGATCCGCTCGCCGCCGTGGAGGTGGTCGTCGCCGCCCTTCGGGACGGCCGGAGCCATCCGGTCGACCTGGCCCGGATGACCGGTGCCGACGGGGTCCACCGCTGGTACGGCGCCGTTCTGGCCGCCGGCTTCGACGCGATCGTCAACGAGCGGGCCAACCGGATGCGCTGGCCGCGGGGTCCCCGCCGGTACGACCTGGCGATCCTGGTGGAGCTGGCCCGGCTGCGTCCGCGCCGTTACACGCTGCGCCTCGACGGGGCGGCGCAGGAGACCGAGGCGGTGCTGGTGGCGATCGGCAACTGCGCCAGCTACGGCGGCGGGATGCGGATCTGCCCGGACGCGGACCCGACCGACGGCCTGCTGGACGTGGTGGTCGGCGGCCGTTTCGACCGGCGCACCCTGATGCGGGTGAAGCCACGCATCTACCAGGGCACCCACGTGCGCCACCCACTGGTGCGCACCTACCGCGCGCGGACCGTCGAACTGGCGGCCGAGGGCATCACCACGTACGCCGACGGGGAGCGGGCGCTTCCCCTGCCGGTGACGGTCACCGCGGTACCGGCGGCGGTGCGGCTGCTGCGCTGACCGGACTCCACGACACGTCGCCGTCGGGACGGCCGGCCGGCACCACCGGTGGCGCGAGCGGCCAGCCGCCGGACGGGAAACCGTAGGTCGAGCAGGGGTCAGGCCGACCACGCCGGCGGCGGGTGGCCGACGTTCCCACCCGGGCGGTCAGGGTGGTGGGGCGGCGCGGACGATCCGGTCCAGCCACTCGGCCAGCAGGTCCCGCTCAGCCGGGGTCAGGTCGGCCGCCACCTCGGGCAGGACCGCCCGCAGTGCCACGGCGTGCCGTACCGGCCGGTCGACCCGGCGTGGCGCGCGGGCGGCGACGGTGTCGGTGGCCACGGCGCCGACGACCGCCTCCCGGGTCAGCGCGGACAGGGCCGGATCCCGCTGCGCGACCGGGGTGCGGATCAGCGTGAGGGTGACCCCGCAGCACGCGGAGTGGACGAGGTCGGCGGCCCGGTCGACGTCGGTGCGCAGCCGTCCCGCCTCAGCGATCCGGGTGACCAGGTGGCGCAGGATGTCCCGGGCCACCCGGGCGGCGGTGGGGACCGGGTCGGGACGTGGGTCGCCGTACATGAGGCCGTGCACGGCCGGGTGGGTCAATCCGAACTCCACCTGCATGTCCCAGCCGCGCCGCAGGTCGTCGACCGGGTCGGCGGCGGGTGCCCGGGACGCCTGGGCGTCCAGGTACGCGGCCAGGCGGTAGCTGGCCGCCGCGTCGAGCAGTCCGCGCATGTCGCCGAACTGCCGGTAGATGGTCGGGGCCTGCACTCCGGCGGCCCGGGCTACCGCCCGGGTGGAGACGGCCTCCCGGCCGCCCTCGGCGAGCAGGGCGGCGGCCGCCCGGACGATCCGGTCACGGGCCGGGACCTCGGGGCTGGTCATGACAGCGACGATAACGCCGATCTGTTAGCGATGTTCGGTAACGCCGCTGTCATGATCGTGTTAGCGGCGTTCGTCCAGCCGTGGTGCGTGTCGGGTCCACCAGGACCGCCGGGTCAGCCGCCCAGGACCAGGTCGAGTACGGCACCGAGCCCGTTCGGTCGCCCCACCTCCGCCGGAGGCAGCACCAGCACCGCACAGCCGGCCCCGACCGCTCCCGCGTCCGCCGGGGTGTCGCCGACCATCAGCGCCCGTTCCGAGTCGACCCCGACCATGCCGCAGGCGCGCAGGAAGATACCCGGGTCCGGCTTGCAGCGACCCACCTCGTACGACAGCGCGAAGGCGTCGACCAGGTCGGTGAGCCCCCACGCGTCGAACAACGGCCGCAGGTCGAAGCCGATGTTGCTGACCACCGCCACCTTCACGCCCGCTGCCCGCAGCGCCGCCATGGTGGGGGCGGCGTCCGGGTAGGGCACCCATCCGTCCGGACTCAGCACCCGGTCGTAGAGGGCGTCGGCGAGGCCCTCGATCCCGGCGTCGACCGTCGCGGCCAGCCCCGTGTACGCCGCCCGGTGGGCGTGCGGATAGAGATCCCGCTCGGACCAGACCTCGGCCAGCCGGGGCGGCACCCGGTGCGGCAGCGGACCGCCGGCCCGGCCAGCGGTGAGCAGCCGGTCGGCCAGCACCGTGGCACGCATCCGTTCCAGGGTCGCCCCGCAACTCGTCGCGGCGGCCAGCACCCACTCCCGAGCGTCCTCCACCTGGGCCAGAGTGCCGTGGAAATCGAACAGGACCGCCTCGATCCGGCGGCGGGGAACCTCCCCGGGGTCGGTGGCGTGGTTGGCACGGGGGTCGGGCGCATGGGCATGATCCGGCACGGGTGCACCCTACCGACCGCCCCCGACGGGCCCGGCGGACGGCCTTGCCGGACCCGCCGGGGGACCGTGCGGGTGCGCTGGGCGGCCTTGGCGGGTGTGCCGGGCGGGGACGCATTAATCTTGGTGGCATGTCGAGCCCCGCCGAGCGGTACGCCGCGGCGCGCCGCCGGGCCGCGCAGGCCTCCCTCTTCCCGGCCCTGGACGAGTTCGCCTTCGACCTGGGGTTCGACCTCGACGACTTCCAACGGGAGGCGTGCCAATCCCTGGAGCGGGGCAGCGGGGTGCTGGTCTGCGCCCCGACCGGCGCGGGCAAGACCGTGGTCGGCGAGTTTGCGGTGCACCTGGCGCTGCGCGGCACCCCGGCCCGACCGGTGTCGGCCGACGAGCCCCGCCGGAAGTGCTTCTACACCACCCCGATCAAGGCGCTGTCCAACCAGAAGTACCACGACCTGGTCGACCGGTACGGCGCCGACCAGGTCGGCCTGCTCACCGGCGACAACGCGATCAACGGTGACGCGCCCGTGGTGGTGATGACCACCGAGGTCCTGCGCAACATGCTCTACGCAGGCTCGGCCACCCTCGAGGGCCTGGCGTACGTGGTGATGGACGAGGTGCACTACCTCGCCGACCGGTTCCGGGGCGGAGTCTGGGAAGAGGTGATCATCCACCTGCCCGCCTCGGTCACCCTGGTCTCCCTCTCGGCGACCGTCTCC
This sequence comes from Micromonospora sp. NPDC050187, assembly GCF_044459745.1. Taxonomy (NCBI): domain Bacteria; kingdom Bacillati; phylum Actinomycetota; class Actinomycetes; order Micromonosporales; family Micromonosporaceae; genus Micromonospora; species Micromonospora sp. NPDC050187. Next base: position 168,760 of record NZ_JBITJH010000004.1, read on the forward strand.
AACGCCGAGGAGTTCGCCGACTGGCTGGTCACGGTCCGGGGCGAGACCGCCGTGGTGGTCAGCGAGCACCGGCCGGTGCCGCTGTGGCAGCACATGCTCGTCGGCAAGCGGATGTTCGACCTGTTCCACGACGCCGACGCGGCCCGCAAGCACGACGTCCACCCGGAGCTGCTGCGCTACACCCGCGACACGCTGCGCCGCCTGGAACTCGGGGAGGTACGCGGCACCGGCGCGGACCGCCGGCGCGGACCCCGCTGGCGGGGTCCGCTGCGGCCGGACATCGTCGACCGGTTGGACCGGGAGGGGCTGCTCCCGGCGATCCTGTTCATCTTCAGCCGGGCCGGCTGTGACGCGGCGGTGCAGCAATGCCTTGCGGCCGGCCTGCGGCTCACCTCGCCCGAGGAACGCGCGGAGATCCGCCGGGTGGTGGAGAGCAAGGTCACCGCCATCCCCAGCGAGGACCTCTCCGTGCTCGGTTACTGGGAGTGGCTCGACGGGCTGGAGCGCGGCCTCGCCGCGCACCACGCGGGCATGCTGCCGGCGTTCAAGGAGGTCGTCGAGGAGCTGTTCGTCCGGGGTCTGGTCAAGGCGGTGTTCGCCACCGAGACCCTCGCCCTGGGCATCAACATGCCGGCCCGCTGCGTGGTGCTGGAACGGCTGGTCAAGTATAACGGCGAGGCCCACGTCGACCTCACGCCGGGGGAGTACACCCAGCTCACCGGCCGGGCCGGCCGACGCGGCATCGACGTCGAGGGTCACGCGGTGGTGGTCTGGTCGCCGGAGACCGACCCCCGGCACGTGGCCGGTCTCGCCTCCACCCGGACGTACCCGCTGCGGTCGAGTTTCCGGCCGTCGTACAACATGGCGGTGAACCTGGTCGGCAGCGTCGGCGCGGAGCCGGCCCGGGCGCTGCTGGAGTCGTCGTTCGCGCAGTTCCAGGCGGACCGCTCGGTGGTCGGCCTGGCCCGGCAGGTGCAGCGCAACACCGAGACCATGGACGCGTACGGCGCGGAGGCGGTCTGCCACCAGGGCGACTTCGACGAGTACTTCGCCCTGCGGGTGGCCATCGGCGACCGCGAGCGGTCCCTGGCCCGACAGGGGCAGACCCAGCGGAAGGCGGCGGCGATCGCCTCGCTGGAGCGGCTGCGGGTCGGCGACGTGATCCGGGTGCCGTCGGGGCGACGGGCCGGCCTGGCGGTCGTCATCGACCCGGCCACCGGCGGGTTCGGCGAGCCCCGGCCGCTGGTGCTCACCCAGGACCGCTGGGCGGGGCGGATCAGCGCGGGCGACTTCACCACCCCGGCCGAGGTGCTCGCCCGGATCCGGGTGCCCAAGCACTTCAACCACCGGTCCCCGGCGGCCCGCCGGGACCTCGCCGCCGAGGTCAGCGCCACCGGCCTGGACCGGCACGGCGGGCGGCGCGGCGGCCGGTCCCGGCAGGCGGTGGGGGAGGACCACCGGCTCACCCAACTCCGGTCCGAACTGCGCCGCCACCCGTGTCACGCCTGCCCGGAGCGGGAGGAGCACGCCCGCTGGGCGGAGCGCCGCCGCCGGCTGGAACGCGACACCGAGGAACTGCGCGAGCGGGTGTCCGGCCGGACCGGCTCGCTGGCCCGTACCTTCGACCGCATCGTGGCGCTGCTCACCACCCGGGGTTACCTCACCGCCGACGGGTCGGTCACCGACGCCGGTCGGATGCTGGCCCGGATCTGGACCGAGGCGGATCTGCTGGTCGCCGAGTGCCTGCGCCGGGGTGTCTGGGACGGGCTCTCCCCGGCCGAACTGGCCGCCGCGGTGTCGGTGGTGGTCTTCGAGGCCCGGCGGGACGTCGACGAGCGGGCCTCGGTGCCGCGCGGCGCGATCGTCGACGCGGTCGACGCGACGCTGAAGCTGTGGAGCGAGATCGAGACGGACGAGGCGTCCCGGGGACTCAGCGTCACCCGGGAACCCGACCTGGGCTTCGTCTGGCCGATCTACCGCTGGGCGCGGGGCGAGGTGCTGGCCAAGGTGCTGGCCAGCGGCCACCAGCTCGACGGCGAGATGCCGGCCGGGGACTTCGTCCGGTGGGCCCGGCAGGTGGTCGACCTGCTCGGACAGCTCGCCGACTCCGGTGGGGCCTCCACCGAGCTGCGCGCCACCGCCCGGCAGGCGATCGCCGCGGTCAAACGGGGTGTCCTGGCGTACCACACCCCCGCCTGATCGTAACTTCCCGTGACTGCCGTGCGGCAATCGACGCATCGCACGGTCACCGCTACGGCACCGCCCGGATTGCCCGGGGGGTGCCGTTGTGCCTGTTAGAGACGTCCCCGATCATTGCTCCGGCGCGGGCTGCGCGCCGGTGGAGCTTCCGGGGAAGAGGCCGTCATGGCTACGATCAATCACTTTGAGTACGGATGGATCACGCCCGCGCTCAGCTACGCCCTGTCCGTGCTCGGCTCGTTCCTCGGGCTGATCTGTGCCGGCCGGATCCGCACCGCCCGTACCGGCGGCCAGCGGGCCTGGTGGGGGATCCTGGCCGCCTGGGCGATCGGCGGAACCGCCATCTGGACCATGCACTTCATGGCGATGCTCGGGTTCGCGGTCGAGGGCACCCGCATCCGGTACGACGTCCCGCTCACCGTGGCCAGCGCGGTCATCGCCGTGGTGGCGGTCGGCATCGGGCTGGCCATCGCCGGCACCGGACGGGTCTCCGCCCTGCGGATCGCCGTCGGCGGCGTCCTCGCCGGGGCCGGGGTCGTCGCCATGCACTACACCGGCATGGCGGCGATGCGGCTCAACGGAAACGTCGGGTACGACCCCACCCGGGTCGCCCTCTCCGTCGCGATCGCCGTGGTGGCGGCCACCGTGGCGCTCTGGCTGGCGGTGACCGTCCGCCGGCTGCTCGCCCTCGTCGGCTCGGCGCTGGTGATGGGCGTCGCGGTGAACGGAATGCACTTCACCGGCATGAGCGCCCTCACCGTGCACCTGCACGACCGGCAGGGCCAGCTTCCCGGCGCGGGCGTGAGCACCCTGCTGGTGCCGATCGTGCTCGCCGTGATCTTCGTGGTGGTCGGACTGGTATACGCGTTGCTGGCCGCTCCGACCGAGGAGGACCGGGCGGGCGCGGCGTACCTGGACGCCCGCCGGGAACCGCTCCCCGCCACCGCCGAACCGGCCACCCCGCCGGACCCGGCCGGGCTGCGTGCCCACTCCGCCCGCACGACCCTCGGCCAGCCCGGCGGCACCCCCTTCCCACGCCGCCGCGACGACTCCCCCCGCTGACCTCCGGCGCAACCCGCCGGGCGCGGTGGCGTGGTGGTGGTGCCGTGGTGGGGTGGTAGGAGGGGTCCCCTACAGGGCAGAAATGACGAACAAGGGGCCCCTGCAGGCACACAGGCCGGCTATGCGGGTTGGCAGGGGAGGAGGTGCCGCCGGCTGGCCGGATCAGGGCTGGCCGGCGAGGGCGTCGACCAGCCGTCGGACCGGGCTGGCCAGGTTCCATCGTTCGGCCAGCTCCAGCAGCCGTTCCGGATCGACCGGAGCCGCCGGCAGCGTCGTGGTGATCGGGTCGAGGGGCACGTCCCGGGCCACCCGCACCACCGTCGGTGCCACGGCCAGGTAGTCCCGCGCCCCGTCGAGCTTGGCCCGCAGACCGGGGGCGAAACCGGAGCCGGGCTCGTCCAGCGCGGCGAGGATGCCGCTGACGCTGCCGTACCGCTCGACGAGGCGGGCGGCGGTCTTCTCCCCGACACCGGGGACTCCGGGCAGGCCGTCGCTGGGGTCGCCGCGCAGCGCGGCGAAGTCGGCGTAGCGGTCGGCGGGGACGCCGTACCGGGTGCGCACCGCCGCGTCGTCGCAGTCCTCGAGCTTCGCCACGCCCCGGCCGACGTACAGCAGCCGCACCGGCCGGGCGTCGTCGACGAGCTGGAACAGGTCCCGGTCCCCGGAGACCACCTCGACCGGTGCGGGTTCGGTGGTGGCGAGGGTGCCGAGCACGTCGTCGGCCTCGTAGCCGTCGGCGCCCATCGCCGGGATGCCGATCGCGGCGAGCACGTCGAGGATCACCGGCACCTGCGGGCCGAGCGTGTCGGGCACCACCTCGCCGTCGCCCTCGGGGGCGAGGCGGTGCGTCTTGTACGACGGCAGCAGCGCCACCCGCCACTGCGGCCGCCAGTCGTAGTCGAGTGCGCAGACCATCCGGTCGGGCCTGCGGGTGCGGACCAGCGTGGCGAGCATGTCGAGGAAGCCGCGCACCGCGTTGACCGGGCTGCCGTCGACGGCCCGCGCGCTGGACTCCGGGACGCCGAAGTAGGCGCGGAAGTAGAGGCTGGGGGCGTCGATGAGGAGGAGAGGTCGCTGAGCCACGCGGACAGCCTGGCACAACCGTGCCGGGTGGTGGCGGGCGGCGCACCGCGCACCGAGCGGTACCGCCCACCGACCGGGACCGGACGGCGACCGGCACCGCCCACCGATCGGCGCTGGTCGCCGGCCGGTCCGATGTGCGGTGCCGGTCGACAGGAGTGCGTGGTGCGGCTGGTTCAGTGTGCGGGGCCGGTCACCGGCACCGCGTCGAGCGCGCCGAGCCGGGCCGGCCGGACCACGGCCAGCAGGACGATCAGCGCGCACGCCATGCCGCCCGCGACCACCAGCGCCATCGCCACGGCCCCGGTGCCGAGCACACCGACCATCGGCGCCGCGACCGCGCCCACGCCGAACTGCACCGCGCCGAGCAGTGCCGACGCGGTGCCCGCCGCCTCACCGTGCCGGGACAGTGCCAGCGCGGGGGCGTTGGGCATCGCCAGCCCGGCCGCCGCCAGCACCACCCAGAGGGTGGCCAACAGGGCGGGCAGCCCGCCGAGGCCGGTGGCCGCGAAGACGAGCAGCCCCAGCGCGGCCACGGTGCCGGCGACGAGGGAGACCAGCAGGATCCGCTGCGGGGTGTACCGCCGCAGCAGCCGGACGTTGAGCTGCGTGGCCAGGATCAGACCCACCGCGCCCGCGCCGAAGGCCAGGCCGAACTCCTGCTCGTCGAGGCCGTACTGGTTCTGGAGCACGAACGACGACCCGGCGACGTACGCGAACAGCGCCGCCATCGCGAGCCCGGCGACCAGCACGAGCCCGACGAAGACCCGGTCCCGCAGCAGCGTGCCGTACGTCCGCACGGTGTCGATCACCCGGCCGGAACGTCGCAGCGCCACCGGCAGGGTCTCCCGCAGACCGAAGGCCGCGACGGCGAGCAGGGCCACCCCGAAGATCGCGAGCACCACGAAGATGCCCCGCCAGCTGGTCCAGCGCAGCACCTCACTGCCCAGCGTGGGGGCCAGGATCGGGGCGACGCCCATCACCAGCATCAGCCGGGAGAACAGGGTGGCGAACGCGGCCCCGCTGAACAGGTCCCGGACCACGGCCATGGCGACGACCGCCGTCGCGGCCGTACCGAGACCCTGCAACACCCGCAGCGCGCCGAGCACCTCCACGGAGGGCGCGATCACACAGAGCAGTGACGCCAGTACGTGCAACGCCGTTCCGGCCAGCAACGGCGTCCGGCGGCCCAGCGAGTCGGAGAGCGGCCCGATCACCAGCTGACCGACCGCGAGCCCGGCGAGCGTGCCGGTGAGGGTGAGCTGCACCGCCGCCGAGGTGGTCTGCAGGTCGTCCACGATCGCCGGCAGTGCCGGCAGGTACATGTCGATGGTCAGCGGCCCGATCGCGATGAGGGAACCGAGGACCAGGACGAGCCGGAGCCGCTGCCCCGGGCTCATCAGCTCGCCCGGGGTCGGCGCCGGTGGTGCCACGGCCTCCCTGGTGATGCTCACCGGACACCGCCTGTCTGATCGTGTGCGCTCATGTCTGCGACCAAATGTCGACGGCGGCCTGGCATTCCCGAACCGATGCCAGAGGTGCGCAGGGTCACACCCGGCACGCTACCGGTCGGGACTGCCTCCGGACGGGGTCGACCCGCTGGTCAGCCCGGCCGGTCACCCGGTCCGGCACTCGTAGCGGAAGATGGTCCGCCCCTGGATCGGGGTGGGCTCGGTGATGTTGATGACGGCGCTCTCCGTCGTCGAGCCTGTGCCGCTGAACGCCCACTTCAGGTGCAGCGTCACCGTCCGCTGGCCCCGGGCCACTCGCTGGGTCATCATGCCGTCCGGCTCGGCCCCGCCGCGCAGCCACTGGTAGCGGATGGTGCCGGCCCGGCCGTTGGTCTCCACGGTCGCCACCACGTCCACGGTCACGTCACAGCGCTCACCGGGCGGCTCGGCCACGGTCACCCGCACCGAGCGGACCTCCAGCGGGCTCAGCCGTTGCCAGAGGTGCAGGCCCACCGCGACCAGCAGGGCGAGGGTGAGCAGCGTCGAGAGGACCGAGCCGATCAGCTTCCAGCGGGAGCGGCGCGGTCGGGCCGGTGGTGCCGGCGGGCGCTGCCAGCTCGGCGCCGCCGGCGGCCCGGCGGGTACGCCCGGCCCGAAGCGCACCTCGGTGCCGGGGAGAGCGGCAGAGCCGCCGTCGGGCTCGTACCGGTCGGTCGGCGCGTATCCCTCGGTCGCGGGGCCCCGGGCGGTGACGTCGGCGGTCGTCGGGTGCGGGGCGGCCGTCGGTTCCGCCGCCCGGTACGTCCGGCCGGGCTGTGCCGGCTGCTCGGGGAGGAGCGTCGGTACCCGTGCCGACACGAACGGGTCCACCGGCGGTGACATCGACAGCGCGGTGGTGGGGGCGTCGTCCGGCAGCACCGTGGTCGGCGCGCCGAACGTGAGCGCCTCGGTGGGTGGGCTTCCGTGCGGGACCACATCGGCGGGGTGGGCCCCGGTGGAGGTCGCCATCGTGGGGACCGCCTCGGTCGGCGCGCTGCCGTACCAGGCGTTCTCGGGCGGCGGGGTCGGCCAGGTGACCGCCGGGGTGGCCACGGTCGGGTCCTCCGGTGCGGCCCGGCGCCGGTGGGCGGCGACGGCGGCGAGCAGTCCCGTCCGGCCGTCGGATCCCACCGGCAGCGGGGTGTCGCGCAGTTCCCGTACCGCCTGGGCCAGGTCCTGCTCGCCGCGCGCGGCGCACCGCAGCAGCAGGTCGGCACCGGACTGCGCGCCGCACCACCGGGCGACCAGCCAGCGGACCAGCTCCGCCCACGCCCGCCGGTCCGTGGCCGGGTCGGCGGGTCCGCCGTGCAGGGCCGGCAGCAGGGCCGCCTCGGTGAGCGTCACCGCACCGAGGGCGGTGACCACCACCGTGCGGCCGTGCACCGCGCCGTGGCCGAGCCCGGCGGCGTGCAGCGCGACGAGGGTCCGGGCGGTCTCCGCCGCGATCGTGGCGACCGCCGGCAGGTCGAGGCCGGGGCCCTCGGTCTCCGCCAGCTCCGACAGCGTCGACCCGGCCGCATCGGTGGCGACCAGCCACAGCGCGCCGTTGTGCCGGATCGGCTCCCCGGAGCCGAGCAGGCCGCCGTGGCGCAGGGCGGCCACCGCTCGGGTCGCCGTGGTCACCCGGTCCGCCAGCGCCGGGTCGGGGGTGGCGATCCGCAGCACGAGCTGCTCCGTGCCGTCCGGCGCCAGCGCCCGCCACCACGTCCCGCAGACGCCGGCGTGCGCCGGCCCCACCACGCGCGTCCCGGTGGGCAGGGTCGGTTGGGTCATCAGGTACGACCTCCCGTGGTCGTCGGGTTCCGGCCGGGCGACATGGCGCGGTGCGGAGGGGACACCGCCGGTCAGCCCGGGGTGCAGTACGGCTGGAAGGTGACGTGCACCCGGACCGGTCCGGCGGTGTTGCCGGCGGCGTCGGTGGCGGTGACGTCGACCGGGATGCGGGGGGTCGACCGGTCCATCGGCACACCGCCGAGCGTGCCCCGGTGGCCGCCGCGGCCGTACGACATCGCCACGGTCGAGGTCTTTCCGCCCACCGTGTACCGGAAGCTCACCCGCAGCGACCCGGGCGGGGTGCGGTCGTCGTCGACGGTCGCGGTGACCGTGCTCGACGTCGGGCCGTACGGGCAGCCGGCCGGCTCGATCGTCTGCGGGCTGGCGGCGACCCGGCCCAGGGTGGGGGCGGTCACGTCCGGCGGCGGGGGTGGGGTGGTGCTCACCAGCGGACTCGGCGTCGCCGAGGGGGTCCGGCTCGGGGTGGCGGTCGGCGTCCGGCTCACGGTCGGCGTCGGCACGACGGTGGCCGACGGGGTGGCGGTGGGCGTCGGCGTGGGCGTGGGCGTCGCCGGGTCGGGCGTGGGGTCCTTGGGGTCGTCGGCCGGCGTCGCGACCGGGGCCGACGGGCCCGGCTCCACCGCGAGTTCGACCGCCGGCTCCTCACGGGAGGCGTAGCTGTAGCTCATGCCCCCGGTCACGAGCAGCGCCGTGACGCCCCCGGCGACCAGAACCTTGCGGCCCCAGCCCCAGGCGCGTCCCCGGTCGTCGGCGAGAGCGGTGGCGGCGACGGCGGTGCTGCCGTCGCTCGGGTGGTGGGACGGGAAGAGCAGGGCCAGCAGGGCCGCCCGCTCGGCCAGGCGGCTGCGACCGCGTTCCTCCCACTGTGGTCCGTACGCGCCGACCGCCACGGTCTCCAGCCAGCCCAGGAACGTGGCGGCCGGCTGCGGGCGTTCCTCCGGCGTTTTGGCCAGGCCCTGCCGGAGCAGGTCGTGCACGGACGCCGGGGCCGTGTCGGTCGGGATCGGCGCGTGGGCGTGCTGGTCCCGCAGGTCGATCAGTCCCGGCCCGACGTACGGGGCGTGCCCGGTCAGGCACTCGTAGAAGACCGCCGTGGCGGCGTAGATGTCCGACGCCGGGGTGGCCGCCGCCCCGCGCCACTGTTCCGGGGCCATGTAGCGGGGCGTGCCGGTGACCGATGCGCCCGCCTCGCGCCCGATCGGCATGGCGATGCCGAAGTCCGCGAGCTTGCTCTGACCGGCTGCGGTGACCAGCACGTTCTCCGGCTTGTAGTCGCGGTGCACGACACCGCGGACGTGCGCGGCGTGCAGCCCGAGCAGGGAACCCTTGAGCACGTACAGCGCGGACTCCGGCTCGGTCGGGCCGTTGGCGCGCAGCATCTGGCGGAGCGAGACCCCGTCGACGAGTTCCATCACGATCGCCGCGCCGTGTGCCGTCTCCACGTACTCGTAGAGGCGGGCGACGTGCGGGTCGTCGATCGCGGCGAGGAGTTCGGCCTCGGCCCGGAACGCGGCCCGGAACGACGGGTCGTCGCCGACCTTCCCGACCAGGTACTTGATCGCGGTCGGCGTGCCGGTGGCGTCGTGCACGGCGAGCACCACCCGACCCGACGCTCCCGAGCCGAGTTCGCGGCGGTGCGTGTAGCCGGAGACCTGCCAGTCGTGGGCGTTCACCGGGCTGCCTCCAGGGGAGCGCCGTGCCCGGGACGGCGGTACGGACGACCGGCGACGCTGGTCAGGCCGGGCATCCGCCGGGGCACGGGCGGCGACACCGGCGACGAGGGTACGCGGCGGCGGACCGGCCGGGGTACGGCCGGTCCGTCAGTGCGGGCGAGCGGTTCGGGTGACGACACGACGACAGAGGTAGCAGAGCGGGGCAACACGGGGTGCCGTCCCGGTCACCGGTGCCGGTCCGGCCAGCCGGCCGGGATCCGTTCCAGCACCCCGCCGGCGAAGACCTCCCGCAGGCCGAGGGGCTTGAGGTGGACGTACCCGATGTGGCAGTCGCAGACGGCGTTGGTGCAGACCCGGGGCATCAGGGCGGCCCGCCACGAGCCGTCGTAGAGGTTGCCGATCGGCGCGGCGACGAAGTGGCAGCGCCGGACCGTCCCGTCACCGTTCACCGACACCGCCGTCTCCCCGGCGTGGCAGGGCCGGTCCAGCGACAGGTGCGGGCGGACGCTGTACCCGAAGAGCGGGTCCAGTGCCGTCCAGGCCGCCTCCTGTTCGGTGTCGTACCGGTGCCCGTCGGCGGCGTTGACCCAGAGGTAGACCTCGTCGGGCAGGGCGGCGCGCAGCGCCCGCGCCTCGGCCAGGTGCTCGGGCAGCCCGACCACCCCGACGGAGAAACGCACCCCCAGTTCGCGCAGTCGCTCGCAGCGGGCCAGGAAGCGTTCCCGGGTCACCTGGCCCGGGTGGTAGGTGGTCCACAGGGCCACGCTCGCCGGATCGGCCTCGGCCAGCCAGTCCAGCCGGGCGGCCAGGTTGGTCTGGATCGCCACCCGGTCGACGTGTGCCAGGTGGGACAGGCGGACCATGGCGTCGCGGTACCAGCTCCGGGTCAGGCCCTCGCCCCACGGGGTGAACAGGACCGACAGTCGGACGTCGTCGGTCGCCGTCACCCAGTCGGTGAACCGGGCCAGGTCGGCCCGGTCGGCGCGCAGCAGCTCCGGCGGGTCGTGCCGCTTCGCGAACGGACAGTACGGGCAGTCGTAGTTGCAGCTGGCCAGCGGGCCCCGGTAGAGGATCGAGAGGTTCACCGGAGCGCGTACCCCGTCATGGCCCGCCGCACCGGCGCGGAGACCAGCCACGACCCGATCGCGTCGGAGCGGGCCAGCCCGGCGGCGGTGAGCCGGGTGCCGTCGTCGGTGGCCCAGCCGCGCCGGGACAGCTCGGTCAGCTCGGGGAAGTCGTCGGCGTGCCCGCTGCCGAACCGTTTCCGGTACGCCACCGGGTCGACCCCCTCGGCGCGCAGCAGCGACTGGATCAGCCAGCGTCGCCGCTGCTCGGCGACGTCGAGGTGGTAGCCCACCTCGGCGTGGTCGAAGTCGTCCTCCGGGCGGGCGAGGTAGTCGTCGAGCACCGCCCGGACCTCGGAGACGCTGACCGCGTAGTCGAAGGAGTAGTGCAGCGCGCTGGTGTACGACCGGGCGCCGCAACCCAGCCCGACCATGCCGTCGTCCTGGCAGCAGTAGTCGGGACCCGCCGAGGTCGGCACGTCCGCGCGGCGGAACTGCCGCATCGACTCCTGCCGGTAGCCGGCCGCGCCGAGCAGTTCCACCGCCTCGGTGTAGCGGGCCAGGCGCTCGGCGTCCCAGTCGGCGCGGGTGTGTGCCCGCCGGCCCAGCCCGGTCAGCGGCCGGACGTAGAGCGGGTAGAGGTACAGCTCCTCCGGCCGCCAGGTCAGGGCCGTCTCCAGGCTGGTCCGCCAGGTCTCGGCGGTCTGTCCGTCGATGCCGTAGATCAGGTCGAGGTTGAGCACCGGCGCGCCGGAGGCCCGGATCGCGTCGAGGGCCCGGTCGACCTCGGCGCGGCGCTGCGGCCGGCCGGCGGCGCGGGACTCGGCGTCGAGGAAGCTCTGCACCCCGATGCTGACCCGGGTGACGCCCCGCTCGGCGAGCACGGCGAGCCGGTCGCCGGTGGCGGTCGCCGGGGAGGTCTCCACCGAGATCGGCAGCCCGGCCAGCGGCCCACCGGCGGTCTCCTCGGCGATGTCGAACAGCTCGGTCAGCTCACCGGCGTCGAGGTAGGTGGGGGTGCCACCACCGAACGCGGCCCGCACGAACCGGGCGTCGCCGAGGGCGTCCCGGACCCGCCGGGCCTGCCGGCGCAGCTGGCGGAGGTAGGCGCTGACCTGCTCGGCCGGCGGGTTGGCCCGGGTGAACAGGTTGCAGAAGCCGCAGCGCATCTCGCAGAACGGCAGGTGCAGGTAGAGGAAGAGCGCGTCGCGGGGCTGGGCCGCCCAGACCTCCCGCAGCGGCGGGCGGGGCCGCAGCGGCCGGTACGCGGTCTTGTGCGGGTACGCGTAGAGATAGCCCTGGTAGGGCGAGCCGTCGAGGGTCACGTGTCTCCCGGGTCAAGGGTGAAGTGGGCGTACGGCACGGTCCAGACCACCTCGTGGCCGATCCGGTGGCCGGTGTGGCCGTCCTCGCCGTAGGCGGTGCCGTGGTCCGAGCACACGATCACGAAGGTGGGCCGCCCGCGCCCGGCGACCAGCGTGAAGAGCCGGTCCAGGCGGCTGTCCACGTACTCCAGCGCGGCGGCGTGGCTGGCCCGGTCGTCCGTGTCGGCTCCGGGCAGGTAGTGCCGGTTCGGCTGGTGCAGCGCGGCCACGTTGAGGAAGCTGAAGAGCGGACGGCCGGCGGGCACCCGGGCGACGATCTCGGCCAGCCGGTCCAGTTGCGCGTCGAGGCAGTCGGGTGCGGTCACCCCGAACCCCGGCTCCCAGTACGCCTCGGTGAAGAGGCCGGGCAGCACCGCCCCGAGCGGGCTGCGCAGGTTGAAGAAACCCACCCCGCCGAGGCAGACCGTGTGGTAGCCCTCGGCGCGCAGCGCGGTGGGCAGGTCGGGGGCGTCGAAGACCCAGGTGCCCGTCCCGGCCGACTCGCTGCCGGGAAAACGGGCGGCGAAGAGCCGTTCGTGCGGTCCCGGACCGGTGGGGGTGGGCAGGAAGCCGGCGAAGAATGCGTGGTGGGCGGCGTAGGTGAAGCTGGCCGGGCTGTGCCGCCGCTCCCACCGTCCACCCGGCAGCACCCGGGCCAGCGTCGGGGTACGCCCGGCGCGGACCAACTCGTCGGCCACGTCGAAGCGGAGTGTGTCCAGGGTGACCAGCAGCAGGTCGTGGGAGCCGATCAGGTCGCGCACGCCGCCTCCCGCTCCGCCCCGCCACCCGGTCCGGCCACCGGTGACCGGCCGGCCGTCCCCGACGCGGGTCGCCCGCCGGCCGGAAGCCAGCCGGCGAGCAGCGTGTGCACCTGGGTGGCGTAGGTGTCCCGGCCGTCGGCCAGCACCCCGGGCAGCAGGTCACCGAAGGCGTTGACCTCGGCGACGGCGTGCCGGTTCCAGCCGACCAGGAACATCAGGTCGACGCCGACGTGCAGGGTGTCCGGGAAGCAGGCGGCGGCCCGCGCGCAGGTCGCCATCGCCGCCGCCCAGTTGGCCGGGCCGGCCGCCGCCCGCACGGCCGCCAGGTCGCCCCGGGCGTTGCCCAGGTGCAGGTTGGTGATCGGGCCCCGCCCGGCCCGGACCACGGCATGGGTGGGGCGACCGGCCACCACCACGACCCGCAGGTCCACCACCCGGTCGGCCAGCCCCGCCTTGGGCAACCACCGCTCGACGTGCAGGCCGTCCGGGGCGAGCCGGTCGACGATCTCCGCCACCTCGGTCTCGTCGGTGTACCGGCGGACCCGCAGCGAGTTGAACAGCCGCCCCCCGTCCCGCTCGACGGAAGTGGTGGCGAGCACCCGGGACCCGTCGGCCGCGAGGGCGAGCACCCCGGACGCCGACGAGCCGTGCGCCGGCTTGACGAACACCCGCGTCCAGCCGGCCCGGCGCATCGCCGCCCGCAGGCCGGCGTAGCCGGTGACCTCGCCCAGCGCCGCCGGCACCGGCACCCCGGCGGCGTCGAGCACCCCGTGGCAGCGCCGCTTGTCGCACATGGCGACGATGTCGGCGGGCTGGTTGAGCAGGGTGGCCCCGCCGGAGGCGAGCCGGTCCAGGGCCCGACGCAGTCCGGCGTGCGCGGCGGCCATGCCGACGATCTCGCCGTGCCGGGCGGGCTCGGTTGCCCCCCGCAGCAGCCGGTCGACCTCGGCGTCCTCGCCGGGGGAGTCGACCCGCACCAGCGTGCCCGCCGGAGGCGGGGCGGCACCGGTGAGCAGGCCGCGCCAGGGCAGCACGGCCGGCCGGGGCAGCCCCGCCCCGACCGCCGCCTCGACGAAGAGCCGGACCCGGCGGTTGTCGGGATTGCCGACCACGGTCACGCGCACCTCGCCGGAAACGGGCACGGTGCTACTCCCCGACGGCGGTGTAGCGGTACACCTCGTCGTCGTCCTCGTCGGCCTCCTGCGGGTCGGAGACGTCGACCCGCACCCCGGGAAGCCGCGCGACGACCCGCTGCGCGGCCTCGTCGGAGAGGTAGTGGTGGTAGAGGTCGAGTTGGCGCAGGTGGGTCAGCGGCTGACCGGCGAGCAGCGCGTCGACCCCGGCGTCGGTCATGGTGCCCCGGGACAGGTCGAGCACCTCCAGCCTGGCCACGACCGGTGCGGTGGCCACGGCGGCGGCGACCTGGTCGGCGATCTCGGCGTTGCAGAGCGCCAGGTGTCGCAGGGCGGGCAGACGTTCGCCGGCCAGCACCGGGGCGAGGTCGGCCACGGTCGCGTCGCCGCCGTAGTCGTCCACGCCGAGCCACAGCTCCAGGTGGCCCAGGGCCGGCAGGTCGCACTCGCCGACCGCCCGGACCAGCTCGGCCGGCAGGCCACCGGACTCGAACGCCAGCTCGCGCAGGGCCTCGTGCCGCACCGGCTCCAACGTCAGCCCCTCCGCGCCGCGCACCCGCAGCACCTCCAGCGCCGGGTACGCCTCCAGCAGTCCGGTGACGTCCCGGTGCCGGATCCAGGAGATCTCGCACTCCTCGAAGGTCATCTCGCCGAGGAAGAGGGCTCGCAGGCCGGTCAGCCGGGGGGCGAGGGAGACCAGCAGCTCGACCGGGGCCGGCGTGTCGTAGGCGCTGCCCCACCGTCCGACGACCAGGGCCCGGATAGCGTCGGCCGGCACCCGCGACAGCAGCGCGTCCAGCTCGGCCGCCAGTTCCTCCGGCGACGAGTCGTAGTCGGGGGCCTCGACCCGCCAGGCCACCGCCGACGGGTCGGCCGGCAGCTCCACCTCCCGCTTGAAGCGGACGATCGGCAGACCGTCGAACATCGTCACATGGGTACTGATGGTCACGCCAACCTCCGGCTCGGCACATCCACGGCGACCGCACCGTAACAGTCGCCGCCGACAGCTCCGCCGGGTCCGCACCGCCCCCCACCTGCTGAGCCGCGCGTCAGCGGTCGCCCCTGCCGGGGTTCCGGCCCGCCGGCTCGTATCCTGTCCGGCGACACCATCTGTCACGCGGAAAGGAGTCTCCCGTGAGCAACGGGGTCGAGACGCGCGAGTTCCAGGCCGAGGCACGCCAGCTGCTCCAGCTGATGGTCCACTCGATCTACTCGAACAAGGACGTCTTCCTGCGGGAGCTCGTCTCGAACGCGTCCGACGCGCTGGACAAGCTGCGGCTGGAGTCGATGGTCGACAAGGAGCTCGACGTCGACACCTCCGACCTGCACATCGCCATCGAGGTCGACCGGGAGAAGCGGACCCTGACCGTCCGGGACAACGGCATCGGCATGTCCCGCGACGACGTGGTCACGCTGATCGGCACGATCGCCAAGTCCGGTACGGCCGAGCTGCTGCGGAAGCTGAGGGAGTCCAAGGACGCCTCCGCCTCGCAGGACCTCATCGGCCAGTTCGGGGTGGGTTTCTACGCCACGTTCATGGTCGCCGACCGGGTGGAGCTGGTCTCACGGCGGGCCGGGCAGGCCGGGGGCACCCGGTGGGAGTCCACCGGCGAGGGCACCTACACCATCGAGGAGGTCGACGACGCCCCGCAGGGCACCTCGGTCACCGTGCACCTCAAGCCGGAGGACAGCGAGGACAACCTCTTCGACTACACCGCCGACTGGAAGATCCGCGAGATCGTCAAGCGGTACTCCGACTTCATCGCCTGGCCGATCCGGATGACGGTGGAGCGCACCGACGACGAGGGGAAGACGACCACCGACGTCCAGACCCTCAACTCGATGAAGGCGCTCTGGGCCCGCCCGCGCAGCGAGGTCGACGAGGCCGAGTACAAGGAGTTCTACAAGCACCTCAGCCACGACTGGGTCGACCCGCTGGAGATCGTCCACATGCGGGGCGAGGGCACCTTCGAGTACGAGGCGCTGCTGTTCCTCCCGTCCCACGCGCCGTTCGACCTGTTCGCCCGGGAGGGGCGGCGCGGCGTCCAGCTCTACGTCAAGCGCGTCTTCATCATGGACGACTGCGAGGCGCTGATGCCGGACTACCTGCGCTTCGTCAAGGGCGTGGTGGACGCCCACGACCTGTCGCTGAACATCTCCCGGGAGATCCTCCAGCAGGACCGGCAGATCCGGGCGGTCCGCCGCCGCCTGGTCAAGAAGGTGCTGTCCACGGTCCGGACCATGATGACCGAGCACCCCGACCGGTACCGCACCTTCTGGACCGAGTTCGGTCGTGCGGTCAAGGAGGGGCTGATCGACGACACCGAGAACCGGGACACCCTGCTCGAGATCACCTCGCTCGCCTCGACCCGGGACGAGACCGAGCCGACCACCCTCGCCCAGTACGTCGAGCGGATGAAGGACGGCCAGACCGACATCTACTACATGACCGGTGAGTCCCGGTCGATGATCGAGAACTCGCCGCACATGGAGGCGTTCCGCGCCCGGGGCTACGAGGTGCTGATCCTCACCGACCCGGTGGACGAGGTCTGGGTCGAGCGGGTCGGCGAGTTCGACGGCCGGCCGCTGCGTTCGATCGCCAAGGGCCAGGTCGACCTGGACACCGAGGAGGAGAAGAAGAACGCCGAACCGGAGCGGGAGCAGCAGCGCAAGGACTTCGAGGCGCTGCTGACCTGGCTGGGCGAGCAGCTCTCCGACCAGGTGCGGGAGGTCCGCCTATCGTCCCGGCTGACCACCTCCCCGGCGTGCATCGTGGGCGACGCGCACGACATGACCCCGACCCTGGAGAAGATGTACCGGGCGATGGGGCAGGACGTTCCGCCGGTCAAGCGGATCCTGGAGCTGAACCCGACCCACCCGCTCGTCACCGGGCTGCGCGCGGCGCACGAGCAGGACGGCGACAAGGAGGTGCTGACCGAGACGGCCGAGCTGCTGCACGGCATGGCACTGCTCGCCGAGGGCGGGGAGCTCGCCGACCCGTCCCGGTTCACCCGGATCCTCGCCGACCGGCTCGCCCGGACGCTGTAGCGACTACGGGCGGGGTGGGCGCGACCCACCCCGCCCCCGGTCAGCGCGGGGAGACCATGGCCGCGTAGTCGGCGGCGGTGAGCGGACCGGTGGAGAGCGAGCCGTCGGCCCGGGGCACCCCGAGCCGCTGACCGCCCTGCACGAAGGTGACCCGGTCCACGTCGGCGCGACTGGTCAGGGTGCAGACGATCTGCCCGAAGGCGAGCACCTCGTCGTTGCGTCCGGTGCCGGCCAGCCGCTCGCCGACGGCCACCGTCGCCTCGCCGCCGGTCACCCGTACGTCGGTGACCACGTTGACCCCGGTCAGGGCGCTGGTCAGCCGATCGTCCTGCTCGACGGCGACCGGACCGTCCAACAGCAGTTCGATCTGCTCCCGGGCGGTCGGCAACGTGCGGACCCGGCGGTTGACCACCACCAGCCGGTCGTCCCGGACGTAGCAGAGCCGCTGGAGCACGGTGCCGCTCTCGGTGGCCGCCGGGGCCGGGGACCCGACCGCCGGGAACGGCCCCTGCGGCGGGGTCACCTCGCGGGGCACCCCCTCGGCGGAGACCCCGCAGCCGGCCAGGGCGAGCAACCCGGCCGCCGCGACCAGGGCGGCCCGTCGCGTGTCGTCGCTCAGCACCGGGGCTCCCTCAGGTCGACCCGGAAACGGGCGCCCCCGCCCGGCCGGTCCACCACGTACGCCCGCCCGCCGTGCGCGGCGGCGTGCTGCGCCACCAGCGCCAACCCCAGGCCGGTGCCGTCGCCGCCGCCCCGGGCGTGGGCCCCGCGCCCGCGTACGAACCGGTCGAAGACCAGCGTCCGGTCCTGCGGGTCGACGCCCGGCCCCTCGTCGTCGACCTCCACCCGGTACGTCCCGTCCTCGGCGGTGAGCCGGACGGCGCAGGGGCCACCGCCGTGGCGGACCGCGTTGTCCAGCAGGTTGCCCAGCAGCTGCTCGACCCGCCGCCGGTCGACCAGCCAGGTGCCCGGCCCGGTGACCCCGACCAGCGTCTCGGGCAGCCCCCGCCCCCGGCACACCTGCCGCGCGAGGTCACCGACCGCCACCCGGGTCCGCTCGGCCGGCTGGTCGCTGCGGGCGAGTTCGATCAGGTCGTTGACGAGGGTCTGGAACCGGGCGATCTCGTCGGTGACCAGGTCCGTGGCGGTGCGGGTCCGGTCGTCGAGGTGGTCCCGCCGCCGGTGCAGGACGCTCGCCGCGGCGGAGAGCGTCTGCAACGGCGACCGGAGTTCGTGGCTGACGTCGGCGGCGAACCGACGGTCCCGTTCCAGCCGCCGGGACAACTGGTCGACCATGTGGTTGAAGGACGTGGTGAGCCGGGCCAGGTCCGGCTCGGTCGCCGGGTCCAGCCGGGCGCTCAGGTCCCCGGCGGTGATCTCCTCGGCCGCGTCGCCGACCCGGCGCAGCGGGCGCAGCACGTACCGGGTCATGTGCCAGCCGATCCCCGCGCCGGCCACGGCGGTGGTGACCGCGACCGCGGTCAGCACCAGGGCCACCGTGCGCAGCGTCTCCTCCAGCTCCTGCAAGGAGTCGACCTCGTAGTAGGCGGTGGTGGGGGAGAGCGGCACTCCGACCACCACGGCCGGCTGCCCGTCGGCGCGGATCCGCTGCACCGCCGGGGTGCCGTCGGCGACCAGTTGCTGCATCCGCTCGGGGATGCCGGTGGTGACCCCGGCGTCGACGTTGCGGGCGTACCAGATCCCGTCGCGGCGCAGCACGGCCCGCCGGTCGCCCCCGGTGTCCAGCGACCGCAGCACCTCGATGATGTCCGGCCGCTCGCCGGTCAGTCCGGCCTGCACGATCGTGGCGTCGAAGTAGGCGGCCCGCACCGCGGTGCGTTCCCGCTCGGCCAGCAGCGAACTCCGGGTGAACTGGTACGACGCCAGGGCGATCGAGGTGGACAGGGCCAGTGCGCCGGCGGCGAAGCCGGCGGCCACCCGGGTCCGTAGCCCGGCCCGTCTCATCGCTGCAACTTGTAGCCGAGCCCACGGACGGTGACCAGGTGCCGGGGTGCGGTGGTGTCCTGCTCGATCTTCTGCCGGAGCCGGCCCACGTGCACGTCGACCAGACGTTCGTCGCCGACCGTGTAGCCCCACACCCGTTCGAGCAACTGCTGCCGGGACAGCACCCGACCGGGATGCTGGGCCAGCTCGCAGAGCAGCCGGAACTCGGTGCGGGTGACCGCCACCGGCTCGCTGCCGAGCCGGACCTCACCACCGTCGGGCCGGATCTCCAGGTCGCCGAAGACGAGCGTCGGCACGGTCGTGGTCACCCCGGCGGCGGCCCGGGCGCGTCGGCGCAGCGCCCGCAGCCGGGCGGTCAGCTCCTTGATCGCGACCGGCTTGACCAGGTAGTCGTCGGCGCCGGCCTCCAGGGCGGCGACGATGTCGTGGGTGTCGTCCCGGGCGCTGACCACGACGATGGGCACGTCGTCGGAGCGGCGGATCTCCCGGATGCACTCGAAGCCGTCCACGCCGGGCAGCATCAGGTCCACCAGGACCGTGTCGGCGGGCTCGGCGCGCTGCGCGCGCAGTCCTTCCTCCGCGGTGGCAGCCCCACGTGTGGCGTACCCCTCGTCCTCCAGCGCCAGCACCAGGGACAGCCGGATCCGGTCGTCGTCCTCGATCACCAGCACTCCCGCCATGCGGCCCATCATCACCCGCCCGACCCGGTCCACCGCAAACCGGGCGGGGGCAGGGACCGGCCGCGGCGGTGTTTGTCATCGATCCGTCACATATTCGGGAGACGACCGCCACACCTTCGGAGAAGGCTGGGCCGTGGCTGACCCGCGGCGAGCATCGGGAGGTGCGGTGAACGGGAACGGGCGGGGCGCAGAGGGCGACCACGGCACGGATCACATGGAGATCACCGTCACCGAACCGCTGGACCTGACCGGGGTGCGGAAGCTGGGCCCGGTGGTCGACGCCGTCGTCGCCCGGCGGCCGGCCCGACTGGTGATAGACATGTCGGCGTGCGCGCACGTCGACGCGGCCGGCATCGGCCTGCTGCTCGACACGCACCGGCGGATGTGGCGACTCGGCGGAGCGCTCACCCTGCGCGACCCGTCGCCCCGGATCCGGCGGCTGCTCCAGGTCGCCCGGGTCGACCAGGTCTTCCACGTCGTCGTCGAGTCGGGCCCGGCCGACGCCCCCGGCACTCCCGGCACCGGCACCCTGCCCGTGGCTAGTGCCGCCCCCGTCGGCGTCCCGCCGTCCGCCACGGGCGTCCCGGTCCCGCCGGTCCGGGCCCGCGCCACCGCCCCGGTCCGCGCGCGGTGAGGGCCGCCACGACGTCCGGCCGCCGGCACCGTGGCCGGACCCCCCACCCCGGGGGGCGGGCATGACGGTCGTACCCGGACTGCGCTCCGGCACCGTCAACCTGATCTGCGACCGGTGCGGCAACTCCGTCGAGGCGGTTCCCGCCGTCCTCCCGGAGCCCGAGGTGGTCTGGACCGTGCTCAACGACCACGGTTGGGAGGGGTCGCCCTTCGCGGTCGGGCCGCACCGCTGCGCCGGCTGCACCGTCGCGTCCCTGGTCGCGCCGCCTCCGGACGCCGACGGACCGGCGGGCCCGACGACCGGGCCGCGCGCCTGGCGGGTGGACGTCGAGGAACTGCCCGAGGCGGTCGTGCTCACTCCCAGCGGCGACATCGAGGTGCTGGTGGCGGATGTCCTGCGGGAGGCGCTCGCCGCCGCGCTCTGCGGGGAACGGGACGTCGTGCTCGACCTGTGCCGGGTCGGGATGCTCGACTCCACCGGCCTCGGCCTGCTGGTCCGCGCCCACCGTGAGGCCCGGCAGCAGGGCCGGTCGTTCTGCCTGGTGGCACCCTCCCGGTTCGTCCTCACCGTGCTGCACACGATGCGGCTGGAGTCGGTCTTCCTCGTCTTCGACCACCGGTCGCAGGCGCTGGCCTGCCTGGCCGCCGACCGTCCGGACCTCTCCACACCGGGCCGCTAAGCACCGCCCGCCGGGTTCCGCGTGGTCGAGCCGGCGGCGACCACGGCCGGCGTCGGGACGCGTGTCGGACCCTTGCGCTAGACATGTGGGGGCAGGGGCGGCGGACACGGGTGGGGAGACACGACGGTGGAGTTCAGCACGCGGGACGCGCTCGGCTGGCGGATGGCCAGCCTGTTGCTCCGCCCTGGGCACATGTCCCCGCCGCGTGACGTCGCCGGAGTGGTCGAGTGGTTCGGCGCGATGCAGGCACAGGACATGGCCAGCGGCCTCTGGTCGCTCGGCGTGCGGCTGCCCGGTTCCACCGTCGCCGACGTGCAGGAGGCACTGGAGCGGCGGGAGGCGCTGCGCACCTGGCCGATGCGGGGAACGGTGCACCTGGTGCCGCCCCGCGACGCGCACTGGATGCTCGCGGTGCTGGGCGAACGGGCCCTGGTTGGCGCGGCGCGCCGCCGGGAGATCCTCGGGCTGGGCGAGCAGACCGCAGACCGGGCCGTGGAGGTGCTCGGCGCGGCGCTGGCCGGTGGCGGCCGGTTCACCCGGGACGAGTGCCGCCAGGCGCTCACCGAGGCCGGCGTCGACTGCGCCGGGCAGCTCCTCTACCACCTGCTGTGGTACGCCAGCCAGCGCGGCGTGCTCTGCATCGCCCCGCACGTCGGCAACGAGCAGACCTTCGTGCTGCTCGACGAGTGGGTGCCCGACCCGCACCGCCCGGAGCGCGACGAGGCGCTGGCCACCATCGCGCTGCGCTACTTCCGCAGCCATGGCCCCACCACCCGGCAGGACTTCGCCGGCTGGACCGGGCTGACCGCCGTCGACGCCCGACGGGGCATCGCGGCGGCCGGCGACGCCCTGACCACCGTCCGGGTCGACGGCATCGAGATGGTCATGACGCCCGAACTGCGGGACGCCGGGCCCCCGCCACCCGTCGACGACCTGTGGACCCTGCCCGGCTTCGACGAGTACCTGCTCGGCTTCAAGGACCGGTCGTTGATGGTCGACCGGGAGCACCTGTCGGCGATCATCCCCGGTGGCAACGGGGTGTTCCAGTCGACGGTGGTCCGCTCCGGCCGCGTGGTGGCCACCTGGAAGCGCACCGTCGGGCGCAAGCAGACGGTGGTACGGATGGCCCCGTTGGTCACCCTCGACGCGGCGGAGCGGGCCCAAATCGAGGAGGCGTTCGGGCCGTACGGACACTTCGTCGGGCAGCCGCTACGGATCGACTGGCCCTGACCTCGGTGTTCGCCGCCGCCGGTGGCCGCGCGCCGAAGCGCTACCGAAGGGTGCGGGTGAAGGCTGCCCACGTCATGGCGGGGAACGCGAGCACCCCACCGGCCCGGTCCTTGCTGTCCCGCACGGCAACGATTCCGGAAACGTTGGTAGCTATCTCCACACACGCACCACCGTTATCGCCGCTGTAAGTGCTCTTGCGCCAGCGTGCCTTCGTCAGGTCAAGCACCGTGAACCTCCCCAAGAATCCTGTTGATGAGCTGCTTTGATTCTCCCGTGGCAAGCGTCAGCGCGTCGAGGCTCGTCCACACCTTCTCATAGGCGGTGACCTCCTCGGGGCGGTCAAGATACAGGGCCCCGGTCAGGGACTCGCAGTAGATCACTGGCGGATCCGGCTTGGATCGGTTGCCCGGGGGGAAGCTCAGCATCATGAATGTTCCGGCCAGTGCCCCGTAGTGTGCTCCTGCTGTCAGAGGCAGCACACGGATCGAGAGGTTTGGAAGCTCTGTGATCTCCAGGAGGTGTGTCAACTGCTCGACCATCGTGGCTGCGTCGCCGATCCTCTTGAGTAGGACGGACTCGGCGAGGAAGATCGTTACTGCTGGTGCCTGGGGGAGGCGTCTCCTCAGGACGCCCTGCCTTTGCAGCCGGACCTGAACGTACCGCTCCAACTTCTCCTCGGTCACGTCGTCGCGGTGTTGAAACACGCCCCGTATGTAGGCAGGTGTCTGTAGCAGCCCGTTGATCAGGGACTCGTCGTAGCCGCGTAGGTGGGAGGCGGTCTGTTCGAGGCCGACGTACAACTCGAACCAGTCGGGGACGGCGTTGCCGTACGAGTGCCACCAGCCCTTGGCCTTGGTTTCGGCGGCGAGGTTGGTGAGGGCGTCGGAGAGGTCGCGGCTCGTCCCGTACAGCTCGCACATGAAGCGGACGTCGAGGGGGCGGACCGGGCCGAGTCCGGCTTCGATGCGCCACATCTTCTGACGGCTGCAATGGAGGGCCTCGGCCGCGCCGTCCAGGGTCATCTGCGCCTCGACGCGTAGCTCCTTGAGGGCTCGTCCGAGCTGTCGCCGGGGGACGGTCGATCCGGTGTCCTCGGTCATGGGAACAGGCTCCTCTCGTGTCAATTTTTGTTACATGCGGACGCCGTCGGCGAAACGTGGAACTGCCGCCTGGACAGGAGAGGGGATAGCGGAAGACCAGGTGTTGCAGTCGCAATCCGACCCTACTGAATGGAAACGGAAATTGCTATTTCCGTGGAATTCCCATGGGGTGTGACAATGCGGTCGGCCGGGTTGGGCGCAGAACTCTCATTCGCGGGTCAGGCCCGGTGGCAGCGCGTCTTCGTCGGGCTGGACCCGGCGCGCGGTGGCCAGCGGGTTCCGTTGCAGGGTGGCGATCAGCGGTTCCGGGCCGCCGACGCAGGTCCAGGTGTCGTCCCAGAGCGCGGAGACCAGCCATGATCGGGCCGCGGGGAAGAACAGGTCGGGTAGCGATCCGTGTCCGTGGCGCATATGCCCCGTTCGCCAGGTGAGGGCCTGCTCGGGCCCGGCCTCGACCAGCACGTACGACCAGTCCCAGTAGAGCGACACCCTGGGGGCGTGGGGAAAGACGATGTCGTGGGCGCCGGTGTCGAGGTAAGCCAGCCACCAGGGCTGGTCGGGCGTGTGTGCGATGAGCTCCTCGACCAGGGCGTTCTCGTAGGCGTCGACGGTGACATCGGCGGCCTGGTACGTGGTGGCGTAGGCGTCGAAGATGGGCGGGATGGCGGTGGTGACCGAGATGCCGGCAGTGGTGTGACCGGCGATCCACGCCACGTCGGTGGCGGTGCCGATCCGCCAACTCCGCCCGTCCCTGCTCGCCTGCACATCGCTATTCAAGTCGCTGCGATGACGGTTGGCACGGGGAACAGCGGCGTCGTCAGGGTCTGTCTGGTTGGGGTCGGCCTCGGGTGCCGTGGCTCCGGTCACAACGAGGACAAGTGTCCTTGACATGCGTGGAGGGTGTCAAGCACCCTTGTCGTGACAAGGTCACTTGACGCCGGGGGTGTTGATGAGGAACGACCTCCGTGAGTTACGGCTCGCCGCCGGGCTGTCCCAGCGTGAGTTGGCCCAGGCGTTGGGTGTCTCCCGGCAGACGATCAACTCGATCGAGACCGCCCGCTACGACCCCTCCCTGCCGTTGGCCATCGCCATCGCCCGTCACTTCCACCGCACCGTCGAGGAGATCTTCCATGTCGACTGAGGGACGCACAGCCATGCGGAAGGCGGTCGTCGTCGGCGTCTTCCTGGCGATTCTGGCGCTGCTGGTCGCCGTGGGTCTGCTGCTGCGGGAGCACGCTCCCGGCAACATGGGCGTCGGCTTCCTCCTGGGAGCGGTGGTCGGGCTGCTCGCCGTCCTGGTGATGACGTGGCGGCTGAGTAGGCGCCCGGAAGGTGCGACGGTGTTCGAACGGGCGTGGACGCAGACCGGTGACGAACGCGACGACGCCGTCCTCACCCGGGCCCTGGCCGTGCTGGGCCTGGTCGCGTTTCCGCTCACCGGCGTGGCGGCCATCGTCATCGCGCTCGGTGCCGAGGCGGCGATGGTGCTGGGGCTGCTGCTCTTCGCCGAGATCCTGGTCGGGGCGGTCGCGTTCGCGGTGGTCAACCGCCGAAGTTGAGCGGCGTGGCCCGGGCCGAGAGGGTCGGTCGCACTCGCCCGGCCTTGGGGGTTGGATTCCGTCGGGCAGGCTGGTCCTGCTGTCCATGGGCACACACCTCAGGTCCGCGTCCCGTAGGTCCGTGTCCCGCAGCTCGGCGGCGCGCGGACAGACACCCTGCTGACACCGGCCGGTCTGATCGGCCCCGGTCGGTGCCCGGCCGCGCAGGTGGGCACCACGGAGGTCCGCCCCGCGCAGGAGACTGCCCCGCAGACCGGCACCGCGCAGATCCGCGTCGGCGAGCGTCGTCGGGGAGATGTTGTAGGCATCGACCGTGCCCCGGCGGAGGCCGGGTCCCGCGCGCCGGTGATTCATCTGACTCGGGTCAGATAATCTCGACGGGGTGGAGACTGACCTGATCGAGCGGGTACGCGACTTCAACCGCTTCTACACCGAGCGTCTGGGCCTGCTGACCGATCACTACCTCGGCCTCGACCGCCCGCTCGGGCCGTCCCGGCTGCTCTGGGAGATCGGTGACCGCGCCGCCGTTCGCGAGCTGCGCGATCGCCTCGGCCTCGATTCCGGGTATCTGAGCCGGCTGCTGCGGATCCTCGAAGAGCAGGGCCTGGTCCGCGTCGTCCCGCACCCCTCCGACGGTCGCGCCAGGGTCGCCGAACTCACCGACGCCGGCCGCCGGGAACGCCGGGTCCTCGACGATCGGTCTCGTGCCGGTGTCGTCGCCCTGCTCGGCGGGCTCAGCCCACGCCAGCAGGAGGAACTGGTGGCTGCCCAGCACCAGGTCCGGCGGCTGCTGCGGCTGGCGGCGGTCACCGTCACCCCGGTTGCGACGGACGACCCACGGGCCCGGTGGTGCCTGCGCCGGTACGCCGCCGAACTGGCCGAACGCTTCCCGGAAGGCTACAACGAAGCGACGTTGACCCCGCCCGAGGACCTGGACGGCAATCTCCTGCTCGCCTGCGAGCACGGCAGAGCAGTCGGGTGTGGCGCCTGGGTCCGGCTGGCCCCCGGCGTCGCGGAGATCCGTCACCTGTGGACCGACACCACGAGCCGTGGCCTCGGCCTGGGCCGACGTCTCCTGGAACACCTGGAAGCCGACGCCGCCGCGCACGGCATGGGCGTGGTCCGGCTGGGCACCCACGGTTCGCTCCGCGAGGCGATCGCCCTGTACCGCAGCAGCGGATACCGGGAGATCACCTCCTACAGCCCCTCGCCGTACAACCAGCTCTGCTTCGAGAAGGACCTGTGACCGGCGTGGCCGCGACGGGCCGGTGGTCCTCCGCCGCGGC
Source organism: Micromonospora sp. NPDC050187 (assembly GCF_044459745.1). Lineage (NCBI taxonomy): Bacteria > Bacillati > Actinomycetota > Actinomycetes > Micromonosporales > Micromonosporaceae > Micromonospora > Micromonospora sp. NPDC050187. The sequence continues at coordinate 194,561 of NZ_JBITJH010000004.1, forward strand.
ACGCCCGATCCCGTCCTGGCCGGCCGCCGTGTGGAGCTGTCGTCTCCGGGACGGCCTCGCTGACCCGTCGGCGGCCGGCGGCCTCTCAGTAGTGGCAGTCGAACCGGATGTCCCGGGTGGTGGTCTCCGCGCCGCTGGTCACCGTCACGCGCACTCCGACGGTGTTGTACGCCGAGCAGTATCCGGTGGCCACGGGGCCCTGGTCGACGTCGAAATAGACGAACGGTATGAGCTGCTGCCACGAGTAGCGGTAGCTGCCGGTGCCGCCGGACGCCGACGCGGAACACTCGAATTCCCAATGGTGCCCGATGCCGCCGTACGGGGTGTCGCAGTGGCCGTCGACGACCAGGGAGGACGCGGTTGCGGGGACGGCGCCCAGCGTGGCGCCCAGCACGGCCACGGCCGCGCCGACAGCGACTTTCGACAGCATGTTCATGGACGTTCCAATCGATAGGAGGAGACGAACCGGAGTTCGCTCCCGGGGGCTGCCCGGACTGTCGCCGTCCGCGCCGGCGCTCAGTCGTGCCGCAACTCTCCGATGAACTTCTTCATCAGGTCGACGGACTCGCCCTCGTCCAGCGCGAGCCGGTCGATGCCCTGCCATGTCTGCTCGTAGGCCGCCAGGTCGTCGGGCTTGTCGAGGTAGAACGCGCCGGTGAGGGACTCGCTGTAAACCACCGACGGTTCCGCCGCGGTCCGACCGCCCCGGGCCGCCGGAAAGTCCAGGATCGCGAACGAGCCGGCCGCCGCGCCCGGTGGCGGCCCGGCGGCCAGCGGGAGGACGCGGATCGTCACGTTCGGCAGGGCGCTGACGTCGATGAGCCGCTGGAGCTGGGACGTCATCAGCGCTGCCCCGCCGACGACGCGCCGTAGCGCGGCCTCGGAGAGGATCTGGCACACCCGGGGTGCGGCAGGGGTGCGCCGGGTCACCAGTGACTGCCGGTGCAGGCGGAACTCGACCGCGCGTCCCCGTTGCTCCTCGCTCGCCTGTGGTCGGTCGAGCCGATGGATCTCCTGCGCGTACTCGCGGGTCTGGAGCAGGTCGGGAATCAGCGACTCCTCATGGCAGCGCAGGTGGGCGGCGGCGGACTCCAGGCCGACGTACAGCTCGAACCAGCTCGGCACCACGTCGCCGTACGTGTGCCACCAACCCTTGGACCGGGTCTCGACGGCCAGCTCGCGCATGGTCTCGGTCATCTCCGGCGACACTCCGTACAGTTCGCACATCGCCCTGACGTCGAGAACCCGGACCGACCCCATGCCGGACTCGATACGCCAGATCTTCTGCCGGCTGTATTCCAGCGCCTCGGCGGCGGCGTCGAGTGTCACGCCCGCCTCGGTACGGAACTGGCGCAGCAGTCGACCGAGCTGTCGACGCGGCACGGTCGACCCGATGTCTTCCGGCATCCGGATACTCCTTGATTCTGTCTGGCGACACTGCGTGACGTTGCCCTGCAACGTGTATAGGCTCGGGAAAGGTAAGTCAAGACGCGCTGCCACGACGCAGCGACGGAGTGTCGTGCTGCTGCGCCGAGCTGTCATTGCGCGCGGGCGACCACCTCCTCCGGTGTGAGTGGAGCCGGCGGGTGGTAAGTCAGGCACATCGGCGTCCGCACCTTCACGAACGAGAAGCCCTCCCCGGCGGCGTAGAACTCCCCGCTGCCCAGCAACCCGATGTCCGGCAACCGCCCGCCCTTGGCCTGGGCCAGTCCCCGGGCCGCCTCGATCTGCGCGGGCGAGTTCAACAGTCCGAAGAACTGGGTGGTCGCGTTGCCGGAGATCTGGTTGTGCAGCCCCTTCGGCGCCTGGGTGGCGAAGACTAGCCCCAGCCCGTACTTGCGGGCCTGCGAGGCGAGCGCGATCGAGCTGGCCGTGCACGGTGTGTGTCCGGTCGACGGGGCGAGCGTCTGCGCCTCGTCCATCACGAACAACCCACCCAGCGGTCGGTCCCCGGCCGGATGCCGGCGGATCCACGCGAACAGCGCCATCTGGAGCTGGTTGACGAAGCTCTGCCGCTGCGCGTCCGAGACGAGCCCGACGAAGCTGATCACCGACACCCGGGCCCGCCGACCCGCCGACGGGGTGAGCAGCGTGCCCGGATCGGCCGGGGTGCCGGCACCCCCGAACAGCGGGTCGGTCACCATGGCCGCCTTCAGCGTCTCGGCCACCTCGTGGGCCAGCTTGTCGGCCCGGGCCATCCGGCTCACCCCGTCGGGCAGTGCGGCGAGGAACTCGGTGAAGCCGGGCAGTCCCACCAGACCGCTGCGCGCGTACGCCTGCAACGCCTCGGTCAGCACCGCCCTGCCCTGCTGGGCGAGCTTCGTCGTGCCGGCCACCCCGGCCCGGGGCGCGAGCGCCTCGACCGTCGAGCGGATCGCCTGGTCGAACTCGTCGGGGGAGTCCCGCAACGGGGTGAAGTCGGGCAGCGGCTGGAAGCTCAGCGGACGCCCGGCGGTGACCCGGGGCGTCCAGACCACCACCTCCGTCTGCTCCAGGTAGTCCCGGGCACGCTCCCCGTCACCGGGGAGCCAGCCGGCCGGCGGGTGCGGCCAGGGGTCACCCAGCCGGGCCAGGTCGTTGTTCGGGTCCAGCACGATCGCCGAGACCCCCTGCCGGGCACACTCCTCGACCAGGCGGCGGATCAGCACCGTCTTGCCGGATCCGGAGCCGGCGAAGACCACACTGTGCCGGCGCAGTGACGCGAGGTCCACCTCGAACGGCCGTGCACCGTCCGTCGTATGTCCGAGCTGGATGGCGCGGACAGCCCGGACGCCGGTGTCCGCCCGGCCGCTGTCGGCCGACTCCGGTCCACCCCCGCCGGTCACCGGCCCGGCGGTGTCCGGCGGCCCGGCAGGGTCCGACGTCGGCCCGTCCGTGCCTGTCGGTCCGGCGGTGTCCGGCGTCAACCCGTCCGTGTCTGTCGGTCCGGCGGTGTCCACTGACGAGTTCGGGGCGTGTGCGGACGGATGCGGGGCGTCCGCCGGTGGGGCGGCCGACGTGGGGGAGCGGGGCTCGGCCGGACGGCCTGCGTCCCCCGCCACGTCGGCGGCGGACGGTCCCGCCGGGCGGTCCGGCCGGCCGCCACCCGGGTCGCCCAGCACCGCGCCGAACAGCGCCGTGCCGCTGGCCGGTCGTCGGGCGAGCAGCCAGTCCGGGTACGCCGGGTCGCCCTCGGCGGCCAGCGCCCGCAGTGCGGCCAGGACCCGCAGGTCGGTCTCGGCGACCGGGTGTGTGACGCCACCGGCCGCGTGGAACGCGTCGAGCACCTCGCTGGTGCGCCGGCCGCTCGGCCAGGGGCCGTTGCGCAGCAGCACCAGTCGCCGCTGCGGCACCGCCCGGTCCAGTCCGGCCAACGTGCAGGCGGCCCGGATCCGGCTGAGCACGGCGATCGCGTTGCCGCTGCCGATCGCCCGGAAACACCAGTGCGCCTCGTTCTCGGTGGCCTCGTCGAGCACCTCGACCAGCCGCCCGTGCAGCGCCGGCTTCCGTCCCGGCGGCGGGTCGTGCCGGTACGTCGCACCGGTTGTCGCCTGCTCGCCGATCCAGGCGGCGAGTCCGGGTCCCAGCAGCTCCGGCATCCGGGTGTCCTCGGTGGTCGGGTCCAGCGCGTCGTCGACGCGGGCCGTCCGCACCAGCTCGGCGAAGCGCTCGTCGAGCCGGTCCAGCCCGGCGCGGGCGACCCGTGCGGGGGCCGGCTGCGGCGTGAACCCGGCCGCCGGCACGTCGATCAGCCGGGCCAGCTCGGTGACCTCGTCACGGTCCCGGCAGGCGGTGACGTGTCGGTCGACCCGACGCAGCAGGGCCCGTGGGGTGAGGTTCGACGCGTCCGCGAACGCCTCCGGCGCGATCGGCCAGGTCGGGTGGGGCGGGGTGAAGCGCAGCTCCCGGTACGCGGCGGTGAACCGCTTCTCGACCAGCGCCCGCCCGATCTCGGGGCTGGGAATCCGGTCGGGCAGGACGGCGGTGCGGAACCGGTCGGCGACCGGTGTCGGTGCGCTGCGGGTCAGCAGTTCCCACGTGTCGGGCAGGCAGGAGAGTACGGTCAGGGTGCGGCGGGTGACGTCGCGCAGGGTCAGCAGCCCGTCGGCGACCGGCCCGACCGTCCGCGCGTGTGCGTCCTCCAGCCCTTCGTGCCGGGCGAACAGCGAGGTGCTGGTCTGCGCGAAGAGCGTGTCGAGTTGGTCGACGGCGATGACCGTCGGCTCCAGGGTCAGCGCGGTCAGCCGGGAGATGTCCTGCACGATCTGCTGGGGCGAGCGGACCGCTCCGCCGAGCCCCCAGAACGCCCGCGCAGCCGGGTCCCCGGGTTCGGAGATCAGATGGGCGTACCCGACGTCCTGGGCCTCGTAGTCGAGGGAGCCGTGCAGCACCAGCGCCCGGGCGGTGTCCTGGGTGTCCCGGCCCACCTCCCGGTCGTAGTCGCGCAGGGCGCGGACGAAGGTGTCCAGGTCGGCGCGGGTGACCGGACGCCGCCCGGCGACCGCGTCCCGCACCTCGGTGGGGATGCCGAGCTGGGCGGTGAGCCGGCGCAGCAGGGTGGTGAGCTGGGTGCCCCAGCCGAAGGCATCGCGTCCCATCCCCTCCACCAGGGCGAGCGCGACGCTCTCCCAGAACGTCCTTCCGTTGATCATGCTGACCAGGAAGAAGTAGCCGCCCCGGCGCTGGATCTGGTCGCGTACCGCACCGAGCAGATGGGTCTTGCCCGAGCCGGCGCGTCCCTGCATCGCCACGCCGAGGGGCTGGCCGACGTCGGCGGTGCGTGCCCGTCCCACTCCGTGCAGGATCTCCTGGACCACCCGTTCGTGCAGCTCCGGCACGTCGTGCGGGGAGGGCCGCCAGACGTCGTCGGGGGTGGCCGCCGGGTTGAAACTCAACGCCTCCAGGGCGGCCCGTTCCGCCGCGTCGATCATGCCGGTCCGATCGACAGCGCGTGGTTCGCCTCGTTCCCGATGAGCACGGCCGCGGCCCGGTCCCGGGCGGTCAGCGACTTGGAGTTGGCCACCGGGATGATCCGCACGTCGTTCTGGCGCACCAGGGCGCGCAGCGCGGCGTCCACCACATCCCGGTCGTACTCGTCGAGCAGTTCGCGCAGGTCGGCCAGGCCGACCCAGGCCCCCGGGGTGACCGCCAGCTCCCGGTAGGCCGCCCGGACCAGGGTCTGCGCGTCGCCGTCGGGCGATCCGGTCGTGGCGGGCCCGGCGGTCGTGGCCGGGTCGGCGGTGTCGGCGGCCAGAGCGGTGTCGGCCGCCAGGGTCGTGGTGTCGTCGTCGCGCGTCGGGGCGTCGGCGCCCGCGCCGGGGGCGTCCTGACGGAAGAAGTCGGCCTGGCTGATCCGCAACCGGTCCAGTCCACGGTCGACGTTGGTCAGGACGGTGAGCAGCGACCGGGTGGCCGACCCGCTCTGGCGGGGCGGGCGTGCGGTGTGCAACTTCCGGGCGACGTGCCAGCCGTGCTCGGTCAGCTCGTGCGAGAAGGGCCGCTGCGACCGGTCGGTGCTGACCAGGCCGAGCTTCACCAGCTTGGCGTTGTCCGCGCCGGTGAGCGCGAAGCCGGCCAGCTCGCGCAGCTCGGTGTTGGTCAGCTCGCGCGCCTCGACCATGAGCACGACCAGGGCGTTGATCTGGTTCGGCGTCAGGTGGGGCAGGGCGTCAGCGGTCGACATGGTGTCTCGTCTCCTCGTCTCGCACTCCGGCCGGGCGTCGTCCGGCCAGCAGGTCCCGGATGGTGCCCACGACGGCGTCCACGTCGGAGAGCACCTGGTCGTTGGTGAACCGGAGCACGTCGTGCCCGAGCAGTTGCAGCTGGGCGTCCCGGTGGCGGTCGTCGGCGTAACGCAGCCGTTCCCGGTGCTCCGGACCGTCCACCTCCACCACCAGGCCCTCCACCGGCCAGAACAGGTCGAGCCGGTACGGCCGGGCCAGGGTGTGCCAGGTCAGGGTGTGGTTCCAGCGGCGCCCGTACGCCCAGTGGTGCCGGGTGAGGGCACGCTCCAGCGCCTGCTCGGCGGCGCTGTCGGCGCGGGGCAGGCCGGACGTCGGCGGCACCCGGAGCGTGGGCGTCGACGGCGGGCCGGTGTCGGTCGACGCGGGCGGATCCGGTGGGTGGGACCACCCACCCGTCGGGTTCGCCGGCGAGTCGGCGGGCTCGGCGGCGAGCCGGGTCAGCACGCCGGGCAGGGTGATCCGTACCGGGCGGACCCGGTCCACCGTCCGCAGTTCCGCCCCGGTCAGCCAGACCGCGCACCGGCCGTGCTCGACGAACCACTCGGCGGCGGCGGTGAGGGCCCGCTCGTCGGCGGGAGTGAGTCCGTCGGGCATCCGGACCAGCAGGACGACCGACCGGCGGTGGTAGGCGTCGGCGAGGACCCGCACCAGCCCGGCGGCTCGCACCTCCGCCGGGAAGCGGGTGCCGGCGTCGGGTCGCCGGTCGGTCGTCGCGCCGCTGAGGGCGCGCTCGGCCAGCTCGGTCAGGAACGGGCCGAACCCGCGGGACCCGGCGGCCACCCGGGCGGCCAGGGCGCGGACCGCCCCGGTGCCGAGCGCGCCGGGGCCGTCGAGCCGGTCGGCTCCGGGCAGCCAGCGGGGAAACAGCGCGACGGCGGCCCGGTCGGCCGCGTCGAGCAGCGTCGCCACCTGCGTGGCGGCGGACACCCCGGTCACCGGACGGAACCGCACGACCGCCGGGGCGTCGTCGGGCAGCGGGTCCAGGGCGAGCTCGACCAGCTGCGGGTCCGCCCCGGTCACCTGGCTGACCCGGTACGCCGGCAGCAGGGTCCACCATGGACCGTCCGCCGTGTACGTCATGTCGTGACGATACGTCCGCGTCCGGGTGCGTGCGGTGGCACCCCGGCCGTTGGGGCGCGCCCGGCGGTGGACGTCCTGCCCCGTCCACCGCCGGGCGTTCCCCCACCGCCAGACGTGCGCTCCAGGTCCGTCTGGCAGGACCGGGACCGACCCGCACCGGTGGTGCCCGGCCCGGATCGGTCGAACGAGACGGCGGGTCAGCCGCGCCGGAACGACTGGCGGACGACGCCGCCGACCACCGCGCACCAGGTGCTGGTGTCGACCTTGCCGTGGCTGGGCAGGCCGTGCAGCCGTTGGAGGTCCTGGAGCGCCTTCTTGGTCACCCAGTCGTACTCGCCGGTGATGGTGACGTCGGCGTACCCCTTGACGTTGAGGATGTACTGCACCGCGCTGATCGGCAGGCCGGTCGCGTCCCGACCCAGTTCGGGGGCGAGGGTCTCCCAGGTCGGGCCGGTGAGGGTGGCGTCGACGTCGACCGGGATGCCGTTGCGGGCCTGCCAGTCCTGCACCGCGGCCACCGTGGCGGCGTCGAAGGTGCCGCTGACCGCGACCGGGTAGCCGTGGTGGCCGAGCAGGTACTGGGCCACCCGGACCACCGGTCCACCGACGAACCGCCAGATGTCCGGCCACCGCCGGGCCGGCACGTCGGCCAGGTCGGTGCCGAGCGCGGTGAAGACCCGCCGGCGGAGGGCGGGGAACTCCCGGTAGAACATCGCGCCGGGGCAGAGGGTGGCGCGGAAGTCCCAGTGGCCGAAGATGTCGTGGGCGTGCAGCCCGTACCGCTGGCAGATCGCGGTGCAGAGCTTCACGAGGGAGTCCAGCAGCGCCTGCGGGGGCGTCTCGGAGACGTAGGTGCCCTCGTTCTCGATGCCGATGGACCGGCCGTTCTCGCCGGGGCAGTGCGCGGAGACCATCTGGCGCTCGCCGGCCCGCAGGGTGTCCAGGCTGCCGCGCCGTCCCTCCAGGACGTACCCGCCCCGGCTGACGGTGAAGTGCTGGCCGGTGTCGGACCAGCCGTTGCCGTCCATGTGCAGGTCCTGGCAGCTCTTGGCCAGCCGGACGGCCTGCTCCTGCGAGAAGTCCGGTGTGTTCGGGTAGGCCATGTGGTGGACGATGATCTTGTTGGTGGGGATGGTGCTGACCGCCAGCGGGTCCTTGGGCGGGCGGGCGCCCCACTCGTCGCAGCCGAGGATCCAGTCCAGGTCGTCGCCGGGAGCGGCCTGCGCGGCCGTTGGCAGCGCGAGTTCGCTCCCGACCACGGCGACCGCTGCCGCGCCGAGGCCGGCCCGGAACAGTGTCCGGCGGTCCAGTTCGGGGTTGTCGAAGAACATGGGCATCTCCCTCGCAGCCGGTGACGGCACGAGGCGTGTAAAGGAACTCCACAACCCTCGCGCGAGATGGAGAATATTGCCGACCCGCCGGCAGCGCTAGTACCTGTTGCGAAGTGGAAATCGCCTGGTCCGGTGTCGACGACGGACCAGGCGATCACGCCCTGGGGTCCTGGACCCTCACATCTGCGGACGAGGCGGTCAAGGACACGGCTCGGGGCTCGTCCGCGTCGACCGACAGCGTGGCGACGGCATTCGGCATGGCGGCCTCGAGGTGTACGGTGCGCTCGGCGAGCGCGGCCTCGGCGGGGTCGTGGCTGGCGATGACCACTGCCGCGCCGGCAAGGACGCGTTCGGCGAGCAGTTCGTGGACACGCTGCCGGTTGCGGGTGTCGAGGGCGGCTGTCGGCTCGTCCAGGACGTAGACGTCGGCGTCCTGGACGAGCGCCTGCGCGACGAGAGTGCGCTGGCGCTGGCCGCCGGACAGTTCGCGGAGCCGCCGGCGGGCCAGATGGGCGATGTCCAGCCGTTGCATGATCATCGCCACCGAGGCGCGATCGTCGCGGCTGAGGCGGCGGCGCAGCGTGAACCGTCCGATCTGCACGCATTCGGCGACCGTCAGCGGAAGAGCGTCGATGTCGCTGGTGCGCTGTGGCAGCAGGGCGAGGCGGGTCCCCGGCCGGCGGCGGACGCTGCCTTCGGTCGGCTCCTCGACGCCGGCCAGCAGGTGCAGCAGCGTGCTCTTGCCCGAGCCGTTCGCGCCGGTCAGGGCCAGCGTGGACCCGGATTCGACGCGCAGGTTCACGTCGTGCAGTACGGGGACGCCGGCGTATCGGAAGCCGACATGCTCGGCGGTCAGGACGTCGAGGCTCAACCCGCCCCCTTAATGGTAGTCGTTTTCAGTGTCAGTATAGTCGGCCGGGTGATGTCGTCCCTGGTCGAGCCGTTCACCGTGTCCTTCGTCGTCCGCGCGCTCGTCGGCGGCGTGCTGTTGGCCGCGGTGTGCGCGCTGGTCGGCGTGTGGGTGATCGCGCGCGGAATGACCTTCCTCGGGGAGGCGATGAGCCACGGCATGCTGCCGGGGGTCGCGATCGCGTCGATCCTCGGCGGCAACCTCGTTGTCGGGGCCGCTGCCAGCGCCTTCGCCATGGCGGTCGGGGTCAACGCCCTGCGGCACAGCCGCGAGTTCGGGCGCGACACCAGCATCGGGCTGCTGTTCGTCGGGATGCTGTCGGTCGGGGTCATCGTCGTGTCGCACTCGCGGTCGTTCGCGACCGACCTGACGGCCTTCCTGTTCGGCGACGTGCTGGCGATCCGATGGCCTGACCTGCTGATGCTGGGCGTCGCCGTCGCCCTGGTCGCGGCGGTCTCCGCCGCGTACTACCGGCCGTTCCTCGCCCTGACCTTCGACGCGCGTAAGGCCCGGACGCTCGGCCTGCGCCCGGGTCTCGCCAACGCGGTGATGCTGGCGCTGCTCACCATCACGATGGCGGTCGCCTTCAGCGTCGTGGGTACCCTGCTCGCCTTCGGCATGCTGATCGCACCGTCGGCGGCGGCCATGCTCGTGGCGCGACGGCTGCCCGCCCTGATGCTGACCAGCTTCGTGATCGGCTCGGCCGCCACCGTGATCGGCCTGTGGATCTCCTGGTACGCCGCGACCGCCGCCGGCGCCACGATCGCCGCCGTCGCCGTACTGATCTTCTTCACGATCCTCGGGGCACGCCGGGTCACGACCGCAGTGCTGCGTCGCCGGTCGGCGACCCCCTCGCCCACCGCTGTCCCCTCGCTGGAAGGAAGTTCGTGATCATCACCAGCGCCAGGCGCCTCGCCTGCACCGCAGCCCTGAGCATCACGCTCGCGATGTCCGCGTGCGGCTCGACGAACGAACAACAGACCGCCGAAGAGAAACCACACGGCTACGTCGCCGGCGCCGAGGAGTTGTCCGAGGCACAGTCGGCCATCGCGTACGCGACCCGCGGCGCCCGGCGGCTGCACCTGCTCGACCTGGCCACCGCGTCGGAGAAGGAGGTCAGCCTGTCGCACGGCGCCGAGCGGGTCACCGAGGACGGCCGTTTCGTCTACGTCGGCGACGGTGAGCGCAAACTCGAGATCGTCGACGCCGGGGTGTGGACGGTGGATCACACGGACCACGTCCACTACTACCGGGCGCCGGCCCGCTCGGTCGGCGTCCTGACGCTCGACGCCCCGGTCCGGACGATCGCCGGCTCCGGGGCCCACACCACCATCGGTACGGCCGACGGGAAGGTCACCGTGCTCGACCGCCGCGAACTCGAAGCCGGCAAGGTCGCCACACTGGCCACGATCGACTCCCGCAGCTCGACGGCGCTGGCGGTGCCGTACGCGGACCAGCTCCTCGTCGCCGTCGGCGACGATCCGGCCCGGCCGGCGAGCCGCATCACCGCCATGAACGAGCGCGGCGAGCCGACCGGCGCCCTGGATGTTCCGTGCGCGGCGCCGCGCGGCTGGGCGGTCCTGCGCGGCGGCGCGGTCGTCGCCTGCGAGGACAGTCTCGTACGCGTCAAGCTCGAGGGCGAGAAACTCACCGCCAAGGTGCTGGACAGCCCACGCTCCCCGGTTTCAGCGGACACGTTCGGGTACCGCCCGCGTAGCAACGAGGCCGCGGTCGCTGATCGCGCCGGAATCTGGTCGGTGAACGCCGCCAAGGCCACCCTGCGGTACCTCCCGGCCACCGGACGTGAGCTGGTAGCGGCGGTGTCACCGGCGGACGGCAGCACGGTGCTCGCCATCGACACGTCCGGCACTCTGATCAGCTACGACCTCGCGACCGGAAAGCTCCTCGCGCAGAAGTCCGTGTCGGCCGCGAACCTCACGCTCGATGTCAACCGCGCCTACCTGGCCGAGCCGGCTGCCCGGATCATCCATGAGATCGACTACCGCGACGGCCTGCGCACGGCCCGCACCATACGGGTCGCCGAGCGGCCGGATCTCGTCGTGGAGGTCGGCCGGTGAGGGCATCCAAACTCCTGACGGCGCTCGCCGCCGCGGCTGTCCTGCTGGCCGGCGGAACCGCCTGCACCTCGCCGGACCGGGCGCGCATCGTCGTGACCACGAACATCCTCGGCGACGTCGTCGCGGAGATCGTCGGCGACCAGGCCGAGGTCAGCGTGCTCATGAAGCCGAACGCCGACCCGCACTCGTTCGCCATCTCGGCACGGGAGGCGCACGCCATGCAGACGGCCGACCTGCTCGTCTACAACGGCCTCGGGCTCGAGGAGGGCGTGCTGCACCATGTGACGGCCGCGAGATCCGAGGGCACCCCCACCGTCGAGGTGGGTGCGCGGATCGATCCGTTGAAGTACCAGGACGGCGACGCCGCCGGGCTTCCCGATCCGCACTTCTGGACCGACCCGGCGCGCGTCGTCACCGCGGTGCGGCTGCTGACCGACGAGATCATCACGCATGTCGACGGCGTGGACGCCGATGTCGTCCGGCAGCGTGCCGACTCGTACACGGGCGAAGTGAGCGAGTTCGACGTCAAGCTGGCCGAGCGCTTCGCCGGGATTCCGGCGAAGCGCCGGGTCCTGGTCACCAACCACCATGTCTTCGGCTACCTCGCCCAACGCTACGACCTCACGGTCGTCGGCGCGATCATCCCGAGCGGGACGACCCTGGCGTCGCCGAGCGCCTCCGACCTCGCCTCGCTGGTCACTGCCATCGAAACCCACCACGTGCCGGCCATCTTCGCCGACACCGCCCAACCCGCGCGCATCGCCGAGGTCCTCGCCGCCGAGGCCGGCATCAAGGTACGTGTCGTCGGGCTGTACTCGGAATCACTGAGCGACGTGGACGGCGACGCCGCCAGCTACCTGGACATGATGCGCTTCAACTCCGAGGCGATCATCGGCGGTCTGAGCGGCTGACCCCCGGTGGCGCCCGTGCGGGCACCCTCCCGTACATTTGTTGAAAATGATTGCCATTCCCGTTGGAAGGAAGCAGTAGTGATCCGACGCAGAAGTCATGGTCTGGCCGCGCTGATGGTCGCCTCACTGGCACTCACCGCCTGCGCGTCCGAAACGAGGAGCGAGAGTGCATCCCCCTCCGCCTCGTCCACCACCGCCTCGGTGCAGGAGCCGGTGGCGGTCACCTACGAGGGCGGCATCTACGTGCTCGACGGCGAGACCCTGAAGGTGGCGCACACCGTCGCCCTCGACGGGTTCAACCGGTTGAACCCGGCCGGCAACGACACCGGTGTCTTCGTCTCGACCGAGCGCGGCTTCCAGGTGCTCGACGCCGTCGCCGGCAAGATGACCGACATCACCTACCCCGGCGCTAAGCCCGGCCACGTCGTGCTGCACGGCGACCGCACCATCCTGTTCACCGACGGAACCGGAGAGGTGCACAGCTTCGACCCGAAGGACCTCGTCGACGGCAAGCCCACCGGACGCCAGTACAAGACCGCCCAGCCGCACCACGGCGTAGCGGTCGAACTGGGCGACGGCACCCTCGTGGTCACTCTTGGCACCGAGGAGTCCCGGCCCGGCGCGATCGCGCTCGACAAGGACGGCAAGGAGATCGCCCGCAGCGAGGAATGCCCCGGCGTCCACGGCGAAGCCGTCGCCCAGGGCGAGGTCGTCGGATTCGGCTGCAAGGACGGGGTCCTGCTGTTCAAGAACGGTGCCTTCGTCAAGGTCAAGAGCGACCGGGCGTACGGCGCGGTCGGCACCCAGGTCGGCAGCGACGCCTCGCCCGTCCTGCTCGGCGACTACAAGATCGAACCGGACGCGGAGCGTGAGTTCCCCGGGCAGTTCGCGCTGATCGACACCGCCGCGAACTCGCTGAAGGTGGTGCCGATGCCCGAGGGCGTCAGCTACAGCTTCCGCTCACTGGCCCGCGGCCCGAAGGGCGAGGGCCTGATCCTCGGCACCGACGGCAAGTTGCACGTGATCGATCCCGGTGCCGGCACGTTCACCAGCGCATGGCCCGTGGTCGCTGCCTGGAAGGAGCCGATGGACTGGCAGGAACCTCGCCCGGCCCTGTTCGTCCGCGGCGACACCGCCTACGTCACCGAGCCCGCCGCCAAGAAGGTGCACCGGCTCGACCTCACCACCGGCAAGATCGTCGGCTCGGTGGAGCTGGCCGCGACTCCCAACGAGATCAGCGGAACGCTGTCGGCCCACTGAGTTCCAGGATCCCGGCGGCAGAGGCGTCCTCGCCCTACCGCCGGGGGACCGGCCCGAAGCGACCTGTATCTGGCCAAGAGTGCCCCACAATCGCAGAGTCGCTCCCCGGGTGCCCGTCGAACCGCACCCGGGGCGGGACGGGGGCTTCCCGGCCGGTCAGGCCGCCCGCAGTCCCGACCCGGGCACCCGCCGAGGCATCCGCACCCCGTCGGAGGAGGAGCCGTCGGCCGGGGAGACCGTGGAGGACTTCCCGGCGTCCTGCCGGGACAGCCGCATCGCCCGTTCTGCCTGACGCAGGGCCGGGCACGGTCCGGGCTCGTCGGGGCAGCCGAGGTTTCCGCACCGGCCGGACGCGTCGAGCTGGTGGGCGCGTGCCACGTCGAAGCCGAGCCGCCACAGCAGCGGGTCGGTCACATCGTCGGGAAGGCCGACCTGCTGACTGGGATAGTTCTGGGAGGCGCTGGGCACGGGTACCCCTCTCGTCGACGTCGACCTGATGGTTCACCACCTCCACCAACGCTAAACCCCACGCGCACCATGGGTTCTGCGAGCTGGATCACCGGTCTGCCCCGGCTGTCCTCCGACGAACTCACGGTTGTCGTGGTCCCCCATCTACCCTCCGCCACCACCGGAGCCACCAGGGCACCCGGATCGCTGTCTCTCCCAGCGTCCCGAACGAGCCCAAAGGAGGCCCCGGCCATGCGTCGGAGACTCGCCGCGCTTCGGGAAGTTGCGGCAGGCCCAGCCCCGGGAACGCCCTGGGTCACGGCTCGTGGCGGGCAGTGGGTCAGGAGGCTGTGGCGGGCTTCCTGGTGGGATCGGCCGAGGTGACGCCGTGCGTGGGGCGGCGGGTCAGGACCTGGGGGCCGGAAGCCGTGATGGCGACCGTGTGTTCGGAGTGGGCGGTGCGGGAGCCGTCGGCGGAGCGGATCGTCCAGCCGTCCTTGTCGAACGTGATCTTGTCGGTGGAGCGGCAGAACCAGGGCTCGATGGCGATGGTGAGGCCCGGTACGAGTTTCATGCCGCGCCGGGCGCGGCCGTCGTTGGAGACGTGCGGGGCCTCGTGCATGGTGCGGCCGATGCCGTGGCCCCCGAACTCGGCGTTGACGCGGTAGCCGTAGGAGCGGGCGACGTCGCCGATCGCGGCGGAGATGTCGCCGAGGCGGCCGCCGGGCTGGGCGGCGGTGATGGCGGCCTCCAGCGCGACCTCGGTGGCCTCGATGAGCTTCAGGTCGGCCGGGTCGGGCGTGCCGACGACGACGGAGAGCGCGGAGTCGGCGACCCAGCCGTCGATGCCGACCGCCATGTCGATGCTGAGCAGGTCACCGTCCCGCAGGACATAGTCGTGCGGCAGGCCGTGCAGCACCGCGTCGTTGACCGACAGGCACAGCACGTTGCGGAACGGGCCACGGCCGAACGAAGGGGCGTAGTCCCAGTAGCAGGATTCGGCGCCGCGTTCGGAGATCCGGCGGCGGGCATGGTGTTCGAGGTCCATCAGGTTGACGCCGACTGCGGCGACACCGCTCAGCTCGGCGAGCAACTCGCCGACGAACTGGCCGGTCACCGCCATCCGGCCGATCTCCTCGGCGGACTTGAGCTCGATCACGACAGCCTCCCTCTCCGTTTGCGGTATTTTTATACCACGTCAGGCCGGGAATGCTCCGGGGGTATCCTGCTGGCATGGTTCGCCAACCACTCACCGCCGAACAGATCGCAGCAGGCCAGCGCCTCGGAGCCGCCCTCCGGGCCGCGCGGACCGGCCGCAGCCTCGTCGAGGTGGCTCTGGCAGCCGGCATCTCCCCCGAGACGCTGCGCAAGATCGAGGCGGGCCGCCTTCCCGCACCGGCGTTCGGCACCGTGGTCTGCCTCAGCCAGGCCCTCGACGTCCCCCTCAGCGACCTGGCCGATGTGTGGCTGGCCGACATGCCCGTCCGCCAGGCGTCCTAGCGATCAGCCGCCCCGGAGCCAGGGCGACCCGACGTCGTGGCCGCCGGAGCGGTCGGAGCCGACAGCCGGTGGCCCGGCCCGGGAGCGGGACTTCGGGAGTGGCCGGCGGCGCAACGGGTAACCGCCGGCTCGGGGAAGTGGGGCCTGCCGGAACCGGAGGGGACATGGTAGCCGCCATCATCGGTCTGGCCGTCGTCGTCCTGGTGACGGTCCTGCTGGTGGCGAGCGTCCGGGTGGTGCAGCAGCACCAGCGCGGAGTCGTCTTCCGCTTCGGGCGGGTACACCACCGGATCCGTCAGCCAGGCCTGCACCTGATCGTGCCGGCCGCCGACCGGATGGTCCGGGTGAGCGTGCAGACCGTGGTGAGCCAGATCCCGGCGCAGAGCGCGATCACCCGGGACAACGTGCCCCTCACCGTCGACATGGTCGTCCGGCACCGGGTGGTCGACCCGGTGAAGGCGCTGGTCGACGTGCGCGACTACCCGTCGGCTCTGCTCCAGGTGGCGCGGACCGCCCTGCGGTCGGTGATCGGCGGGGCGGATCTCGACACCGTCATCGGCGACCGGGAACGGATCAACGCCGCGCTGAGCGCGGCCGTGGACGGGCCGTGCGGGCGACCCTGGGGCGTGCTGGTCGAGCGGGCCGAGGTGCGGGACGTGGTCCTGCCCGAGTCGCTGACCCGGGCCCTGTGCCGCCAGGCCGAGGCGGAGCGGGAGCGGCGGGCCCGGGTGACCGCCGCCGACGGCGAGGCCCAGGCCCCCCACCGGGGCGGCACGGCCGGCTGATCGCCGGTGCCGGGCGGGGTCAAGCGCCGTCGGTCAGCCCGTCGAGGTAGGCCCACTCCCCGCCCTCGCGGCGGAATCGGCTGCGTTCGTGCAGCGTGCCGGGACGGCCCCGGTCCCGGTAGTGGGCCCGGAACTCCACCGTGCCGGTGGTGTCGAAGAGGCCGCCACCGTCCGTCGCGAGCACCTCGAGCCGGGTCCACCGCATCCCGGGGTCGAGGCTCAGTTCGGCCGGCCGGGTACGGGGATGCCAGCTACGCAGCAGGTGGTCGACGTCGCCGACGGCGAAGGCGGAGAACCGGGACCGCATCAGCGCCTCGGCCGTCGCCGCGCTGGTCTCGGCGCGGTGCAGCGGTGCGCAGCACTCGCCGTAGCCGCGCCCCGTGCCGCACGGGCACGCCGAGGTGTCCGTCGTCCTGCGTCCCGTGCCGCGCCCACCCACCGGGCCATTCTGTCCGAGCGGTCCGCCGCCTCGGACACCGGGCGTCGACCCGCCCGCCGGGATCGCCGCGCACTGTCCGAGCGGTCCGCCGCGTCGGGCACCGGGCGTCGACCCGCCCGCCGGGATCGCCGCGCGCGGGGGACCGGGACGCTGGCGGTAGGTTGCCGGGCATGGTGGAGACGACGGTCGACCCGGGCGGGGCGACGACCGGCAGGGTCGTGGAGATCTGGACCGACGGGGCGTGCAGCGGGAACCCGGGACCGGGCGGCTGGGGAGCGGTGCTGCGCTACGGTGCCCACGAGCGGGAGATCAGCGGGGGTGAGTCGACCGCGACGACCAACAACCGGATGGAGCTGATGGCCGCCATCCGGGCCCTGGAGAGCCTAACCCGCCCGGTCACCGTACGGATCCACACCGACAGCACCTACGTGCGCAACGGCATCACCGGCTGGCTCGCCTCCTGGAAGCGCAACGGGTGGCTCACCGCCGCCCGCCAGCCGGTGAAGAACGCCGACCTGTGGCAGCGGCTGGAGGCCGCCTGCGACCGGCACGAGGTGACCTGGCACTGGGTGAAGGGGCACAGCGGGCACCCGGAGAACGAACGGGCCGACGCGCTGGCCAACCGGGGCATGACCGAGGCCCGGGCGGTGCGCGGCGGTTCACGCTGAGCCGGTCCGGAACCGGTCCGGCCGTGACCGGCTACTCGTACCGGGCCGGATCCGAACTGCCGGAGACGTCGTCGACGTCGTAGCCGGCCCGGCTGGTCGTGGTCGCCGGCCGTCCCTCGTCGGGTGCCGGCCCGCCGAGGTCGTCGCCGGTGTCGTCGGTGCTCCGCAACGATTCTCCCGGCGGTCGGAGTGACGCCTCGAACGCGGTGGTGCCGTCCGGTTCGTCGGTGGCCGCGCGATCCCTGCGCTCATCGGTTCCCATGCCGCACTCCTGCCCGCGCCGTCGCGGCGCAAACGTCGACCGACCGACCGGCATGTCGACCGACCGGCATGTCGACCGACCGACCGGCACGTCGACCGACCGACCGGCACGCCGGCCGGTCGCCGTCAGCGTCGCCGCCGGTCGTCGATCTCGGTGTGGTCCTCGCCGGGCCGGGCGCCGATCGCCTCCTCGGCAGCCTGACCGTCGGTCGCCGTGTCGCCCAGGTCGAGGTCGCTGCGGGGCATGTCCTCGACACCGGTCACCGTGCCGGTGCCGCGCCGGGGACCGGACTCGCGGGAGTCGCCGGTCCGGCCCGGCCGTACCCCGGTCGCGTCGACCCGCCCGCCGGCGGTCTCGCCGGGCAGGTGATCGGCGCGGGACCGGGCCACCCGCCGTACGTCGTCGCTCATCTCATTCCTCCGTCCCTCCGACGGGTGCGTCGACCGTGCCGCGACGCCACCCGTGACGGCCTTGTGCGCGCATTCCCGTCGGGCCGGCCGGGAAACCACCGGACGAGCCCGCCGAATCGTGCCGTACGCCGATCGTTCCGCGACGATTGACCATTCGGCTGACAACGGAATCGTGTCGGTCATTCTGCGGTTGTCGGGGGCGATACCGAATCGTTGCCGATGCATGACAACCAATCCCGCCGTTACCGGAACGATTCGTTCGCGGGCCGGAGAGAGCATTATGGTCGACCGTGGGAACCGGTGACATATCCGGTTTCCACGGCACATGTATGTGGCGGGGGAGGAACGCCGGAGGTTGGGCCACCCCTCCGTGCGACCGGGGCATCCCGAGCCCCCGGGGCAGGCCGACAGAGGAGGCGTCGGCCTGCCCCGGGTCACCGGTCACCCCGACCGCCACTCGTCCGAGGGCAGATGGGACCCGGCCTGCGGCCCCATCATCAGCATCCCGCCGTCCACCGGCCAGGACGCTCCGGTGACGTACGCGGCGGCCGGCGAGGCGAGCAGCGCCACCACCGCCGCGACCTCCCGGGCGTCCCCCGGCCGCCCCACCGGCACGCCGGGACGGTCCTCAGTGAACGGGTCGACGTCCTTTTGCCCGGTCATCGGGGTGGCGATCTCGCCCGGGGCGACCGCGTTGACGGTGATCCCGTCCGCCGCCAGTTCCTGCGCCATCACCTTCGTCAGCAACCCGAGCCCGCCCTTGGCCGCGCAGTACGCCGCCGAGCCGACCCGGGGCGCGTGCTCGTGCACGCTGGTGATGTTGACGATCCGCCCACCGC
This sequence comes from Micromonospora sp. NPDC050187, assembly GCF_044459745.1. Classification (NCBI taxonomy): domain Bacteria; kingdom Bacillati; phylum Actinomycetota; class Actinomycetes; order Micromonosporales; family Micromonosporaceae; genus Micromonospora; species Micromonospora sp. NPDC050187. The sequence continues at coordinate 213,204 of NZ_JBITJH010000004.1, forward strand.
GTCCGGCGGCCTGCATCCGCCGCGCCGCCCGTTGACCACAGAGGAACGGCCCGTCCAGGTCGACCGCGAGCACCTCCCGCCACTGTTCCCACGCGGTGTCCACGAAGGGGGTGGACGCGCCGGTCCCGGCGTTGTTGACCAGCACCCCGATCCCACCGAGCCGGTCGGCCAACTCGTCGACGACCGACGCCGCCTCCGGTAACCGGGTGAGGTCCAGGTGGGCGGTCTCGGCCCGGCGGCCGGCCGCGCGTACCTCCTCGGCGGTGCGTTCCGCCCCCTCGGCGTCGGAGTGCCAGGTGACGCCGACGTCGAAGCCGGCCCCGGCCAGGGCGGCGGCGCAGGCCCGGCCGATGCCGGAGTCGCCGCCGGTGACGACCGCGATCCGGGGATAGTTTTCATAACGGTTTGGCATGCGCTACCCGTACCCCCGGCCACCGCACCTACTCCCACCTGCGCGGGACGGATCGTCGACGGACCGCCGGGGCAGGGCCACCGGCCGGGGGATTGTCTGCCGAGATCCGCTCTGAGATCCTCCACACCGGACGCTGCCAGTGGCGGTCGCCAATCCGGCGCCGGACCCGGGCGGCAGGAGGGACCCCTCGTGAAGCGCAGACGTCGCCACCTCTTCGTAGGACTCGCGGTCGCGGCCCTGGTAGCCACGACCGGCGCCGCGGGCATCCACCTCGCCGGCGCCGAGGTCGCACCGGCGGCCGCTCCGGTCGGTGGGGAGATGCCCGGCCGGTTGGGCGCCCACCTCCAGCGACTGCACCAGTCCGTGCCGGGCAACACCGGCATGGCGCCCGAAGGCCCCGGGTACGCCGCCCAGCAGGAGTTCCTGGAGCGGGCCTACCCGGCCGCCGGGATCACCGTCGCCCAGATGGACCGCTCGCGGGACGCGTACGCCCGGGCCGAGCGGCGCGGCGGCGCGGCGCGGGGCGGTCCGACCAGCCGGTGGACCAACATCGGCCCCAGCGAGGCGCTCTACCCGTTCACCGAGTTCCGCAACGCGTGGAACTACGTGCCGAACGAGTACGTCGCCGGTGGCCGGGTCACCTCCATCGACATCGCCCCGGACTGCAAGCCGCTGCTGTGCCGGGCGTACGCCACCCCGGCCGGCGGCGGCGTGTGGGGCACGCTGAACATCCTCGCCCCCCAACCCAACTGGATCTACCTCGGCGGCCCGCTCGGCATCAACGCCGCCGGCGCGGTCGTCATCGACCGCAACGACCCGACCGGTCTGACCGTCTACGTCGGTACCGGCGAGGCGAACACCTGCGCCTCCGGCTGCGTCGCGGGCGTCGGCCTGTACAAGTCCACCAACGGGGGTCTCACCTGGCAGGGCCCGCTCGGCAAGGACTCCCTCGCCGGCAAGGGCATCGGCGAGATCACCATCAAGCCGGGCGACCCGAAGACCCTCTACGTCGCCACCACCACCGCGCTGCGCGGCATGTCCAGCTCCTGCTGCACCGGGGTGACCCGTCCGGTGCCGGACGCCGCCAAGTGGGGCCTCTACAAGTCCACCGACGGCGGCAAGCGGTGGACGTTCCTGCACAACGGCTCGGCCAACGCCACCGAGTGCACCGGCAACGCCGCCGAGTACAACAACACCACCGCCTGCTCGCCGCGCGGGGTCCGCTACGTCAAGCTCGACCCGCGTGACCCGCAGGTCGTCTACGCCTCCTCGTACGCCCGGGGCGTCTGGCGCTCGCCGGACGGCGGCACCACCTGGACGCAGATCAAGGAGTCGCTGAACCGGGCCGTCTTCCAGACGCGCGCCGCGATCGACGTCACCGCGCTGCCGAACGGCAAGACCCGGATGTACGTCTACGAGGGCAACATCGGCAACCCGTACTCGCGGCTGTTCCGCAGCGACGACGTGGCCGGCGCGACGCCGACCTTCACCGACCTGACCAGCTCCAACCCGGCCGACCCGGGCTACGCCACCTACAACCAGTGCACCGGCCAGTGCTGGTACGACGTGTTCGTGCACACCCCCAAGGGGCACCCGGACATCGTCTACACCGGCGGGTCGTACGTCTACGGCGAGACCGTGGCGAACAAGCGGGCGGTGGTCCTCTCCACCGACGCCGGGGTCAGCGGCACCGACATGACCTACGACGGCACCGACGAGCTGCACCCCAACGGCATGCACCCCGACCAGCACGCGCTCGTCACCAATCCGCGCAACCCGTACCAGTTCTTCGAGGCCGGCGACGGCGGCCTGGTGCGTTCCAGCGGCCAGTTCGTGGACCGCTCGGCGTGGTGCGACAACCCGGACCGTGGCCTGGTCACCGACGCGCAGAAGGGCCGCTGCCAGCAGATGCTCTCCCGGATTCCCACGAAGATCGAGGGGATCAACAAGGGCATGACGACGTTGCAGTACATCAGCCTCTCGGTGAGCCCGCACGACCACACCCTGTTGCAGGGCGGCACCCAGGACAACGGCACCTGGGAGAACAAGGGCCAGCGCAAGCAGTGGGTCAACACGATGATCGGTGACGGTGGCGCCTCCGGCTTCGACGTCGGCAAGCCCGAGTTCCGGTTCCACACCTTCTACGACGCCACCCCCGAGGTGAATTTCGCGGGCGGGGACACCGGTAGCTGGATCTCGGTCTCCGACCCGATCTTCGGCCACCCGGGCACGCTCTTCTACGCCCCGGTGATCAGCGACCCGAAGGTCAGCGGCACCATGTTCGCCGGCACCGGGCGCACGGTCTACCGCACCAAGACCTTCGGCCTGGGCGACCGGACCGTCGAGGAGGCGAACCGGATCTGCAACACCTGGACCGGCACGTACGAGGCGCAGTGCGGTGACTGGGCGGAGCTGGGCGCCACCCGGCTCACCGACGCCGCCTGGGGCGACCGGGCCGGCGGCGCGGTCTCGGTGGTCGAGCGGGTCGCCGGCAACTCGTCGACCGCGTACGCGGCCACCAGCACCGGCCGGGTGTTCGTCAGCCACAACGTGGACGCCGAGCCGGCGTCGGCGGTGACCTGGACCAGGATCGACACGACCAACACCCCGAACCGCTTCGTCACCAGCATCCACGTCGACCCGGCGAACCCGAACCGGATGTGGATCTCCTACAGCGGCTTCGGTTCGAACACCCCGGGCACCCCGGGGCACCTGTTCGAGGTGACCGTGGCCGGTTCCGGGGCCACCTGGGCGGACCGGTCGTACGACTTCGGCGACCAGCCGGCCACCGACCTGGTCCGCGACGACGTGACCGGCGACCTGTACGCGTCCACCGACTTCGGTGTGCTGCGGCTGGCCCGGGGCGGCACGAGCTGGACCCCCGCCGCCGCCGGCATGCCGAACGTGGAGGTCGCCGGGCTGACCGTCGTGCCCGGCAAGCGGATCCTCTACGCCGCCTCGCACGGGCTCGGCGCCTGGCAGCTCACCCTCCGCTAGGCGGTGGACGATCATCGGTGACAACCGGGTGAGGGGCCGCGGACGCGGCCCCTCACCGTTGCCCGAGGGTGCGCTGCGCGTCTGGCGCACCCTCGGCGCGGCCTTCGTTCTCCTGGTCTTCGTGCCGCCGCTGGTGCTGCTGGTCTCGGGCTCGCTGACCCAGCCCGGCCTGCCCCCGTCGCCCACGCCCCAGCTGGTGCCGGACCCGCTCGCCACGGTCGGCTACGAGCAGGCCGTCGAGCTGGGCGGGTTACTGCGGGCCTCGCTCAACTCCGTCCTGGTCGCGGTGGTCGCCGTGCCGCTGAGCGTGCTGGTGGCCTCGCTGGCCGGGTTCGCGATGGCCCGGCTCGCCCCGCGTACCACCGGTGCCGTGGTCGTCGCGTCCCTGGTGGCGCTGATGGTGCCGGCGACCGCGCTGCTGGTGCCCCGCTTCGCGATCTTCCGGGTGCTCGGGCTCACCGACACCCTGGTCCCGCTGGTCGCCCCGGCGCTCGTGGGCACCTCGCCGCTCTACGTCCTGGTCTACTACCTGGCGTTCCGGGCGCTGCCGGCGGAGTTGTACGACGCCTGCCTGGTGGAGGACCTGAGCCCGGTACGGACCTGGTGGCGGGTCGCGTTGCCGCTGGTCCGCCCGGTGACCGCCGGCCTGACCGCGCTGACCTTCGTGCTCACCTGGTCCAACTTCCTGGATCCGCTGGTCTACGTCTACGACCGCGACCTGTTCACCCTGCCGCTGGCGCTGCGCTCGCTGTCGGTGCTGGACCCGACGAACTTCCCGGTCTTCCTGGCCGGCGCGGTCGTCGCCACGGTGCCGGCGCTGGTGGTGTTCGTCCTCGCCCAGCGGCGTTTCCTGCACACCCCCGACCGGAACGGACGATGATGCGACCGAAGGCGCTGCTCGCGCTGCTGCTGTCCACCCTGCTGCTCGCCACCGGGTGTGGCTCCGGCTCCGACTCGTCCGACGGCGGGCCGGTGCGACTGCTGGTCTTCGGCGCGCCGGAGGAACTCGCCGCCTACCGCACCCTGATCGGGGCGTACGAGAAGGCGCGGCCGGGCTCGCGGGTGCAGCTCATCGAGGCCAGCGACCGGAAGGACCTGCTGGCCCGGCTGTCGACCTCGGTCGCCGGTGGTGCGCCGCCGGACCTGTTCCTGATGAACTACCGCTTCTACGGCCAGTTCGCCGCCAAGGGCGTGATCGAACCGCTCGACGAGCGGATCGCCGCTTCGCAAGAGCTCGACCCGGCCGACTACTACCCGGTGGCGATGGACGCCTTCACGTGGGACGGCAAGCAGCTCTGCCTGCCGCAGAACGTCTCCAGCCTGGCCGTCTACTACAACCGGACGCTGTTCACGAAGTACGGCGTGCCCGAACCGAAGGCGGGCTGGACCTGGAACGACATGGTGCAGACCGCCACCATGATGACCCGCGCCGCCAACGGCGCGGTGATCAAGGGCACCGAGAGCGAGGGAGCGGCCCTGCGGCCGGCGGTGCACGGGCTCGGCGTCGAACCGTCGATCATCCGGCTCGCCCCGTTCGTGTGGTCGGCCGGCGGCGAGATCGTCGACGACCCGGCGAAGCCGACCCGGCTGACCCTGGAGGGCCCGGCCGCCCGGGAGGCGCTGAAGAACCTGGTCGACCTGCGCCAGGCGTACGGCGTGACGCCCACCGACGAGGAGGTGGAGGCCGAGGACGACGAGTCCCGCTTCGCCAACGGGCGGCTCGCCATGCTGATGACCTCCCGACGGGCCACCACGAACTTCCGCACCGTCACCGGCTTCGAGTGGGATGTCGCCCCGCTGCCGGTATACGGAAAGTCGGTCGGCGTGCTGCACTCCGACGCGTACTGCATGCCGACCGGCGCGAAGAACAAGGCCGCCGCGTGGCGCTTCCTGGAGTTCGCCATCGCCGAGGAGGGACAGCGGATCATCGCGGCGACCGGGCGTACCGTCCCCTCGCACGTCGAGGTGGCCAACTCGCCGGCGTTCCTCGACCCGACGCAGCCGCCGCGCAACGCGAAGGTCTTCCTGGACGCCATCCCCACCGTCCGGGCCCTGCCCACCGTCTCCACCTGGCCGGAGATCGAGGACGTCAGCTACGGCATCCTGGAGAACGCCATGTTCCGGGGCGACCGCCTCGACGACGTGATCCGCCAGCTCGACGCCGACACCCGGCCGATCTTCGCCCGGGGCGAGCACGGGTGAGCGCGGCGGGTGTCGCCCTGGCCGGCGTCTCGGCCGCGTACCGGGGCACGGAGGTGCTGCACGCCGTCGACCTGGCGGTGGCGCGCGGGGAACTGCTGGTGGTGCTCGGCCCCTCCGGCGCGGGCAAGTCCACGGTGCTGCGGGTGGTGGCCGGACTGGAACCGGTGACCGGCGGGCGGGTGTCGATCGCCGGCCGGGACGTCACCGCCCTGCGACCGGGGCGGCGCAACGTCTCCATGGTGTTCCAGTCGTACGCCCTCTTCCCGCACCTGACGGTCGCGGAGAACATCGCCTTCGGTCTCGAGGTGCGCGACGTGCCCCGGGCCCGCGCGCGGGAACGGGCGCGGGCGGCGGCCGAGACGGTGGGCTGTGCCGACCTGCTCGGTCGCCGCCCCGGGCAGCTCTCCGGCGGGGAACGGCAGCGGGTGGCGCTGGCCCGCGCCCTGGTCCGGGAACCGGACGTGTTCCTGCTCGACGAGCCGCTGTCCAATCTCGACCAGGCGCTGCGGGTGGAGATGCGGGCCGAGCTGCGGGCCCTGCACGACCGGCTCGGCGCGACCATGGTGCACGTCACCCACGACCAGACCGAGGCGCTGGTGCTCGCCGACCGGATCGCGGTGCTCCGCGACGGCCGGGTCGAGCAGGTGGGCACCCCGGACGAGATCTGGCGTCGCCCGGCGAGCGTGTTCGTGGCCCGGTTCGTCGGCTCCCCGGCGATGAACCTGCTGCCCGCCGACGCGCTCACCCCGGTCGGCGACCCGCCGCCGGGAGCGGGCGGCGACACCCGGCTCGGCTTCCGTCCCGAAGCGGTCGGCCTGGCCGATCCGACGTCGACCGGCGACGGTGGCGCGGCGGTGGTCGACCGGGTGGAGGTGATCGGTGAGGACGCCTACGCGTACCTGACCGTGCCGGGCGGACACCCGGTGGTGGCCCGCGTCCCGGCGGCCCGCCGGCCCGCGTCCGGCGCCGCCGTCCGGGTCACCGTGTCGTGGCCGGACGTGCACATCTTCGACGCCACCTCCGGCAGACGGGTCGACCCGGCGTGACCCCCGACACCCGCTCCCGTCGGCAGTTGCGGCTGATGCTGGCGCCGTACCTGGTCGGTCTGGTCGGCCTGGTGCTGCTGCCCGCGGCGGTCACCCTGGTCCTCGCGTTCACCGAGTACGACCTGCTGCGCGCGCCGCGCTTCGTCGGGTGGGACAACTTCACCGAGCTGCTCGACGACCCGGTGTTCCGGGTCTCGCTGACCAACTCGCTGGTCTTCGCCCTGGTGGCGGTGCCGTTGCGGCTGCTGCTGGCGCTGGGCCTGGCGCTGCTGCTGCACCGGCGCGGCCCGGCCGTCGGCTCGGCCCGCACCGCGGCCGTGCTGCCCACGGCGGTGCCGGAGATCGCGTACGGGCTGCTCTGGCTCTGGCTGCTCAATCCGCTCTACGGCCCGATCAACCAGGTGCTCCGGCTCGGTGGCGAGAACGGGCTGACCGTCTTCGGCCGGACCCCGCCCCAGTGGCTCACCGACCCGACCGACGCGCGGGCGGCGATCATCCTGATGAGTCTGTTCACCATCGGGGAGACCTTCGTGGTGCTGCTCGCCGCCCGTCGGGCGCTCCCCGCCGACGTGTACGAGATGGCGGCCATCGAGGACGCCACCGGCTGGGACGTGTTCCGCCGGATCACGCTGCCGCTGATGGCTCCGGTGCTGGCGCTGCTGCTGATCCGGGACGCGATCGGCAGTCTCCAGTTCTCCTTCGTCCCCGCGTTCGTGGTGACCGACGGCGGCCCGCCCCCGTACGCCACCACCTACCTGTCGCTCTTCGTCTACCGCAACGCCTTCGAGTACCTCCGGTACGGCTACGCGGCGGCGGCGACCCTGGTGATGGTCCTGTTGACCGTGGCCGCCGTGGTGCTCCAGTGGCGGCTGATCCGCCGGTACCGGGGCCTCTACCGGGTCTGACCCGTCCCGCCGGCGCGGTCGGCCCCGCCGTCCGGGCACCCTGTCTCAGGGCACGGGACGTCCTCCGCGAAGCGCTGGAGGGCGGCGGTGAACGCGGACAGGTCCGCGGTGCGCAGATGGTCGAAGACGTGCCGCCGTACGCTCGTCAGATGGGCCGGCCAGGCCTGACGCAGCCGGTCGAGGCCGGCGTCGGTGAGGACCGCGTGGTAGCCGCGCCGGTCGTTCGGGCAGCGTTGCCGGCGGACCAGGCCCTGACCCTCGAGGCGGTCGACGATCCGGCTCATCCCGCTGAGCGACAGGGCACCGGCGACGGCCAGGTCGTTCATCCGCAGCCGTCGGTCGGGTGCCTCGGAGAGCAGCCGGAGCGCGGTGTACTCGCTCATCGACATGCCCTGTTCCCGCAGCAGGTCCGCGTCGAGGGCCCGGGGGACCGTGATGATCGTCCGCGCGAAGGCGCGAAGGAAGGCCTCCTCGTCGGCGGTCAGCGGGCCCTCCCGGGGCGGCTCCTCGGTCGTCACGTGCCCCATCCTACTTGCTTGACAAAGCAAGTACCACCCTGTTTGCTTGACGCGGCAAATACGAGGTCGGTTCCGGCCGGCCGCCACGAGTGTGCAGGAGACTTCCTCATGACCCGCATCGGGATCATCATCGGCAGCACCCGCCCCGGCCGTAACGGGGAGCAGGTCGCCAAGTGGGTGTTCGACATCGCCTCGCGCCGGGACGACGCCGAGTTCGAGCTGGTCGACCTGGCCGACTACCCGCTGCCGCACCTGGACGAGGCGATCCCGGCGTCGTTCGGCCAGTACCAGCAGGAGCACACCAAGCGGTGGGCTGCGAAGATCGCCTCGTTCGACGGCTTCGTGATCGTGACGCCGGAGTACAACCACAGCACCTCCGGCGTGCTGAAGAACGCCATCGACTACCTCTTCGCCGAGTGGAACAACAAGGCCGTCGGCTTCGTCTCGTACGGCTCGGCCGGCGGTGCCCGCGCCGTGGAGCACCTGCGGCTGATCGCCGGTGAGCTCAAGATGGCCGACGTCCGCCAGCAGGTCGTGCTCTCGCTGATGACCGAGTTCGAGAACTTCAGCGTCTTCAAGCCGGGCGACTACAACCTCCCTGCGGTGAACACCCTCCTCGACGAGGTCGTCGCCTGGAGCAAGGCGCTCGCTCCGCTGCGCGCCACCGCCTGACCCCTTCCGTTCGGACACGGGGCCGAACCGAAGGGAAGCCCCGGCGATCCGCACCAGGTCGCGGGGGAGGGGGAGTGCCGGCCGCGGGACGGACGCGGTCACCGGCCGCCGGTGACCGGTTGTCGGCCGGCGCTCCCCGACGCGGACCGTCGACGCCCCGCCGGCCGTTCGCCTTCCATCGCGTCTGCTGACGGCAGGATCTCCCCCGCGCTTTGCTTCCATGCGCTCTCCTCCACCTGCGCTCTCCTCCACCTGACGGGTATCCGACTCGTCGAACAGGGGGCGGTCCCTCGACGATCCGATACCGTGACCGCCTGCCCTGTTCTGATTCCTTCTCGTAACGGTGGAGCCGTGGGGGTGCTGGATGGCGCCGAGCAGGCGTTGGGCTGTCGTGATCGGGGTCAACCAGTGCGGATACGACGTCCAACTGCCCGCCCTGCGGTATGCGGAGAGCGACGCCGAAGCGGTCTGTGGCGTGCTGCTCGACGGGCAGATCGGCACCTTCGACGACGGTGACGTCACCCTCTACACCGGCGGGGACGCCAGGTGGCGCGACATCAAGGCCCGGCTGCGGGAACTGGCGCTCGACTCGACCCCCTCCGACGTGCTGCTCGTCTACTTCGCCGGGCACACGCTCGTGCCGGAGTGGAGCAGTCAGCTGGACGCGTACCTCGTCACCGCGGACCTCGACGCGGAGGCGTTGCGCCACGAGCCGGACAACGGGCTGCGCATGACGTTCCTCAAGCGGGACGTCTTCGACGTGTTCGAGGGCAGTTCCTTCCTCATCCTGGACTGTTGCCACGCCGGTCTCTACAAGGACTCGCACCTGCGGCACGTCGAGGCGATGCAGGCGTACCGCCGGCCGGTCGACCGGCACAGCGCCCTGCTCGCCTGCCCGACGGGCGCGCCCGCCCGGGAGAGCGAGGAGCACCGGCACGGACTCCTGACTCACCACCTGCTGCGCGCCCTGCGGGGTGAGGCGGGTGACAGCGGCCGGGTGTCCTTCATGCAGATGGTCAACTTCGTCATGGAGCAGGCGCTCCAGCCGGAGCCCGTTCCGCTGCTGGGCACCTGGGGGCCGACCACGGCGTTGGTCCAGCCGCCGGTCTCCCGACACGACCGTCGGTCCCTGGGCGCCCCGGCCAACCCGGGGGCCACCCGGCCGTGCAAGAACCCACTCGACGACCACGCCAGCTCGATCACCCAGATGCTCGGTCGGGTCTTCCGCACCGACGCCCGGCTCGGGCGCCGGTCGCACCAGACCGACTCCGCCGAGCGTGTCGAGATCATCCGGTACGCCCTGGACGCGGGATCGGTCGCGGTGGTCGACCTGTCCGGCGAGGTGATCCGCGTGGTCAGCTCGACGGACCGGTTCAACAAGGAGGAGCTGCGGCCCCTGCTGGAACTCACCGCCGCCGACGCCGCGCACTCGCCGAACGCCATCCCCGGGCAGATCGTCACCAACGACACGGGACGTCGGCTGCTCTGCGTGCCCCTGCCCCACGAGGACGACCGGACCGTCCGGCTGATCGTGGTGGACCCGGCGCTCGCCCTGCTGGACATGGGCGAGCCCCTGGCGGTCATGTTGCGCTCCATCTGGGAGTCCGACCCGCTCGACGATCCGCTCCAGGCCGAGATGCAGGTGATGACCGCGCTGCGCAGCACCTTCGGCCGGCTGCCGATGACGCTCTACCAGCACGCCTTCAGCCTCTACCAGAAGCTGATCGGCGCGATGACCATGGTGTTCCAGCCGGTCGTGGAACTCGACCTGCGACCGTCCGGGGTCAGCATCCACAGCTACGAGGCGCTCGCCCGACGCCGGGCGGACGAGGCCCGCGCGCCGGTCGCCGCGTTGCAGATGGCCCACGAGTGGGGTGACCGCTTCATCATCGAGCGGGACGCGCTCCTGCTGGCGAACGCGATCCGGTCGTACGCCGAGGCGGACGCGGCATCGGCCGTGCAGGGCACGAGGCCGCTCTCCATCAACGTCGCCGTGCGCTCGCTGTTGAGCGACTCCTACATCACCCAGGTGGACAGCGCCCTCACCGAGGCCAACCTGACGCCCCGGATCGTCACCCTGGAGATCTCCGAACAGGACGCGATCCAGCCCGGACCGGGCGAGCGGTGGCCGCAGAAACCCCTGGCGTACTTCCACCGCCGGCTGACCAGCCTCGCCCGCGAACTGCGCATCAACTTCGCGGTGGACGACTTCGGCGTCGGTTACTCGTCGCTGGCGCGGATGGCGGAACTGCCGTTGACCCAGATCAAGGTGGACCGGGCCGTCCTGCACCATCCCCTGGCGGTGCGGGAGCTGGAACTGGTGGTCCAGGTGGCCCGTTACGCGTGCGACCTGGGGCACGCGCCGAGCGCCCGCCCCGTCATCGTCGAGGGCTTCGACGACGAGGCCCCGGTGACGCTCAAGCAGCTTTACGATCTCGGCATCCATCACGTGCAGGGGCACTTCTTCGGCGACATCACGTCGACGTCGCTGCGTCCGCTGGATCCCGAACTACAGGCCAGGATAGCCGCGTTGGTGAAAGGTGAGATGCATGACGAGCGTCAGGCTGTTGCTGCCGGCGGAGGTCTTCGAGGAGGTGGACCTGCCGTACGAGGGCGTCCGTGACGTCTCCGCCCTGACGTTCGCGATCGAGGGCGTCAGTGTGGTCGCGAACCTCGCCACGCTGGCCACGCTGCAACCGCACTGGAGCGACCTCGTCGCGGCGATTTGTAACTGGCGCCTGCGCGACCCGAGCCCCTCGGTGCTGCTGACGGTCCGGGGCCCGGGGATCGACCTGAAGCTCGACCTGCCGCGCAACGTCAGCCGGGCGCAGCTGCTCGACCAGTTGCGGCCCCTCCTCGACCACGACGACACCTGACGGTTCGGCCCGGCCGGCGGGCCGTATCCGGCTGCCGACGGGTCAGCCGACCGTCGGCCGCACCGGTTTCCGGTCGGGGTGGCCGAAGCGCCGGAAACCGCCGTGCCGGCCGGAGCGAGCCGCGATGATGGTGCCATGACCGTGGATCTCCGGGCGCGCACCGCGCACGAGGTGCTCGACGAGCACCTGCGCCTCGCCGCCGAGGGGCGGTTCGCCGAGGACATCGAGCGCAACGTCGCGCCGCACTGTGTGGTGCTGGAGCGGCGGGGCGTGTTCCGGGGGCGCGACGGTGCCCGCACCCTGGCCCGGTGGCTGGCCGAGGAGCTGCCGGACGCCCGCTACACCTACACGAACGTGCTGGTCGAGGGGCGGGTCGGCTTCCTTGAGTGGACGGCCGAGGCCACCGGCTTCCAGGTTCTCGACGGCGCCGACTCCTTCCTCGTCGAGGACGGCTGGATCGTCGCGCAGACCATCCACTACACGGTGGAGCCGATGCCGTTCGCCGGCATCTCATAACTGTCTCAGAACTGTCGCACAAAGTGGATCACTATTCGCCGCCCAGGTGCCGGTAGACGGTGGCCCGGGAGACCCCCAGGGTGGCGGCGATCTCCTCGACCGAGTGCCTGCCGGTCGTGTGCATCCGACGGGCGGTGGCGATCTGACCGCTGCTCATCGCCCGGGGCCGGCCGGGTCGGCGGGGCGCGGCCGGCACCTCGGGGGCGGGCGGGCCGTCCAGCAGCCGGTGCACCCCGTCGAGCATGTCGGCGCGCAGCACGGCCGGGGGGACGTCCAGGAAGAAGACCACCGGGTCGGAGCACATCGCGATCACCTGGCTGGCCCGGATCCGGTCGCGTCGGTCGCCGGTCGGTCCGGCGATGATCTCGTTCGCCCGCAGCGCGAACTGCACCAGTCGCTGGTACGTCGGCCCGGAGGCGACCAGCGCCATGTCGTGGAAGAGCATGCCCAGCGGTCGGCGGTGCGCGAGCATGGTGTCCACGAACCCCTCGATCAGGGCCCAGCGATCCCGTTCCGGCGGCAGCCCGCCGGCGGTCGCCAGAAGTGCCTCCAGGTCGGTCATGAGGGGTTCGACCAGGGCCGCGAGCAGGTCCTGCTTGGTGGGGAAGTGGTAGAGGATGGCCGCCTTGGTCAGCCCGAGCCGCTCGGCGATCTCGCGCAGCGAGGTCCGCTGGTAGCCGCGTGCGGAGAACAGGTCCAGCGCGGTGCGCAGGATCCTGCCCCGGGTGTCGACCGACTCCTCGTGTTCCACGGCCGTCAGCGTAGCGGCGGCTGACCGATGCATGGTGGCGGCGGGTGGATACGCTGACCATCGGTCAGTACAGTGTGCACTGTTCGGCTCATGAGCGACAGGAGGCGTCATGGCCGTCATCTCGGTCAACGACCTGGTCAAGACCTTCGGCAGCACGCGGGCCCTGGACGGGCTCGACCTGCGCGTCGAGGCGGGGGAGGTGCACGGGTTCCTCGGTCCGAACGGCTCCGGCAAGTCCACCACCATCCGCGTCCTGCTCGGCCTGCTGCGGTGGGACTCCGGGGAGGTGCGGCTGCTCGACGGCGACCCCTGGCGCGACGCGGTGGCGCTGCACCGCCGCCTCGCCTACGTCCCCGGTGATGTCAACCTCTGGCCGAACCTCTCCGGCGGCGAGGCGATCGACCTGCTCGGGGCCCTGCGCGGCGGGCTCGACCGGCGACGGCGCGACGAACTGCTCCAGCGGTTCGACCTCGATCCGACGAAGAGGTGCCGCACCTACTCCAAGGGCAACCGGCAGAAGGTGGCGATCGTCGCGGCGTTCTCCGCCGACGTCGAGCTGTACGTGCTCGACGAGCCGACCTCCGGCCTGGATCCGCTGATGGAGGCGGTGTTCCAGGACGAGGTCCGGCGGATCCGGCGTGACGGCGGCACCGTGCTGCTCTCCAGCCACGTGCTCGCCGAGGTCGAGGCGCTCTGCGACCGGGTCAGCATCATCCGCGAGGGCCGCACCGTCGAGTCCGGCACCCTCGCCGAACTGCGCCACCTCACCCGCCTGTCGGTCACCGTCGAGACCGCGCGGCCGGTGACCGGGCTGGACCGCCTCGCCGGGACCCAGCTCGTCGGCGAGGCCGACAACCGGCTCCACCTGGAGGTCGATCCCGCCCACCTGGACGACCTGCTCGGCCACCTGGTCCGGTTCGGCGTGCGGTCGCTGACCAGCGTGCCGCCCACCCTGGAGGAACTGTTCCTGGCCCACTACGGCGACCGGGTCATCCCCGCCGCGACCGTGCCGGCGGGGCAGCGGTGAGCACCCTCACCGGCACCGGCCGCCTGGTCCGGCTCGTGCTGCGCCGCGACCGGGTCCGGCTGGCCTTCTGGGTGCTCGGCACGCCACTGCTGACCGCCGCGCTGGCTGCCAGCGTCGCCGGCATCTACGCCGGGGAACGGGACCGGATCACGTACGCCACGACGGCGGCGGCCAGCCTGGTCGCCCGTGCGTTCAACGGGCCGGTCGCCGGACCCTCCATGGGCTCGGTGGTCTTCGCCGAGTCGTATCTGACCCTCGCCGTGCTCACCGCGTTGCTGAGCACCTTCACCGTGGTCCGGCACACCCGGCAGAACGAGGAGACCGGGCGGTCCGAGCTGCTCGGCGCGTCCGTGCTCGGCCGGTACGCCCCGCTCACCGCCGCCCTGCTGGTCACCGTCGCCGCCAACCTGCTCACCGCCGCGCTGGTCGCCCTCGCCCTGGTCGGCGCGGACCTGCCGCTCGGCGGGTCGGTCGCCACCGGCGGCGCGATCGCCACCGTCGGGATCTCCTTCGCAGCGGTCGCCGCGGTGACCGCCCAGCTCTCCGGCACATCCCGGGGCGCGAATGCCCTGGCTGCGGCAGCCGTCGGGGTGGCGTTCGTGCTCCGCGCCGCCGGTGACGTGTTCGGCGACGCCACCCCGGACGGGCTGCGCGTGGTCAGCGCCTGGCCCGCCTGGCTCTCCCCGCTCGGCTGGGCCACCCAGGTCCGCCCGTACGGCGGAGAGCGGTGGTGGGTGCTCCTTCTGCCCGCCGCCCTGCTGGTCGCGGCGGCCGTGGCCGCGTACCTGCTGACGAACCGGCGGGACCTCGGGGCCGGCCTGCTCGCCACCCGGCGTGGCCCGGCCCGGGCGCCCCGGGGGCTGCTCAGCACGGTCGGCCTGGCGTGGCGGTTGCAGCGCGCGGCCCTGCTCGGCTGGGCGGTCGGGGTCGCGGTGCTCGGCTTCGGCATGGGGCTCGCCGCCGACGAGGTCGAGAACATGATCGGCGAGAACGCGGCGGCGGCCGAGGCGATCAGCCAACTCGGCGGCGGGGCGAACCTCGTCGACGCGTACCTGACCGCGATGATCGGCATCTTCGCGTTGACGATCGGCGCGTACGTGGTCCAGGCAGTGTTGCGCACCCGCACCGAGGAGACCGACGGGACGCTGGAGGCGCTGCTGGCGACCGCCGTCAGCCGACCCCGCTGGCTGGTCGGTCACCTGGCCACCGCGCTGCTCGGCGCGGTCGGCCTGATGCTCCTGGCCGGGATCACCACCGGGCTCGGGTACGCCACGGTCGCCGGTGACCCGGCCGGTCGGGTCACCGAGTTGACCGGTGCGGCGCTGGTCCGGACGCCGGCGTTGCTGGTGCTGGCCGGGGTGGTGGTGCTGTTCTTCGGGCTGCTGCCCCGTGCGGCGGTGCCGCTGTCCTGGGCCACGTTGACCGTGTTCCTGCTGCTCGGGCAGCTCGGCGCGGTGCTGGACCTGCCGCAGGCGATGCTCGACCTCTCCCCGTACACCCATGTGCCGGCCCTGCCGGCGGCCGACCTGGCCGTGCTGCCGCTGGCCGTGCTGACCGGGGTGGCGGTGCTGCTGCTGGCCGCCGGGGCGGCCGGTTTCCGCCGCCGTGACGTCCCGAGCTGAACGGACCCGCATCCGTGCCGGGCGGGGCGATCCGCCGTCCCCACCCACGTGTCGGTCAGTGGGTGTGGGCGGGGTCGTCGAGGATCGCCCGGAAGCGCTCCTCGGCCAGGTCGAGCTGGGCGAAGATGTGCTCCTTGACCTCGGGCGTGAGTGGCGTGTCCGGCCGGGCGACCAGTTCCCGCAGGATCGGGACCAGCGGGCGGTACTTGCGGGCCGACGAGAGCACCTTCGGCCCGGTCGTGTGGATCACGCCGACGCCGTTGTCGGTGAAGTCGGAGATCTTGATGACCCGCGCCCACGGGTTGCGGTCGAGGCTGGCCGCCACGTGCTCCCGGTACTGCACGTGGCGGTCGCGGTCCGGGTCCCAGGTCGGGTTGGTGACCGCCGCGACCAGCCCGGCGACCCGGTGGCCGAACCGCTCGGCGAGCACGGCGAGCGCGGCCGGTACCGGGTCCGTGTCCTCGGGGACGGCACCGGCCAGGTCGACGGGGTGGTCCTCCACGGCGTCGTGCAGCAGGCCCGCCACGATCACGTCGACGTCGCGGACCTGGTAGTGGTGCATCATCCGGATCGCCACCCGCAGCAGGTGGTTCAGGTACGGTTCGCGCACCCGCCGGTCGTCGCGGTGCAGGTCGGCGGCGAGGTCGAGCGCCTCGGTCAGGCGTCGCCGCGCCTCGTCGTCGAAGGTGGCGATCTCCAGCCGGAACCGCTCCAGCAGACCGGGCTCGCCGTGGATCTCCGTGATCGCGTGCATCGGCATCGTGCCCAGGTACGAAGGGAAATCCATGGGTCACTTATAGCCGATCACCCACCATGCGCATCGCCCTGACCGTGCGTGGCGAGCCCGTGTCGGCGGTGTCGTGCCGGGAGCTGTCGACCCGACGTCATCCACGGGGGCGGTGACGGCGCGGCCGCGACGGGTCCGGCGTGACGTGTGGCCGGCACCGGCCGGGAGGAGCAGACGATCACGGAACGGCACGGGAGAAGCCATCAGTGAAGCCCACAACGTCTGGCGGGTCGACGTCGACGGTCAGCAACGGGACATCGAGGTCGAGCACAGCACCATGACGGGCAGGATCGTGGTGCGGCTCGACGGTCAGGTGATGGACGAGGAACGGCGCTGGTTCACCAAGGAACAGATGGAGTTCCCCGTCGGTGCGCACACCGCCCGGGTGACCGTCGAGTACGCCTACGGCGGGTTCGCGGCCCGCAGCGCCCTGCACTCCGACGGACGGTACGTCGAGCCACTCGGCAAGTAGTACACCGGGCGAGTCTCTCCCCGGGCACGACGCCAGGGCCCCGGCGGAAGGGTCCCGGGGCGGAGCGGACGTGACTCCCTGACGGCGCGCTTCCGTCCGAGACGTAAGGCTGGCGCGCATAAGGTCGGCACGGCGACCTTCGCGAGACTAGGACGGGGTAGGACATGGACCAAGGCACCCGCGACGAGGTGCTCGGCCGTCTGGCTGAGGCAGTCGGGTCCGTCACAGTCGCACACCCGACGCGGGTTGCCATCGACGGACCGCCCGCCACAGGCAAGACCACGCTCGCCGACGAGCTGGCCGTCGTCTTGCGCACACAGGGCCGCGACGTCATCCGCGCGACGATCGACGATTTCCTCTTTCCACGGGCACAGCGCTATCCGCGCGGCGAGTACTCGGCCGAAGGCTGCTACTTCGACACCCACGACTACGGCGCGCTGAACCGGGTTCTGCTCGATCCGCTCGGCCCAGGCGGAGATCGACGCTTTCAACACGCGGTCTACGACCGGACAACGGATACTGCGCTGTCCCCGCGGGTCACGACTGCCCCTGCCGATGCCGTGCTGGTCTTCGACGGCGTTTTCCTCATGCGCCCGGAACTGATTGATCGGTGGGATCTGCGTATCTTCGTGTCGACCGCACTTGAGAAGACCGTGGATCGTGCTGTCATCCGAGAGCGAGAGGTGTTAGCTCGGGCCGAAGTCGAACGGCGCTGGCGCGAGCGTTACATCCCCTCCCAACAGTTCTACTTCTCTACGGTTCGCCCGACCGATCACGTCGATATCATCGTGCACAACGACGAGCCCCAGCAGCCGGTCTGGGAGATCCGAACACGCTGACCGCGCCCAATTCGGCAAAAGTGGATGACTGGCACACCAGCCGTGGTGACAGCCGGCGTCACGGTCCGCATCCGGCATGCTCAAGGCCCGTGTGACCCAGTGCGAGGGCAGCGCGTGGCGTTACGTGTCAGGTGGTGCGGGTGTGGCGTCCGATGTGGCGACCCGTCGGGGTAGAGGCCGGCGGAGCCGCCGCCCAGTCCGCTACCTGGGAGCAGCGTCATGTCGCACGTCGATCCGCGCTTCGGCGCGCACCTGCGAGCTCTCCGTACCGCTCATGGTCTGTCCCTGCGTGCGCTGGGTCAGCTCGCCCACCGAGGCAAGAGCCACCTTCACGATCTGGAGACCGGGGCGAAGGGGGCCACTGTCGCCTGGCCCGCATCGAGGCAGCCGTCGATGACATGGCCGCCCGGGGCGGGCGCGGGTGGCGAAGTCGGTGGCACTGGCCGCCGCGTACCGCATCGCCCCGCTGGTGAGCGAGTTCGGCGACCCGGCCGACCTGTCCCTGTGCGGGGCCCTGCTGGTGCAGGCCGCCCTGGGGGCTGCCCGGGACGGGGACGACCGCGCCGTTCCTGTCTCTGGCCCGGATCCGCCACCGGCTGGTCCTCACCGCCCGAGCGATCCTCCGCGACCACCGACCCGAACCTGACGGACGGTGCCCGATCTGCCGAACCGCAGACTGCCCGGGGGTCGTGCGCGTTCTCCGTCTCCGGGACCCAGGCGCGCGACGACCGGGGTCACCGGCGAGCGACTCGCCGGTGACCCCGGTGGTGGGGTGGGGGACGGGAGACACCACCCCACCGTCACCTCAGACGGTGATCCGTCCGGCGCCCGCGCCGGCCGTGACCGACGCCTTGACCCCGGTGGCGTTCTCCACGGCGTACGGGTACGGGATGGCCGCGACGTCTCCGGCGCTCTCCGGCGTGCCGGAGTTGACGAAGTGGTTGTTGCGCTGGACCAGGTCACCCGGGCCCGAGTCGGCGTAGCCCACGGCGGTCGGCCGGGTCACGTTCTCGAAGTAGTTCCCCTCGACCAGCACGCCGGCCCCCATGGTGGAGGCGACGCCGTAGTCCGCGCCGTTGTAGTAGTTGTTGAACACGTGCACCGGGTCGCCGAAGCGCACCCGGGGGTGGCGCTCCTTGCTCCCGTCGAACCAGTTGTGGTGGTAGGTCACCCGCAGGTGGCCCCGGTCGGCGGTGTGCCCGTCGTCGTGGCCGAGCAGCATGCTCTTGGTGTGGTTCATGACCCGGTTCCACGAGACGGTGACGAAGTCGGACTCCCGCTTCACGTCGACCGCGCCGTCGTAGCCGCCGTCGAAGGTGTTGTGGTCGACCCAGACGTTCGTCGAGCCCTGGACGTTGATCGCGTCGTCGTCCCAGCCCCGGAAGGTGAGGTTGCGGATGATGACGTTGCGGGCTCCGCTGACGTTGAAACCGTTGTCGACGACGGCGTTGCCGACCCCGAGCACGGTCTTGTTCGACCGGACGTCGTTCATCGTGTCCGGCATGGTGAGCGAGCCCTGCACCCGGATGATCAGCGGGGACGACGACTCCAGCGCGTCGGCCAGGGCCTGGCCGCTGGTGACCGTCACCGTCTGGCCGCCGGCCCCGCCGGTGGTCCCGCCGTTCTGGGTGGCCCAGCCGACCAGGTCACCGGTGGGCGGGTTGGTCGGCGGCGGCGTGGTGGCCGGAGGAGTGGTCGCCGGGGGAGTGGTCGGCGGGGTGGTGGTGGGCGGGGTGCCGGGCAGCCCGACCCTGCCCACGCCGGCCTGGGCGGTGACCACGGCCTTCTGGTCGCAGGCCGTGCCGACGGTGTACTGGTACGGCGGGTTGCCGACGCTGCCACCGGTCTGGCCGGAGCCGGAGTTGACCAGGCAGTTGTTCCGGGCGACCAGTCGCCCGTCGCCGGAGGAGCCCTCGCCCAGGTGGTACGGGTCGTCGACGTTCTCGAAGTGGTTGCCCTCGACGATGACCCCGGCGTCCTCGGTGGAGGCGACGCCGTAGTTGCCGGTGTTCAGGTAGTAGTTGTTGTAGATGTGCACCTGGTCGCCGAAGCGGACCCGGGGGTTGCGCTGGTTGGTGTTGTCGAAGAAATTGTGGTGGTAGGTGACCTTGAGCCGGCCGACGTCCTGGGCGGCGTTGCCGTCGTCGTGGCCGAGCAGCATGTTCTTGTCGGTGCCGTCGGCGTGGTTGTAGGAGATCGTCACGTACGACGAGCCCCGCTTGACGTCGACGCCGCCGTCGGCCCCGGTGGTCCAGGTGTTGTGGTCGATCCAGATGTGGTGGGAGAACATCTGCACGTTGATCGCGTCGTCCGCCCAGTTCCGGAAGTTCAGGTTCCGGACGATCACGTTGTGCACGGCGTTGGCCGGCGGCGAGGTGATCGCGTTGTCGATCGGCAGGCCGATGTTGAGACCGCCGCCGGTGAAGCCGGAGTTCGCCCCGACGCCGACGATGGTCTTGTCCGAGGTGACCTCGTGCATCGGGCCGGGGAGGGCGATCATCCCGTTGACCTGGATGATCTTCGGTCCGGCCGAGGCCGCCTCGGTGATGAACTGGCTGGCGCTGGTCACCGTGACGGTCGGGCCGCCGGCCCCACCGGTGGTGCCGTTCTGGCCCCAGGCGTCCACCGACGCCCAGCCGTCGGCGACGTTCGTGCCCGGGTTGCCGGTCGGGCCGGGGGTCGGCGTGGTGGGCGTCGGGCTCGGGGTGCCCCCGCCCGAGGTGACCTGCACGGTGTCGAACTCGGCGCTGGAGTAGAAGGTCGCCAGGCCGATCCGGCCGCTGGCGTACCGGCTGTCCGACGCCTCGGTGAGCAGGTTGCCGTTGACGTACCCCTTGAGGGAGCTGCCGGCCACGTCGAGCCGCAGGGTGTAGGTGGTGCCGGCGGAGACCGGGACGCTGGCGGTGTCCAGGGTGGTGGACGAGCCACCGGCCAGGCTCTTCAGCTCGACGGTGTTGTTGCTGCGCAGCGCCAGGTAGTAGTAGCTGGTGCTGCTCTGCGCCCGGGCCAGCAGCGCGACGAAGCGGTTGCTGCCGTTGAACGCGGTGGGCTTCACCGTGGCCTGCACCGAGTAGTCGGTCCAGCTCGACGTGCCGGCCAGCGACCGGGCGTCGCTGCTGGTGCCGGTCTGCCGGTAGGTCTGCGAGGCCACCGACCAGCTCCCGCCGGAGGGGGTCCAGCCGGAGGAGTTGCCGTCGGCGAAGTCGTCGGAGAAGAGCGTGTCGGCGTAGGCGGTGGCACCCATGCCGAGGGCGAGCGTGACCGCGCCGAGCGCGGACCCGATCGCGAGCAGGAGACCGCGGCGTCGTCTGCGCCGCGTGTCGGTCCGGTTCACGGAACCTCCCAGTGGTGGTGTGGTCGCCCGAAACGGGCTATTCATCGATCAAGATCGATGTCTTGGGGGCGGGTCGGCCCCGGTTCGGTGGATCGCCGGGGCGGTGCGGTGGGGACGGTTGCGCCGGGACGGGCGCGCCCCGGAGCCTAGAAGTTGATCTTTCCGGTGCCGGCACCGGCCATGACCACCGACTTCACGCTGGCCGGGTCGGTGAGCTGGTACGGGTAGAAGGTGCGCGGCTCGGTGACCGTGCCTCCGGAGTCACCCGGCTCGCTGGTGCCGGACAGGACGTTGTCCCGGGCCACCAGGCGACCCCGGGAGCCGGAGTAGCTGATCGACCAGGGCACCTCGACGTCCTCGAAGTGGTTGCCCTCGACCACGCAGCCCGAGTTGAGCTGGCAGGCCACTCCGACGTCGGTGTTGTAGACGAAGTAGTTGTTGAACACGTGCACCGGGTCACCGAAGCGCACCCGGGGGTTGCGCTGCGGGGTCCGGTCGTACCAGTTGTGGTGGTAGGTGACCCGGAGGTGACCGGTGTCCTGCGCGCCGTTGTTGTCGTCGTGGCCGAGCAGCATGTTCTTCGTGTGGTGGTGCGTGTGGTTCCACGACACCGTCACGTACGACGACCCGCGCTTGATGTCGATCAGCCCGTCGTAGCCGTTCGACAGGTCGTTGTGGTCGATCCAGATGTGGTGGGAGAACATCTGCACGTTGATCGCGTCGTCGACGGTGTTCCGGAAGTTCAGGTTCCGGATGATCACGTTGTGCACGGCGTTCGCCGGTGGGGTGGTGACGTTGCTGACCGGCAGACCGATGTTGAGGCCGCCGCCGGTGATCCCCGAGTTCGCGCCGACCCCGATGATGGTCTTGTCCGAGGTGACGTCGTGCATCGGGCCGGGCAGGGCGATCATCCCGCTCACCTTGACGGTCAACGGTCCGGGCGTGGCGATCGCGGTGAGCAGTTCGCTGGCGGTGTCGACGGTGACGGTCGGCCCACCCGCCCCACCGGTGGTGCCGTTCTGCCCGAGGGCGTTGACCGAGGCGAAGCCGACCGGTGGCGCCCCCGGGTCGATCGGCGGCTCGGTGGGTGGCAGGGTCGGCGTCGGCCCGCCGGTCGGGTTACCGGTCGGCGGGGCCCCGGTGGCGGTCGCCACCTCGACGTCGTCGAAGGTCGCGCTGGCGTACGAGGTGGCCAGCCCGGCCCGGCCGGCGGCGAACGCGGCGTCGGTGGCCTGCACCAGCAGCGCGCCGTTGACGTAGCCGCGCAGCGAGCTGCCGACCGCCTCCAGGCGCAGCGTGGCCCAGGAGCCGACGGTCACCCCGGCGGTGGCCGAGCCGAGCACCACCGGGTCGCCGCCGGCGCGCTTCACCAGCTGCACCCCGCCGCTGGCGGTGGCCACCAGGGCGTAGTAGCTGCTGCTGCTCTGCGCCCGCGCGACCACCCCGACGTGCCGGGCGGAGGTGGCGAACGCGGTCGGCTTGACCCGGGCCTGCACCCCGTAGTCGGTCCAGCTGGTCTGGCCGGTCAGGACACGGGCGTCGCTGCTGGTACCGGACTGCCGGAACGCCAGCGAGCCGTCGGTGACCACCGACCAGCTGCCGCCCGAGCGCGACCAGCCGTTGGCGTCACCGTCCTCGAAGGTGTCGGTGAGCAGTGTGTCCGCCCACGCCGACGAGGTGGTGACCAGCACCGTGCCGGCGACCAGGGCGCCGGCCGCCAACGCCGTGGCGAGACGTCCGGCCGGGCGGCCCCGGATCGGGAGTCGGTTCATCGGAACCTCCTGTGGTGGTAGGGGTGCGGGGTTGCGGTGGGCCGCCGCGTGAGCGCGGACGTGGCGGCCCACCCTCCCCGGGCGGTGCGTGGGGACGGGACACGCACCGCCCGTGGCTTCTACAGCGGCAGCCGGTCCGCGCCGGCCAGCGCGCCGACCACGATCGGGACCACCGGGGCCGGCAGCGGGCCAGCGGTGCGCAGCGTCGGCGTCCAGCCCGCCTCGGTGCCCAGGTCGGGATCGTGGGTGGCGTTGTACGCCGCCACCAGGTCGACCGGGCGGGGCAGCGACCGGTGGGCGTGCACCCAGTTGCCGCGTGCGGTGATCGCGGTGCCGCCCCAGTCGTAGAGCAGGTCCTCGGCGGCGATCCCCGCGCCGAGGGTGAAGTGGTTGTTCTCCGCGTACACCGCGGACTGCACGCCGACGCCGATCGCGTAGTCGAAGCCTGCGCCGAGGCGGTACCAGTTGTTGTAGATGTCTACCTGGCCGAAGCGGACCCGGGGCAGCCGCTGGACCACCTGGTCGAAGAGGTTGTGGTGCAGGGTCACCTTGAGTCGGCCGACGTCCGGGCCGACCGTGTTCGACGAGCCGATCAGCATCAGCTTGTCCCGGCCGGTGAACCGGTTGTACGAGGCGGTGACCAGGCTGGCGGTGTGGGTGACGTCCAGCGACCCGTCGTGCACCTGGTACGGCCGGCCGAAGTGGACCGGCTGGGCGCTGTCCGGGTTGTCGCCGTCGGTGAACGTGTTGTGGTCGATCCACACGTTCTCGCTGCGGCGTACCGAGATCTGGTCGTACTGGGAGTTCCAGTTGCCGGCCGAGCCGTCCGTCGGCGACCAGGCCGGGAAGCAGTCCCGGGCGTCGTCGAAGGTCAGGTTCCGGACGATGACGTTGCTGGCCGTGTCGATCATCAGGGTCAGCCCGGTCAGCCGTGCCCCGCGCATCCCGACGATGGTGGTGTTCGGGCCGACGTTGATCTGCGTGTACCGGGTCTGGTTGGTCACCGAGCGCACCCGGGCGGCCTCCAGGGGCCCGGTCGGCGGCACCATGCCCCACACCGCCGGGTCGTACGCGGCCAGGTAGGCCGGGAACGAGTACTCCGGGTCGGCCAGGTCGGTGCAGTCGAGCAGGCTGCCGTCGGGTCCCTCGAAGCCGTCGACGACACCGTCGACGACGATCACCTTGGGGGTGGCGTTGGCCCGGTTGGTGGCGTTGTCCCCGCCGAGCGCGTGGATCAGGTCGGCGCGGCTGCGGACCAGGTGCACCTGGTCGGCGGTGGCGGCCGAGCCGCCGGTGGTGCCGGGGCCGGCGGCGGCCCAACCGTCACCGGCCGACAGGGTCTGGCGCGCGAACCGCTCCACGTGCCGGGGGACGGATCCGTCGTCGCTCCCCGGTGCGGCGGTGACCGCCGCACCGGGGACGAGGAGCAGGGAAAGGGCGACCAGGGCCGCCCCGGTTATGCGAAGACGCATGGGACTCTCCGAAGTGGTCTGTCGTGCGGCGGACTCCGCATCCGAAGCGGAATACCGATGAGTCGACAGTAAGGAAAATCACTAAAGAGAGTCAATGAATACAATATGCAGCTATTTTGCAGTTAATTGTGGCAGGCGGTATTCGCCCGACCGTTCGTCGTCGGGAACGTGGAGGTCACGCCCACTTTTCGGGGAACGCTGTCACCCCTCGTTTGCAGTGGTTCTCCGGTGGCCCCGCTCCGGGCCGTCCGCGTCAACCGACCTCCCTCTCCGCCAGCGTGGTCCGCGCCGGCGGAACCGCCCACGGCACCGCCAGCTCCGACAGGAGCGCACCCGTCTCGGCCGCCTTGCGGAGCACCCCGTTCACCCCACGGATGGTGACCACCCGGTCCGGTCCCGCCCCGGTGGTGGTGACCAGGTCGCCGTCGAGCAACGTCGGCTCGGGCGCGTGTTGGATCACCTCCAGCACGGCGGTGAAGGGCGCGGTCCGGGCCAGTGGCGCGATCAGCGGCGTGCCGGTCGCCCGGTGGTCGAGCAGGTTCTCCAACAACCCGACCCGGCCGGGCACCGTACGCGGTTCGGGGTCACCGGGCAGCAGCAGCCGGTCCGTCGGGTACTCCAGCACCGCCCGGCCGGCGGTGCCCTCCACCAGCACCTCGCCCCGGACGAACTCCTCCCCGGCCAGGGTCACCGCCGCCACGACGGGCGGCGCGCCCCGGAACTCCACCCGCATCGCGGCCGTGTCGTCCACCTCGATCGGGCGCACCCGGTACCGCTCCAGTTCCACCACGGTCGGCGTCACCGGCCGCCCGGCGATCGCCTCGGCCACCGCCAGGCACTGCATCCACGCGTGCGCGATCGGGTTGGCCAGCACCCCGTCCAGCACCGGCCGGCCGTCGAGCGTCCGCCGGCCGGCCCACGGCGCGCGGGTGTAGTAGCCGTCCGGGCGCTGCCAGGCCGCCACGGTGGAGATGCCGAGGACGGTGCCCAGCCGCCCCTCGGTCACCGCCGTGACCAGCTCGCCCAGCGCGGCCGACCCGAGCGCCTGGAACCCGACCTGGCAGGCCCGGCCGGTCTCGTCGAGCACCGCGCCCAACGCGTCGTGCTCGGCCAGGGAGAGCACCGGTGGCTTCTCCAACAGGACGTCCGCCCCGGCGGTCAGCACGTCCCGGGCGATCGGCAGGTGGGTGTGCGGGGGCGTGCAGATCACCACCGCGTCCGGCCGGGTCGCACGCAGCATCTCCCGGTGGTCGGTGAACACGTCCGTGCCGTCGGGTACCGGCGCGTCCGGGTCCGGCTCCACCGGGCGGACGTCGACCAGGGCGACCAGCCGCAGCCGGCCCGCCGCGTGCAGCGGCGCGATCACCCGTCGGTGCCACCGGCCGTGCCCGTTCGCGCCGACCACCGCGACCCGGGGAACCTGGCCGCCCACCGTGGACACCGGGCGGTCCGCAGCGGTCACGCCGCACCCGCCAGCGTCGCCCCCACCCCGTGCCGGTCCAGGTCGGTCAGCCAACCGGTGACCGCGGTCCGGACCTCCTCGTCGCCGCCCAGCTCGGCCGGGAACACCTCGGTCAGCCCGAACAGCGCCTCGGCCACCCCGGCGGGGGTGTCCGGGTGCGCGGCGAGGGCGGCCCGGATCCGGTCGGCCAGGGGGTCGTCCAGCGGCAGCACCGTACCGTCGTCGGCCCGGCCCCGGACGAACCGCATCCAGGCGGCCACCACGAGTGTCGCCCAGCGGGCGTCCCGGCCGGCCGCGCGCAGGTCGGCGATGGTGTGCAGGACGCGTTGCGGCAGCTTCTGCGACCCGTCCATCGCCACCTGGATGGTGCGGTGCCGGATCGCCGGGTTGGCGAACCGGGCGAGCACCTGGTCGCCGTAGTCGACCACGGAGACCCCGTCCGGCGGGGTGAAGCTCGCCGCGACGTCCTCGGCGACCAGCCGCCGCAGCACGGTCTCCAGGTGCGGCAGGGCCAGCGCGTCGGCGATCGTCTCCCGCCCGGCCAGCGCGCCGAGGTACGCGGCGGCCGAGTGCACCCCGTTGAGCGCGCGCAGCTTCAGCCGCTCCCACGATCCGGCGTCGTCGGTGAGCACCGCCCCGGCCGCGCCCCAGTCCGGCCGGCCGCCCGGGAAGACGTCCTCGATCACCCACTGCCGGTACGGCTCGGCCGCGACCGCCGCGAGGTCGGCCACGCCCAGTGCCCGGCGCGCATCGGCGAGGGTCTGCTCGGTGCTGGCCGGCACGATCCGGTCCACCATCGTGCCCGGGAACGTGACGCAGGTCGTCACCCAGGCGGTCACCCGGTCCGGCACCCGGGCGTACGCCAGCGACTGCTCGACCAGGCCGCGCAACCGGTGCCCGTTGGCGGGCAGGTTGTCGCAGCTGACCAGGGCGATCGGCCCGGCGTCGGCGGCGGCGCGGGCGAGCAGTCCACGCACCAGCAGCCCCGGCACGGTCCCCGGTGGCCGGTCGGTCGTCAGGTCGGCGACCACCTCCGGGTCCGGGCGCAGCCGCCCGCTCACCGGGTCGAGCTGGTACGCCTTCTCCGTCACGGTGAGCGTGACCACCCGGACGCGCGGGTCGGCCAGCAGGGCGACCACCGCCGCCGGGTCGCCCGCCGCGTGTCGTACCCCGGCGAGCGCGCCGACCACCTGGGTGTGGCTGCCCTCGGCGGAGGTGGTGGTCACGCTGAACAGCCCGTCCTGCGCGGCGAGGGTGCTGACCAGTCCGGTGCTGCGCGGGGCGACGCCGACGATGCCCCAGTCGCCGCCGGACCGGGCCACCGCCGCCTCGGTGTAGACCGCCTGATGGGCGCGGTGGAACGCGCCGAGCCCCAGGTGGACGATGCCGACCCCGACCGTGCCGGGCCGCACCAGCGGCCGGCTCGCCTCGGGCAGCCGGCGCAGGGTGCCCAGGCCGAGCTGGGCCGTGCCCGGGGTCATCGCCACACCGGGCCGTCCGGGAAGCGGAACTCGGCGATCGACGCCGGCTTCATCGTGGCGCTGTAGCCGGGTTCGGTGGGCAGCAGGTAGCGCCCCTCGCGGGTGCGGACCGGGTCGACGAAGTGCTCGTGCAGGTGGTCGACGTACTCGACCATCCGGCCGTCGAGGCTGGTGCCGACCCGCAGGTAGTCGAAGATCGCCAGGTGCTGGACGTACTCGCAGAGCCCGACCCCGCCGGAGTGCGGGCAGATCGGCACGCCGAACTTCGCGGCCATCAGGATCTCGGCGAGCACCTCGTTGACCCCGCCCACCCGGCAGGAGTCGATCTGCATCACGCCGATCGCCTCGGCCTGGAGCAGCTGCTTGAAGATCACCCGGTTGGCGGCCACCTCGCCGGTGGCGACCCGGCACCGGCCGCCGGTCAGCTCGGTCACCGCGCGGGCGATCCGGGCGTGGCCGAGGATGTCGTCGGCGTGCGTCGGCTCCTCGATCCAGTACGGGTCGACCTCGGCCAGGGCGGTCATGTTGGTGATCGCCTCGTCGACGTCCCAGACCTGGTTGGCGTCCATCATCAGCAGCGCGTCCGGACCGATCTCCGCGCGGATGATCCGGGCCCGGCGCAGGTCGTCGGCGGGCGGGCCGCCGACCTTCATCTTCATCGCCCGCCAGCCGGCCGCGTACGCCTCGCGGGTCAGCGCCCGCACCTTGTCGTCCGGGTAGCCCAGCCAGCCGACCGAGGTGGTGTACGACGGGAAGCCGTCCCGCTCCAGCAGGGCGACCCGGTCGGCCATCCCGTCGCGGCCCTTGTCCAGGATGGTGGCCGCCTCGTCCGGGGTGAGCGCGTCGGTGATGTGGTGGAAGTCGACGCTCGCGACCAGTTCCTCGGTCGACATCTCGGCGAGGAACCGCCACATCGGCTTGCCGGCGAGTTTGGCCCGCAGGTCCCACACCGCGTTGACCACCGCGCCGGTGGCCATGTGGATCACGCCCTTCTCCGGGCCGAGCCAGCGCAGCTGCACGTCGGCGCTGAGCGACCGCCAGAACGTCACCTGGTCGGCGGCGATCTCCTCGACGGTCCTGCCCTCGACGTGGTGCGCCAGCGCGCGTACCGCCGCGCAGGTGATCTCGTTGCCCCGGCCGTTGGTGAAGGTGAAACCGGCCCCGGTGACCCCGGCGTCGGTGCGCAGCTCCACGTAGGTGGCCGAGTAGTCGCCCTTGTTGATCGCGTCCGAGCCGTCGCCGGTGCGCGCGGTGGGGAACCGCACGTCGTGCACGTCGACGCCGGTGATGGTGACGGTCATGCCTGAACCCCGATCTTGAAGACCTTCTTCGGCAGCCGGTACGCCAGGTCGACGATGGTCTCGGCCGCCTCGTCCTCGGCCAGCCGGTGCTCGGCGACCAACCGGGCCAGGAAGGCCGCGTCGACCCGACGGGCCACGTCGTGGCGTACCGGGATGGAACAGAACGCGCGGGTGTCGTCGACGAACCCGGCGGTGTTGTAGAAGCCGGCCGACTCGGTCACCGACTCGCGGAACCGACGCAGCACCTCGGGGGAGTCCAGGAACCACCAGGGCGCGCCGAGGTAGAGGGCGGCGTACCCGCCGGCGAGCGGGGCCAGTTCCCGGCTGAAGGTGTACTCGTCCAGGGTGTAGACCACCACGGTCAGCCGGGGGTCGTTGCCGTACGCGTCCAGCAGCGGGGTCAGCGCGTGCAGGTACTCGGTGGCCTGCGGGATGTCACCGCCGACGTCCCGCCCGTGGGTGGCGTACAGCCACTTGTTGTGGTTGCGCACCGAGCCCGGGTGCAGCTGCATGACCAGGCCGTCGTCCAGCGACATCCGGGCGAACTCCACCAGCATGTGGGCCCGGAACGCCTCCGCGTCGGCCGCGTCGGCCTGCCCGCGCCGGCCCCGGTCGTACAGTGCCGCCGCCTCCGACTCGCTGAGGTCGAGCGTCAGGGCGGTGGGGTGGCCGTGGTCCGAGGAGGTGGCCCCGGCGGCGATGAAGGCCGCCCGCCGCTGCCGCAGGGCGCGCAGGAACCCGGCGTACGTGCCGGTGTCCTCCCCGGAGACCTCGGCGAGCTGGTCGACGTTGGCCGACCAGTTGTCGAACTCCATGTCCACCACGTTGTCCGGGCGGAACGTGGTGATCACCCGGCCGCCCGGCCCGCCCCAGCCGTCGGCGGCGAGCTTGGCGTGGCGGCCCAGGTCGTCCAGGGGCGACTCGGTGGTGGCGAGCACCTCGATGCCGAACCGCTCGAACAGGGCGCGGGGGCGGAACTCCGGCCGGGTCAGCTTGGCGGCGACCGCGTCGTAGACCTCGTCGGCGGTGGCCGGGGAGAGGGTCGTGTGCACGTCGAAGACCTCGCGGAGGGTCTGCTCCAGCCAGAGCCGGGACGGGGTGCCCCGGAACAGGTGCCAGTGGTCGACGAAGCGCCGCCAGATCGACCGGCCGTCGCTCTCCACCGGGCTGCCGTCGACCGTCGGAACGCCCAGCTCGGCCGGGCGGACCCCCTGGCTGAGCAGCATCCGGGTGAGGTAGTGGTCCGGGACGATCAGCAGTCGCGCCGGGTCGGGGAACGGCTGGTCGTCGGCGAGCAGCGCCGGGTCGACGTGCCCGTGCGGCGAGATGATCGGCTGTCGCGCCGCCAGGGCGTACAGCTCCCGGGCCAGGGCGCGTTGCCCCGGCTCGGCGGGGAAGAGCAGGTCGGTGCGGTTCGTCGGCACGGGTGTCGCTCCTCGGGCGTTCGGCGGGCGGGTCAGGACAGGGTCAGCAGGTCGGCGACCCGGACCGGCTGCCCCGTGTCGAAGGATCGGTTGGCGGCCAGACCGGTGAGCAGCGCCAACGCGCCGTCCTGGGCGGTCGCCGCGCGGCCCATCGGGTCGGGCTCGCCGCCGAACAGCACCCGGGTCATCCGGGCGTCCGCGCCGCCGTGCCCCGCCCGGGTGTACCCCTCGACCGGCACCGTCTCCGGCGGGGACCAGAACGGCCGCAGGGTGATGGTCGCCGAGCCGGCCTCGGCTGCGGCCTCGTTGCCGTGCAGCGCGGCGCCCTTGAGCGCGCCGGCGGCCTGCGGGCTGACGAAGTCGCTCTCCACGACCTCCAGCTCCAGCCGGCCCCGGCTGCCGTTGACCATCACCCGGTAGCCCTCCCAGGGGGCGTACGCGGTGAGGTGGTAGGTCATGGTCGCGCCGGTGGAGTAGCGGGCCAGCACCGCCATGTCGTCCTCGATCGTCACCCCGGGGGCGAAGACGTTGCGGTCGCGGTGGTAGCCGTCCTCGCCCTCGGCGTCGAGGTACAACTCGCGCAACCGGGGGTGTGCGGCCAGGTGCAGGGCGAACGGGTCGTCGGCGGCGGCGGGGGAGCCGTGCACCCGGTCGTAGGCGCGGGCGTAGCCGTGCCGACGGCCGTGCTCGCCGTAGAAGAAGAGCCGGCCGGCGGCGTAGACCTCGACCGGTGTGGCGTCCAGCCACCAGTTGACCAGGTCGAAGTGGTGGCTGGCCTTGTGCACCATCAGCCCGCCCGAGTTGGCCCGGTCGCGATGCCAGCGGCGGAAGTAGTCGGCCCCGTGCCGGACGTCGAGCAGCCACTCGAAGTGCACCGAACCGATCTCGCCGACCGCCCCGTCCGCGAGCAGCTGCCGGACCTTCTCGTGCAAAGGGTTGTAGCGATAGTTGAACGCGACCCGCACCTGCCGGCCGGTCCGCGCCACCGCGTCGAGGATCCGCTGGCAGCGGGGCGCGTCGACGGTCATCGGCTTCTCGGTCACCACGTCGCAGCCGGCGTGCAGGGCGGCCACGATGTACTCGTCGTGGGTGACGTCGACGCTGGTCACCAGCACCACGTCGACCCGCTCCTCGGCGAGCATCGCGGTGAACTCGTCGGCGCGGTAGGTCGGCAGGGCGGGGTGGCCGAGTTCGGCCAGCCAGCGGTTGTGCGCGTCCATCCTGGCCTGGTTGACGTCGGCGAAGGCGACCAGTTCGGCGGTGTCGGCGTGGTCGAGCACCAGGGCCCGGACGAACATCTCGGCCCGGGCACCGGCACCCACCAGGGCGTGCCGGACCCGTGGTCCGGTTCCGGATGACATCACGATCGCCTCCCGGCGGCTGCAAAGGTTTGCAGCGAAGTAACCATGCCGGTTACACCTGCGTCAACGGTCGATGTCAAAGCGGCGGTGTAAATCCCGGTTTGCCCCAGTAGTTCCTAGCGGTGGGAGCGCGGCCGAAACGGAATCGACATCGAAGAACCCGTTGACAGCAACACAACCGTTTGCATTAATTGGCGGCACCCACGTGACCGCAGCCACACACCCGCAACCAAGGGGTCGCCGTGCCAGCAACCATCCGAGACGTCGCGCGGGCCTCCGGCGTGCACATCTCCACGGTCTCCCGCACGTTCTCGGCCCCGCACCTGGTCAACCCGGAGACCCGGGTCCGGGTCCTCGCCTGCGCGGAGGAACTCGGCTACCGGCCGAACCGGGCCGCCCGGGCCCTGATCACCGGGCGGACGCACAACATCGGCCTGATCATCGCCGACATCGCCAACCCGTTCTTCCCACCCCTGATCAAGGCGGCGGAGAGCCAGGCCCGGCACCGCGACTACCACGTCTTCGTCGCCGACACCAACGAGGACCCGGTCGCCGAGGAGGAACTGGTCCACGCGCTGGCCAAGCAGGTGGACGGGGTCCTGCTCTGCAGCCCCCGGATGAGCAACAGCCTGATCGAACAGCTCAGCCGGGAGGTGCCGTTGGTGGTGATAAACCGCCAGGTCGCCGGCTTGCCCTGCGTGATGATGGACGTGGGCCAGGGCGCCCGGGCGGCGATCGAGCACCTGCTCGACCTCGGCCACCGGAAACTGGCCCTGCTCAGTGGCCCCCGTGGCTCGTGGACCAGCCGGGAGATCCGCCGGGCCGCCGTCGCGGCGGCCCGCAGCGGGGGCGCGGAGCTGACCGTGCTCGGCCCCAACCCGCCCACCGAGACCGGCGGCGCCGGACTGGCCGACCAGGTCCGCCGCAGCGGGGCCTCGGCGGTGCTCGCCTACAACGACCTGATGGCGATCGGGCTCATCGAGGGGCTCGACGCGTACGGGATCCGGGTGCCGCAGGACGTCAGCGTCGTCGGGATCGACGACATCACGCTCAGCCGGCTCACCCGACCCAAGTTGACGACGGTGGCCACGCCTACCTCGGCCGCCGGCCGGACGGCCGTGGACATGCTCCTGCAACACGACACCGGCGTTCGCACGCGCGGTGTCCGCAGCGGCACGTCCGACGACCGTCGCACCACCGCACAGGTACTGCTCCAGACCGAACTGGTCATCCGCGACTCGACCGCACCCGCAACTCCGGACGGTCGAAGCCGTTCCGGTGCCGTCGCCGACCCGGACCCGCACTGTCCTGCGGGCCCGGGTCACCCGGTGACGGCCACCGGTGGCGCCGTCGCCTCCTAACGCCAAGGAGTGAGCGCACATGCACCCCGCAACCACCCCCACCGCCGGCCCGCCCCCCGGGCCTTCCCACCGTACTCCCCGCCGTCGGCTGCTTCGCGGCCTGCTCGCGGCGGTCGTCGCCGTGCCGCTGGTGCTCGGTGCCGCGGCCTGCGGCGACGACGACGCGGCCAGCTCCGACCCGAACGCCCCGGTCAAGCTCTCCATCTTCTGGTGGGGCGGTGAGGCCCGGGCGAAGCTGACCGAGGAGGCGCTGGCCCTCTACACCAAGAAGCACCCGAACGTCACGTTCGAGAAGACCTGGCAGGCCAACCAGGGCTACTTCGACAAGCTGGCCACCCTCACCGCGGGCGGCAACCCGCCGGACATCTTCCAGATCGACGACAACTACCTCTCCGAGTACGCCTCCCGCAACACCACGCTCGACCTGACGAAGTACAAGGACGACGGGGACCTCGACGTGTCGAAGTTCCCGGAGAGCCTGTGGCAGTACGGCGTGGTCGACGGCAAGCTGGCCGGCATGGCCTCCGGGGAGAACACCCAGGGCCTGGTCTACAACAAGACCCTCCTGCAGAAGAACGGCCTCCCCGAGCCGACCACCGGGATGAGCTGGGAGGAGCACATCGCCTGGGCCGAGCAGGTGGCGAGGAAGACCAAGCTCGGCACCCAGGACCCGAGCGCCGACTACAAGGCGTTCTGGGTGTGGCTGCGTCAGCAGGGCAAGGACCTGTACAACGGCTCCGACCTCGGCTTCACCGTCGAGGACGTGACCAAGTGGTTCGAGCTGTGGAAGGGCGCCCGGGACCGCAAGGCGACCCCCACCTCGGACGTCATCCACGAGGGCAACGCCACCGACATCACCAAGCAGCTCGTGGTGACCGGCAAGGCGGCGACCTCCTGGGTCTGGGTCAACCAGATGCCGGAGCTGAAGAAGAACACCAAGGACGAGCTCGGCGTGATCGCCTACCCGGGTGACCCGAGCGCCCAGTGGGCCCGTGCCTCGATGTACTGGTCGGTGTTCCGGGGCAGCAAGCACAAGGACGTCGCCGTCGACGTGCTCAACTTCCTCGCCAACGATCCGGAGGCGGTCAAGATCCTCGGCACCGACCGGGGTCTGCCCTCCAACCTCGATCTGCGCAAGCAGGTCAGCGACGCGGTCACCGACCCGGCCATGAAGCAGTCCATCCAGGTCGAGTCGGACCTCGCGCAGAAGTTCGGCGCGGCGCCGCAGGTGCCGATCAAGGGGCACAGCAAGGTGCGGTCCGAGCTGACCAAGGCCGCGGAGAACGCCCAGTACGGGCGGGCCACCCCGGCCGAGGCGGCGAAGCAGTTCGTCGACGCCTGCAAGTCCGCCATCGCCTGACCCGCCAACGCTCGGAAGGAGTCGGCCCGTGGCCCTGACCACCGCGCCCGACCCGACCCGCCGCGGCACCGGATCCGTCCGGCCCAGCGCCAACCGGCGCGGGGCCGGCGGATTCCGGAACAGCGAAGGTCTGGCGGGTTACGTCTTCCTGTCGCCCTGGCTCATCGGCCTGATGGCCGTCACGGCGATCCCCATGCTCCTGTCGCTCTACCTGAGCTTCACCAACTACGACATCCTGACCCCCTGGTCAGAGGTCGAGTGGGTGGGGTTCGCCAACTACGAGCGCATGTTCACCAGCGACCCGTCCTACTGGCACGCGGTCCAGGTGACCCTGAAGTTCGCCCTGATCGCGGTCCCGCTCAAGCTGGCCGCCGCGCTCGGGGTGGCCCTGCTGCTCAACCACGCCTGGCGCGGGGTCGGGCTGTTCCGGGGCCTGTTCTACCTGCCGTCGCTGCTCGGTGGCAGCGTCGCGCTCGCCATCGTCTGGGTGAACATGTTCAACCGGGACGGTGCGTTCAACTCGCTGCTCGCGTTCTTCGGCATCGAGGGCAAGCCCTGGGTCAACGACCCGGACTGGGCGCTGGAGACCCTGATGGTGCTGGCGATCTGGCAGTTCGGCGCGCCCATGGTGATCTTCCTGGCCGGGCTGAAGCAGGTCCCGACCGAACTGTACGAGGCCGCCTCGGTCGACGGGGCCAACAAGTGGCGGCAGTTCCGCGCCGTGACCCTGCCCATGCTCTCCCCGGTGAT
Source organism: Micromonospora sp. NPDC050187 (assembly GCF_044459745.1). NCBI lineage: Bacteria > Bacillati > Actinomycetota > Actinomycetes > Micromonosporales > Micromonosporaceae > Micromonospora > Micromonospora sp. NPDC050187. The sequence continues at coordinate 247,924 of NZ_JBITJH010000004.1, forward strand.
CTTCTTCAACCTGGTGCTGGAGACCATCAACGGCTTCCAGGGCTTCACCGCCGCGTTCGTGCTCAGCAACGGCACCGGAGGCCCGGTCGACTCGACCCTGATGTACACGCTCAACCTGTACATCGCCGGTTTCACCGACCTGAGCATGGGCTATGCCTCGGCGATGGCCTGGGTCTTCCTCCTCGCCATCGCCATCATCACCGTGGTCTTCTTCAGCACCGGTCGGTTCTGGGTGCACTATTCGGACGGGGAGGACCGGTGACGGCACTCGCAACCCCGGCGGCCGTCCGGCGGCGCGGTGGCGCCGGCCGGCAGACGGTACGCCTGCTCGTGCTGGTCGCGATCCTGGGCGTGGTGCTCTACCCGCTGTTCTGGATGCTCGGCACGTCGGTCAAGTCCCAGCAGGAGATCGTCAACAACATCGGCCTGCTGCCGGAGGTCTTCACCCCGGGCAACTACCGGGACGGGTGGACCAACTTCGACATCAGCTTCGGCCGGTTCTTCCTGAACAGCGCCATGGTCAGCCTGCTGTCGGTGGTCGGCAACGCGGTCTCCTGCCTGCTGGCCGCGTACGCCTTCGCGCGGTTGCGGTTCAAGCTGCGGGGCGTCTGGTTCGCCGTGATGATCGGGACGCTGCTGCTCCCCGGTCACGTGCTGATCGTCCCGCAGTACATCCTCTTCCGGAGCATGGGCATGGTCGGTGGCGACTGGCCGTACCTGCCGCTGCTGGTGCCGCAGTTCCTGGCCACCGAGGCGTTCTTCGTCTTCCTCATGGTGCAGTTCATGCGCGGCATCCCCCGCGAACTGGACGAGGCTGCCAAGATCGACGGGGCCAGTTCGTTCGGCATCTTCCGGCACGTGATCCTGCCGCTGAGCCGACCGGCGCTGGTCACCACGGCGATCTTCTCGTTCATCTGGACCTGGAACGACTTCTTCCGCCAGTTGGTGTTCCTCTCCGAACTCCAGGACTACACCGTCCCGGTGGCGCTGACCCTGTTCATCGACTCCACCAGCCAGAGCGCGGTCGGACCGATGTTCGCCATGTCGGTGCTGTCCCTGCTGCCGGTGTTCCTGTTCTTCGTCGCCTTCCAGCGGATGCTGGTCGAGGGCATCAACACCAGCGGTCTGAAGGGGTGAGGTGATGAGCGTCGACGCGCCCGCCCGGCGGGACTGGCGGGACACCGCCCGCGACGCCAGTGACCTGGCGGTGCTTGGCTTCGCCCTGGTCCTGGCCGCGCTGCCGGTGCTGACCGCCGGGGCGGCCGTCGCCACCGCCAGCGCGGCGGTGCACGACTGGCTGACCACGGGGACGTGGCCGTCGGCGCGCGACAACCTGCGCCGGTACGGCCGGGCGCTCCTGCCCGGCGTACCGGTGACCCTGCTGGCCCTGGCGGTCGCCGCGCTGGTGGTGCTGGACCTCACCGCCCTGGCCCGGGGCGCGGTGCCCGGAGGCACGCCGATGGTGCTGGTGACCGTCGTGGTGGTGGCCTCGGCCCTCGGGTACGCCGCGGTGGCCCTGGTCGAGATCGGCCGGACCGGCGGTCGGGGCTGGCGGGCGGCGGCCCGGACCGCCGCCCGGTCCTGCCTCGACCGGCCGGCGCTGTGGGCCGGCACCGGAGCGGTGGCCGCGATCGTCGTGCTGCTCACCGCCCTGGTCCACCCGGTCGCGGTGCCGATTCTCGCCGGGTACGCCGTGGCCGCCCTGCACGCCGTGAACCGTCGTCTCCCGGCCACCCGATGGGAGCACCCGTGACCGAACCGACCACCACGCCGGTGACCAACCACCTGTCCGGCACGCGGCCGACCGTGTCCGCCCCCTCCGGCGTGGACCCGGGGAGTCCGGACGACCCCCGCCTGCGGGTGGGGGAGCGGGAGGTGGCCCGGTACGTCCTCGACCCGGCCCTGGACGCCACGCACGGGCCCCGTCCCTTTCTGCACCCGGTGCGGACCCTGGCCGGCACGACGGTCACCGACGCGCTTCCCGCCGACCACGTCTGGCACCTCGGGGCCTCCCTGACCGTGCAGGACGTCAACGGCACCAACCTGTGGGGCGGGCGCACCTACGTCCGGGACACCGGCTACACCTGGCGGGAGGACCACGGCCGGATCCGCCACGTCGACTGGGAGCGGCGCGAACCCGACCGGCTGGAGCACCGCCTGCACTGGTGCGACCGCGACGGCGGGATCCTGCTCACCGAGGGACGCCGGCTGGCGGCGCGGGCCCTCGACGACGGCTGGGTGCTGGACCTCGACTACACCCTGACCGCTCCGGACGACACCGACGTCACCCTCGGCAGCCCGGCGACCAACGGCCGTCCCGGCGGGGCCGGCTACGGCGGGTTCTTCTGGCGGGCCGTCGCCGCCACCCCGCCCCGGGTCTTCACCGCGCTCGCCGAGGGGGAGGAGCGGGTCAACGGCAGCGCCGAGCCCTGGGTCGTGCTCGCCGGCACCACGGCGGAGGGCGCGGCGTACACCCTGCTCTTCGCCGGCCTCGCCGACGGTGACCGGTGGTTCGTGCGCGGCAGCATGTATCCGGGGGTGTGCGCGGCGTTCGCCTTCGACACCCCCCGGGTGATCCCGGCCGGTGAGTCCCGGTCGGGCCGGCACCGGATCGCGGTGCTCGACGGTCACCTCGACCGGGACGCCGCGACCGCGTTGGCCGCCCGGCTGGACCGGCCATGACCGGCAGCCCTCCCGAGGTGGTCACCGTCGGGGAGACCATGGTGGTGTTCAGCCCCGACGGGTCGGTCCCGCTGGAACGGGCCGAGCGGATGACGGTGCACGTCGGCGGCGCGGAGTCCAACGTCGCGATGTACCTCGCCGCGCTCGGCCACCGGGTGGCCTGGGCCAGCCGGGTCGGGGACGATCCGTTCGGCCGGATGGTGCTGCGGCACGTCGCCGACGCCGGGGTCGACGTCACCGGCGTCACCGTCGACCCGGACGCGCCGACCGGCGTCTACGTCAAGGACCCGACCCCTGACGGGACCCGCGTCCACTACTACCGGGCCGGCTCGGCGGCGTCCCGGATCGACCCGACGCTGCTCGATGACCCCGGTGCCGCCGGTGCCCGGCTGCTGCACCTCAGCGGCATCACCCCGGTGCTCTCCGAGTCGTGCCGGGCGCTGGTCGAGGCGGCGCTCGTCGCCCGGGCACTGCCGGGCGTCACGGTCAGCTTCGACGTCAACTACCGGCCCCGCCTGTGGCCCGTCGAGCGGGCCGCGCCGGTCCTGCGGGATCTCGCCGGCCACGCCGACGTGGTCTTCGTGGGCCTGGACGAGGCGTGGACGTTGTGGCGCACCCCCGACCCGGCGGCGGTGCGCCGGCTGCTGCCCGGACCGTCCGTGGTGGTGGTCAAGGACGGGGCGGTGGGCGCGACCGTGCTGGCCCGCGAGGGCCGGGTGAGCTTCGTGCCGGCACTGCGCGTCCCGGTGGTCGAGCCGGTCGGCGCGGGCGACGCGTTCGCCGCCGGCTACCTGTCCGCGCTGCTGCGTGACCTCGACCCGGTGGCCGCCCTGCGCTGGGGCCACCTGGTCGCCGCGCACGCCCTGCGGGTGCCCGGTGACCACGCCCCGCTGACCGCGCGGGCGGACCTCGACGACCTGGCGGGTGTGCCGGCCGACCGCTGGCCGACGGTGCGCCTGCCCGAACTCCGCCCCGAAGGGACCTGACCATGTCTCCGCACGACTTCGCCCCGGTCTTCGGCCACGCCCGGGTGATGGTGATCCTGCGCGACCTGCCGGCGGAGGAGACCGTCCGGCTCGCCGGTCGGGCCTGGGACCTGGGCATCGAGGTGGTGGAGGTGCCGGTACGCACTCCGGACGCGCTGCCCGCGCTGCGGGCCGCGGTGAAGGCCGGCCAGGAGCGGGACCGCCGGGTGGGGGCAGGCACCGTCTACACCGTCGAGCAGGTACGCGAGGCCGCGGACGCCGGGGCGGCGTTCACCGTCGCGCCGGGCTTCGACCCTGCGGTGGTGGACGCCGCCACCGGGTGCGGCCTGCCGCACCTGCCGGGGGTGGCCACCCCCACCGAGGCGCAGCGGGCCCGGGATCACGGGCTGCGGTGGCTCAAGGCGTTCCCCGCCGCCAGCCTCGGTCCGCAGTGGTTCCGCGCGGTCGCCGGCCCCCTGCCCGAACTGCGGTTCGTCGCCACCGGCGGGATCGACGCCGGTAACGCCGGTGACTTCCTCGCCGCCGGGGTGCGGGTGGTGGCGGTCGGCTCCGCGTTGGCCGACCCGGCGCAGATCGACCGGCTCGCCGAACTGGCCCGGGGCTGAGCGGTCGGTCAGGCGGGCGCCGGGGCGGTGCTGTCGCGCAGGACCACCCCGGCGTCGAGCACCTCGATCCGGTCCCCGACGATCCCCGGCTCCAGCGCCAGGGTCATCGCGCGTGCGCCCATCTCGACCAGTGGCAGCCGGACGGTGGTCAGGGTCGGCGTGACGTCGCGGGCGATCGGCATGTCGTCGAAGCCGGTGACCGAGACCTGGTCGGGCACGTCCACTCCCCGGGCCCGCAGCAGGGACAGCGCGCCGACCGCCATGGAGTCGTTGAGCGCCACGATCGCCGTCAGGCCGGGCACCGCGTCGAGGAGGCCGGCCGTCGCCTCGGCCCCGCTGTCCCGGTCGAACTCGGCGTAGCGGACCTGCTCCTCGGGCAGGGACAGCCCCCGCTCGGCGAGGGCACGGCGCAGCCCGACCAGCCGGTCGGTGGTCGTGGTGAGCAGCCGGGGACCGGCCACCACCCCGATCCGTCGGTGACCGAGTGCGAGCAGTTCCCGGGCCAGCAGGTAGGCGCCGTTCTCGTTCGCCGGCATCACCGCGTCGCCGGCATGCTCGTGCCGCCCGATCACCGCGACCCGGCCGCCGGTCGCCTCGTACGCGGCGAGCTGTTCGTTGAGCCGGGTGGTGAAGCTGTCGTCGTGGTAGCCGGAGCCGGCCAGGATCATCGCCGCGACCTGCTGGCCGCGCAGCAGGTCGACGTACTCCAGTTCCCGCTCCGGGTCGCGGTAGCTGTTGCAGATGATGAGTAGTTTGCCGCAGGCGGTCGCCACCCGTTGCAGCCCCCGGGTGATCTCGGCGAAGTACGGGTCGGAGACGTCGTGCACGATGACGCCGACCACGCTGCGCTGGGGACGGGCCAGGAGTTGGGCGTGGGCGTTCGGGACGTACCGCAGGTCGGCCACCGCCCGCAGCACCCGGTCGCGCAGCTCCTCGGTGACGGTCTTGCTGCTGCCGTTGATAACCCGCGACGCGGTCGCGGGGGAGACCCCGGCCCGCCGGGCGACGTCGGCCAGCGTCGCCATGGCCACCCCCGAGTTGCTCTGTTGATGTGGTCGCGCCCTGGGGCGCGGCCCCAGGCTACCGCAGCCGGCAGGACGGTCCCAGCCGCCGTGAGGTCCGGCACGCCGGGTGAACGGGCGGGGGAAAGGCCTTGCCCGGCGGAGTAGGGGGCCATACCCTGCTTGGGAAAGCGCTTGCCTGAGGTGGAAGGAAGATCATGACCCGCAGGCCGATCGGTATCATTCTCAACGGCGTCACCGGCCGGATGGGGTACCGGCAGCATCTCGTCCGCTCCCTGCTCGCCATCCGTGAGCAGGGCGGCGTCCCGCTGGACGACGGCACCACCATCTGGCCGGAGCCCGTGCTCGTCGGCCGCAGCGAGACCCGGCTCCGGGACATCGCGGAGCGGCACGGCCTCGCCGACTGGACCACGGACCTGAGCGCCGCCCTGGCCCGCGACGACGTCCGGATCTACTTCGACGCGCAGGTGACCCAGCAGCGGGAGAAGGCGATCCGCCAGGCCATCGAGGCCGGCAAGCACGTCTACACCGAGAAGCCGCTGGCCGAGACGAGCGCCGCCGCGCTCGACCTGGCCCGCGCCGCCACCGCCGCCGGCCTGCGGACCGGGGTGGTGCAGGACAAGCTCTTCCTCCCGGGCCTGCGCAAGCTCAAGCGCCTCATCGACGGCGGCTTCTTCGGGCGGATCCTCTCCGTCCGGGGCGAGTTCGGCTACTGGGTCTTCGAGGGCGACTGGCAGCCCGCCCAACGTCCCTCCTGGAACTACCGGGCCGAGGACGGCGGCGGCATCGTCGTCGACATGTTCCCGCACTGGCAGTACGTGCTCGAGGAGCTGTTCGGTCAGGTCAAGGCGGTCACCGCGGTCATCGCCACGCACATTCCCCGCCGGGTCGACGAGTCCGGCAACTCCTACCCGGCCACCGCCGACGACGCCGCCTACGGCATCTTCGAGCTGGCCGACGGGATCATCGCCCAGCTCAACTCCTCCTGGTGCGTCCGGGTCAACCGGGACGAGCTCGTCGAGTTCCAGGTCGACGGCACCGAGGGCAGCGCCGTGGCCGGCCTGCGCGGCTGCCGGATCCAGCACCGCGCGGTCACCCCCAAGCCGGTCTGGAACCCGGACCTGCCGGTGACCGAGAGCTTCCGGTCCCAGTGGACCGAGGTGCCGGACAACGAGGAGTTCGACAACGGCTTCAAGGTGCAGTGGGAGGCGTTCCTGCGACACGTCGTCGCCGGTGAGCCGTTCGGATGGGACTTCCTCGCCGGTGCCCGGGGCGTGCAGCTCGCCGAACTCGGTCTGCTCTCCGCGCGGGAGGGCTGCCGCGTCGAGGTGCCGGAGCTGGACCGATGACCGCCGAGGTCCGCCTGCCCGGTGGAGAGACCTACCGCCTGACCGGTGGCACCGCTTTCGTGCGGCCGGCCGGTCCACCGACCTCCCGGATCGCGTACGCTGCCGCGCACGTGGTCGCCGACCCCACCGCCGAGAACGTCCCCGGGGCCCCGGCCGTCCTGGACTGGGAGACCACCCTCGCCTTCCGGCACCACCTCTGGTCGCACGGCTTCGGGGTCGCCGAGGCGATGGACACCGCCCAGCGCGGCATGGGGCTCGACCACGCGGCCACCCGCGAGCTGATCCGGCGCAGCGCCGCCGAGGCCCGCTCCGTCGGCGGGCGCATCGTCGCCGGGGTCAACACCGACCACCTGCCCCCGGGCAGCTACCCGGTGGCCGAGCTGACCGCCGCGTACCGCACCCAGTTGGAGGAGGTGCTGACCGCCGGGGCCCGCCCGGTGCTGATGTGCAGCCGGCACCTCGCGGCGGCGGCGACCAGCGCCGACGACTACCTCACCGTCTACTCCGAACTGCTGGCCGCCAGCGACGAGCCGGTGGTGCTGCACTGGCTCGGCGACATGTTCGACCCGGCGCTGGCCGGCTACTGGGGCGCCACCGACCTGGACCTGGCCGCCGACACGGTGGTCCAACTCGTCAAGGACCACGCCGACAAGGTCGACGGCATCAAGATCTCCCTGCTCGACGCCGACCGCGAGATCGCCCTGCGTCGCCGGCTGCCCGCCGGGGTGCGCCTCTACACCGGCGACGACTTCCACTACCCGGAACTGATCCGGGGCGACGAGCAGGGATACTCCGACGCCCTGCTGGGCATCTTCGCCGCCATCGCCCCGGCCGCCGCAGCGGCGCTGGCCGCCCTGGACGCCGGGGATTCCGACACGTACGAGCGGATCATGGCGCCCACCGTGCCGCTGGCCCGGCACCTGTTCGGTGCCCCCACCTGGCACTACAAGACCGGAATCGTGTTCCTGGCCTGGCTGACCGGCCACCAGGAGCACTTCACCATGGTCGCCGGTCAGCAGGCCGGCCGGTCCCCGGCGCACCTGGCCCGGCTGCTCGTCCTCGCCGACCGGGCCGGACTGCTGCCCGACGCCGACCGGGCCGCCGCGCGGGCCCGGGCCTTCTTCACCGTCGCCGGGGTGGCCCAGTGACCGCCCCACAGGTCATGCCGGACGTCGGCCACGCGGCGGGGCTGGCCCGGTTCTCCTTCAACCAGGCGACCGCCAAGCACTGGCCTCTCGAAGAGGTGGTCGCCGGATGTGCCGACGCGGGCGTACCCGGCATCGGGCTGTGGCGCGAACCGATCGGTGAGTACGGCGCGGAACGGGCCGCGCGCCTGGTCCGGGCCGCCGGCCTCACCGTCACCTCGCTGTGCCGCAGCGGGTTCTTCACCGCCGACGACTGGCGGACGGAGAACCTGCGGGCCATCGAGGAGGCGGCCACCCTGGACTGTCCGGTGCTGGTGCTGGTCTCCGGCGGGCTGCCCCCGGGCAGCCGTGACCTCGACGGGGCCCGCCAGCGGGTCGCCGACGCCATCGCCGAACTGGCCCCGCACGCCGCCGCGGCCGGGGTGACCCTGGCCATCGAACCACTGCACCCGATGTTCTGCGCGGACCGGTGCGTGATCGCCACCCTCGGCCAGGCCCTCGACATCGCCGAGCGGTTCGAGCCCGGCACGGTCGGGGTGGTGGTGGACGCGTACCACGTCTGGTGGGACGACACCGTCTACCACCAGATCGCGCGGGCCAGGGACCGGATCGCGGCGTTCCAGGTGTGCGACTGGATCACCCCGTTACCGGAGGGGGTGCTGCTCGGTCGGGCATTGCCCGGCGAGGGCTGCATCGACCTGCGCCGGCTCCGCGAGGCGGTGGACGCCGCCGGCTACGCCGGCCCGATCGAGGTGGAGGTCTTCCACGCCGACGTGTGGGCCCGCCCCGGCCGGGAGGTGCTGGACGCCTCCGTCCGGGGCTACCGGGAACACGTGCTCTGACGCCGACCGCCGCCGCCCGGTCCCCTCCACCGGGCGGCGGCGGTGGCGGGTCACACCGGGGTACGGGTGTCGACCGGGGGACGCCAGCGGGCATAGCCGACCATCGGGCGTAGCGCCACGCCCGGCGGCACCAGCCGGGTCAGCGTGTCCCGCACCGCGATCGCCGCCGGACTACGCAGGTACTGACCGAAGCGTCCGAGCCGGTACGACGCGCGGGCCATCTGCTGGGTGCGCGGGCGGCGGTCCCGGTCGTACGCGGCCAGGGCGGTGGCCGGATCCGGTGTCACCGCGCAGTGGTAGCCGAGGACGGCGGCGTCCTCGAGCGCCATGGCGGCGCCCTGGCCCAGATGCGGGGTCATCGCGTGGGCGGCATCACCGAGCAGCACCACCCGACCCCGGACGTAGCCGGGCAACGGCGTGGCGACGTGGTACACGTCGTGGCGGAGCACCCGCTCGGGCGCGGTCGCGGCGAGCAGCTCCGGAATCGGGGCGTGCCAGGACCCGAAGATCCGGCGTACCTCGGCCATCTCGTCGCCGGCCCGCTCCCCGGGCGGACAGGTGAGCCCGCCGAACCAGAAGACCCGGCCGTCGCCGACCGGCGCCATGCCGAACTCCGTCCCCGGCCCCCAGGTGACCGACGCCGCCACCGGCACCGGCCACTCGACCACCGCCCGCCAGGCGGTGGTGCCGGCGTACACCGGTGGCGGGGTTTCCGGCCAGAGGCGGGTCCGCACGACGCTGCGCAGCCCGTCCGCGCCGACGACCAGGTCGGCGCGGAGGGTCTGTGATCCACCGGTACGGCGCACGTCGACCTCTGCGCCCTCGTCGTCCGTGCGGACGGTGTGCACCTCCGCGCCGCCGTGCAGCGTGTCCGCCGGCAGCGCCTCACCACCGACCACCACCGCCCGGTGTCCCCTCATCCTCCGCCTTTCTACAGGTGTAGAAGTTCATACTACGGCGACCATACGGCCAGTGAGGGGACGCAGTGACGGGTCGGGCAAAACGGGTGGAACTGCTGGCGGACGCCGCCATCGCGCTGATCGCCGAGCGGGGGATGCGTGGGCTCACCCACCGCGCGGTCGACGCCCGGGCCGAGGTGCCGGCCGGCACCACATCGGCGTACCTGAGGACCCGCCGCGCCCTGGTGGAGGCGGTGGTGCAGCGTCTGGTCGACCTGAACCGCGTCGACTTCGCCGCCCGCCGGCTACCGGTCGACGCACCCGCCGGAGAACGGCCGCCGCTCACCCCGGCCGACCTCGACCGCCTCGCCGCCGGCATCGCCGCGCTGTTCGACACCTGGCTCAGCACCGGCCGCGACCGGGTCCTGGCCCGGTACTCCTGCCAACTGGAGGCCACCCACCACCACGAGCTGCGGCAGATCCTCGAGCACGGCACCGTCATGCGGGAACAGGCCCGCGACATCCTCGCCCGGGCCGGTGCGGCGCACCCCGACCGGCAGGGCGACCAGTTCCTCGCCTTCGTCGACGGTCTGCTCTTCGACCGGCTGGTCGGCACCGGCGGGCTGAGCGCCCCCACCCCCGGCACCGAGGAGAGCCGCGTCGACCTGCGCGACGCCATCCGCAGCCTGCTCCGCGCGCTGACCGGCCGCTGATCCGGACCGGGCGTCCAGCCCGGTCCGGCCGCTCGGTGCCCGCTGCCCGCCGGTACGCCCTGCCGCCACGTGGCCGGCGTCCGCTGTGGCATCCGGCGCGCCGGTCGTCGGCTGTGGACCCATATGTCGATCATCGGCGTGGTGTTCGTCACCGTGACACCCTCGATGACCGGCGGCTAGGGTGACGCTGCCGTGGTGCTCGGGAAGCCGGTGAGATGCCGGCGCGGCCCTCGCCACTGTGATCGGGAAGTCCGCGACCCTCGTCGTCAAAGAGGCCACTGGGCGTAGGTACGCCTGGGAAGGCCGGCCACGGACGCACCACCCGTCAGCCAGGAGACCGGCCACGGCACTGTGACGAACCGTCCACGAGGTGCTGGAAGGCGATTCCCGATGCGCGAACGTGCTGTCTGGTCCACCCTGTCCCGGCGCGCTGCCGCGCCCCTGACCGCCCTGGTCCTCCTGATCGGCGGGTGCGCCGGCGCGGACGACGACCCCGCGACCGCCCCGACGTCGGCCGCCCCGGTGAGCGTGACCAACTGCGGCACGCCGGTCACCGTGGCCGGCCCGCCGAAGCGGGCGGTGACCATGAACCAGCCGGCCACCGAGATCATGCTGGCCCTGGGTCTGGCCGACCGGATGGCCGGCACGGCGTACCTGGACGACGCGATCCTGCCCGAGTACGCCGACGCGTACGCAAGGGTGCCGGTGCTGGCCAAGGAGTACCCGGCCCGGGAGAAGCTGCTGGAGGCGGAGCCGGACTTCGTCTACGGCTCCTTCCAGAGCGCCTTCGGCGACGAGGGGGCCGGTGACCGGGCCGAACTGGCGAAACTCGGCGTCGGCTCGTACCTCTCCCCGGCCGGCTGCCCGGCGCCGCACCGGCCGGCGAAGCTCACCATCGACCACGTGTTCACCGAGATCCGCGACATCGCGGCCGTCTTCGGGGTGCCGGAGCGGGCCGAGAAGCTCATCGCCGACCACCGGACCCGGCTCACCGCCGCCGCGGGCCGGATCGACGACGCCGCGGAGCTCTCCGTGCTCTGGTGGGACGCGGGCACCGACGCGCCGAGCGTGGGAGCATGCTGTGGCGGCCCCGGGATGATCATGTCGGCGGTCGGCGTCACCAACGCCTTCGCCGACCTGACCGGGGCGTGGGCGGACAGCGGCTGGGAGACCGTCGCCGACCGCGACCCCGACGTGATCGTGCTGGTCGACGCGACCTGGGACACCGCCGCCGCGAAGCGGGCCTTCCTGACCGGCCACGCCACCCTGCGGCACCTCGGGGCGGTGGCGGGCCAGCGGTTCGTGGTCATCCCGTTCTCGTCCACCTCGGCCGGGGTGCGGATCGTGCTCGGTGTCGAGGCGCTCGCCGAGGGCGTCGCCGGGCTCCCCGACGGGACCGGACGCTGACCACCGCCACCGCCCCGACCGTGCCCGCCCCGGCGGGGGTCCGGGCCCGCCACCCGACCGGCCCGGCCCTGCTGGTGGCCGGGCTGGTGGTGGCTCTGGTGGCCTCGGTCGGCGCGGCGGTCACCCTCGGTCCGGCCGACATCTCGATCCGTACCGTGTGGACGGTGGTCGGCGACCGGCTGGGCCTGGTCCACTCCGACGTGCCGCTGCTGCGCGAGCACATCGTCTGGCGGCTGCGACTGCCCCGGGTGCTCGGCGCGGCGGTGGTCGGGGCGGGGCTGGCGGCGGTCGGCGCGGTGATGCAGACCGTCACCCGCAACCCGCTGGCCGACCCCTACCTGCTCGGGATCTCCTCCGGGGCGTCGCTCGGCGCGGTCGCGGTCCTCGTCGTCGGGCTCGGCGGCGGGATCGCCTCGCTGACCGGCGGTGCGCTGGTCGGCGCGCTCGCCGCGTTCGTGGTGGTGATCACGGTGGCCGGCCTGCGCGGGGCACTGGAGCCCACCCGGGTGGTGCTCGCCGGGGTGGCCGTCGCCCAGCTCTGTGCCGCCGCGACCTCGTTCGTCATCATCTGGGTCGCCGAACCGCACGCCACCCAGAGCATCACCTTCTGGCTCTCCGGCTCGCTGGCCCGGGTCGACTGGTCCGCACTGGCCTGGGCCACCCCGATCCTGGTGGCCGTGCTCGCCCTGGTGGCGGCGTACGCCCGGCTGCTCAACGCGTTCGCCTTCGGCGAGGACGCCGCCGCCGCCCTCGGCGTCCCGGTCGGCCGGGTCCGCTGGCTGCTGCTGGTGGCGACCGCGCTGCTCACCGCCGTGCTGGTCGCGATCAGCGGCGCAATCGGCTTCGTCGGGCTGATCCTGCCGCACGCCGCCCGGTTCTTCACCGGGGCGGACCACCGGCGGCTGCTGCCCGTCGTGGTGCTGGCCGGCGCGATCTTCCTGGTCTGGGTGGACACCGCCGCGCGGACCCTCTTCGAGCCCCGGGAACTGCCGGTCGGTGTGCTGACCGCGCTGCTCGGCGTGCCCGCCTTCGTGGTGCTGCTGCACCGGCAGAGGACGCGCGGCTGATGCTGGACGTCACCGGGGTGTCCTGGACCGTCGCGGCCCGACGGATCCTCGACGACGTCACCTGCGCGGTCCCGTCGGGCAGCCTGGTCGGGCTACTCGGACCGAACGGCTGCGGCAAGACCACCCTGTTGCGGATCGTCGCCCGGCTCACCGCCGCTGACCGCGGGCGGGTCGTCGTCGACGGCGACGACCTCACCACCCTCTCCCGGTCCACGCTGGCCCGTCGGGCCGCGCTGCTCGCCCAGCACGCCGACACCGACCTCGACCTCACCGTCGCCCAGGTGGTGCTGCTCGGTCGCATCCCGCACCGCCGGTCGCTCTGGTCCGACACCACCGCCGACCGGGAGGCGGCGGCCGAGGCGCTGGCCCGGGTCGACCTGACCGGGTACGCCGACCGTCGGTGGCACACCCTCTCCGGCGGCGAGCGGCAGCGGGTGCAACTGGCCCGGGCGCTGGCCCAGCAGCCCCGGTTGCTGCTGCTCGACGAACCCACCAACCACCTCGACATCGGCCACCAGTTGCACCTGCTGCATCTGGTCCGCCGTTCCGGGGTCACCACGCTCGCCGCCCTGCACGACCTGAACCTCGCCGCGATGTTCTGCGACAGCGTGGTCGTCCTGGCCGGCGGGCGGGTGGTCGCCACCGGCGCACCCGCCGAGGTGCTCACCCCCGGGCTGCTCGCCGAGGTGTACGGCGTCCGGGCCGACGTCGCGGCGCACCCGGTCACCGGGCGTCCCACCATCACCTACCACCCGCCGCTGTCATGACCCACGTGCTGCTGGTGGCCCGCGCGGTCGTCCACGTCGGTGGTCAGGACACCGTGCACCGGCTCGCCGACGAGGTGGCGGTGGCGCTCGGCGTGCCGGTGGCCGCGTGCTTCCTGGACGGCGCGGCCCCGTCCCTGCACGCCGCGCTGGACGCGGCCGTCGCCGCCGGCGTCGACGAGGTGCTGCTGGTCCCGACCCACCTGCCACCCGACCGGTACCTGGAGACGTGGATCCGCCGCGCCCACGCGCACTGGGCCGCCGGGCACGACGATCCGCCCCGCGTCTCGGTCAGCGCGCCCCTGGCCGACCAGCCCGGCCTGGTCGGCGCGCTCACCGAGGCGGTGACCGGCCCACGTCAGCCGCTCGGCGGCACGCCCGGTCCGTTCCGCAGCCCGGCGTGGTCGCACATCACCCCGCACCGGCACCACGTCCTGGTCTGCCGGGGTCCGCGCTGCACGGCGTACGGCGCCAACGAGGTGGCCGAGCGGCTCACCCGAGGGCTGGCCGCGCACGGCCTGGGCGACGAGGACGCCCTCGTCACCGCGACCGGCTGTCTCTTTCCCTGCAACCTCGGCCCGCTCGTGGTGGTCCACCCCGACGACGTCTGGTACGAGCGGGTGGACCCGGATCTCGCCGGGCGGATCGCCGAGGAACACCTGGGACGGGGACGGCCCGTCGACGACCAGCGCCCGAGGAGCCGACCATGACCGATCCGTCCGGTTGCCTGGTGACCGTGTGCCGGGACTGCTGCTGTGGCAGCGCCCGCAAGCACCCGTCGGTCGACCACGACGCGCAACTGCGCCGCCTGCGGGCCGGCCTGCCCGCACCACACCGGCTGCGGATCAGTGCCTGCCTCGACCTGTGCGCGCAGTCTAACCTGGTGGTCGTCCACCCCGCGCCGAAAGCCCGGCGGGCCGGCGCGCGACCGGTCTGGTTCGGTCTGGTCCTCGACGACGTCGTGGTCGACGACATCACCAGGTGGATCCGGGCCGGCGGGCCGGGCGTGGCACCGCTCTCCGCCGCGCTCGAACTGTCGGTGGTCGCACCCGGACTGCCGGAACCGGGCCGCCGCCGCTGAGGCACCGGTGTCGACCGGCACCTCTGCCTCATCAGGCGGCGGGGCGGACGGCGTAGTCGCCGAGCGCGGGCTCCAGCAGGGCGAAGGCGGTGTGGGTGTCGTCGGTGACGCGCCGCGCGATCTCGTCGTCGGCGCGTCCGTCGAGCGTCAGGCGCAGCGTCTCCTCGAACAGCAGCCGCAGGACGCCGCCCAACTGTCCGGCCACGACCCGGGGTCGGATGTCGTCGGGCGCCGCGCCGGTCTGCTCGGCGAGCGCGTGGGCCAGGGCCCGTTCGCGGTCGTCGTGGAACTCGCGCAGCCGGGCGACCAGCGCGGGACTGCCGGTGACCATCCGGGCGAACTCCGGCCCGGAGAAGCCGATGACCGGGTCGTGCGCGGCGACGGCGGACAGGTAGGACCGGCGCAGCGCGGCCAGGGCCGACTCACCGGGCGCCCGCTCGCGGACGGTGGTGGCCGGCCCGTCGACGAACATGTCCCGCAGGTCGAGGGCGAGGTCCTCCTTGCGGGGGAAGTAGTTGGTGACGGTCATCTTGGCCACCTGGGCGGCTGCGGCCACCTCGGCGATCGTGACGTTGTCGAAGCCCCGCTCCAGGAAGAGCCGGGTGGCGTGGTGCGAGATGTTCTCCCTGGTAATGCGCTTCTTTAGGGCTCGCAGCCCGGTCGGCTCTCCGCTCATGGCGTCATCGTACTTAGGTCTATACCAAATTTATAGTTGACATATTGTTGGGTTGGATCTAAGTTCGTCCCCTGTCCGTAGCGACGGGCCGTCCACGAACGGGAGGAGCCGCTGTGCGCAGCGTGACCATCGACGAGTTCCCGGTGGCCGAGCCGGACGCCGGGCCGTACGCGCTCGTCACCGGGCCGGACGGCGCGCTCTGGTTCACCCTGGTCCACCAGGGTGGGATCGGCCGACTCGTCCCCGGGGAGATGCCGGCCGTCCATCCACTCGACCCGGACTGCGGCCCGACGATGATCGCCTCGGGACCGGACGGCGCCCTGTGGTTCACCGAGTACCGGGCCGACCGGATCGGGCGGATCACCACCGACGGCCGGGTCACCGAGTTCCCGCTCGCCACCCCGGGTGGCGGGCCGTACGGCATCGCCGCCGGACCCGACGGCGCGCTCTGGTTCACCGCGACCGCCGCCGACCGGATCGGCCGGGTCACCACCGACGGCCGGATCACCGAGTTCCCGCTCCCGGCCACCGGCGCCTTCCCCTCCGCGATCGTCGCCGGCGGCGACGGCGGCATGTGGTTTACCCTCAACCAGGCCAACGCCGTCGGACGCATCGGCATGGACGGGGCGGTCACCCTGCGGCCCCTGCCGACCGCCGCCGCCGCGCCGGTCGGGATCACCGCCGCCCCGGACGGCGTCCTCTGGTTCGTCGAGATCGGCGCCGGCCAGATCGGCCGGATCGTGCCCGGCGGCGAGGTCGAGGAGTTCCCGTTACCCGACCGGACCGCCCGCCCGCACGCCGTCACCACCGACCGCACCGGTGCCCCCTGGTTCACCGAGTGGGGTGCCAACCGCGTCGGCACCGTCACCCACGACGGCACCATCGTCGTCCACGACCTGCCCACGCCGGGCTCCGAACCGCACGGCATCACCTGCGGCCCGGACGGGGCGTTGTGGGTGGCGCTGGAGAGCGGCGCGCTGGCCCGGGTCGCCCCCGTCCACGCCTGACCGTCCCGCCCCGTCCCGACCGCCCGTGGGCCCGGTCCACGGTCGGACGCCCCGTCCCGACCGGCTCTTCCGAGAGGACCCCATGACCCAGCAGCCCTCCCACGACGCGGGCACCGAGTTCGACCGGCAGGTCCGCACCCTCCTCGACCTCGACTACCCGGCCCTGGCCGGCCTCGACCCGCAGCGGTTCGCGGACTCGCTCGCCCCGCTGCGGGAGGTCGCCGTCGGCCACGGCGACACCCCGCCGGACGCGGTGGCCGGTCGGGTGCCGTTCCTGCTCGTGGTCACCCGTCAGCTCGCGCCGATCGACCAGACCATGCCCCGCACCACGCTGCCCGGCGGACGTAAGCCGGGATTCGTCGACGGGTCCTTCGAACCGGGTTCCCTGGAACGCTTCGTCGCCACCGCCACCACGGTCCTGCCCGACCGGGACGCCTACCTCCTGCTCGACGTGGAGCGCGGCGAGGAGTTCTGCGGCGTCGTGCCCAACGACGCGATGGACACCATCGCCGGGCGGGGCCGGACCCTGCTCACCATCGAGGAGGGGATCGCCCTGATCACCCACTTCCCGCAGGTGCTGGTCAAGAACAAGTGCTTCTCGCTCGGCGGCTCCCGCTCGGGTGACCGCCGGGTACCGGCGATCTGGATCAGTCAGAGGTCCCCCAAACTCGGCTGGTGCTGGGCCGGCAACCCGCACACCTGGCTGGGCATGGCCTCCGCCGGCGCGCGCCGGGCCGCTGGTACGAACGAAGAATGACTCACGACGCTGCCACCCGCGTCGCGGTGGACGAGTTGACCGCGTCGATCGTCACCGTGCTCGGTACCGGACTCCGATCGGTGATCCTGCACGGGTCCCTGGTTGCCGGCGACTTCCGTCCGGGCCGCAGCGACATCGACGTCCTCGCCGTCGTGCCGGACGGGCTGACCGACCGGCAGGCCGACAGCCTGGAGGAGACGGTGCGCCGCGCCCGGCTCGGCGACGCGACCGGCGTGGACCTGCACGTGGTGACCGCCGACGTCGCGGCCACGCCGACCCGGACCCCGCCGCTGGAACTGCACGTCGGCCGCTACGACCACACCTCGGTCGGCGTCGAGGTGGCCCGCCGGGTGACCGCCGACCCGGACCTGCCGGCCGAGTTGTCCACCGCCCGCGCGCACGGGCGGTCGTTGTACGGTGCCGGGGCCGGCGAGGTTCTCGGGCCGGTGCCGCCCGGCTGGCTGCACGAGCGCGGGCGGCACTGGCTGACCACCTGGCGGTCGCTCACCGACGACGAGGAGAACGCCGCGTTCATGGTGTTCACCGCCGCCCGGATCTGGCGGTTCGCGGTCGAGGGCACGCACTGCGGGAAGACGCGCGCGGCCCACTGGGCGCTGGCCCGGGACCCGTCCCTGACCGTGCTCCGTGAGGCGTTGCACCGGGACGAGGTCGACCCGGCCGCCCCGGTCGGCGAGGAGGGCATGCTCCGGCTGTTCGACACCGTGCTGCGGGAGACCGCCCCGCCCCGGTGACCGTCGGCGGCGCTGCCGTCCGGACCGGATAGGCTTGCCTGTCGTGCGCACCGACCGCAACCCCACGCCCACCGCCCTGCCCCGCGCGGCGGACCTGCGGGCGGACTGCGCGCGGTGCTTCGGCCTCTGCTGCTACGTGCCGGCGTTCGCCGCGTCCGCCGACTTCGCCGTCGACAAGCCCGCCGGCACCCCCTGCCCGAACCTGGGGGACGACTTCCGCTGCGGAATCCACGACCGGCTGCGGGACCGGGGCTTCCCCGGCTGCACCGTCTTCGACTGCTTCGGGGCGGGGCAGCACCTCGCCCAGGTCACCTTCGGCGGTCGGGACTGGCGTGCCCACCCCGAGCTGGCCGGCCCGGTACGCGCTGTCTTTCCGGTGCTGCGCGCCCTGCACGAGCTGCTCTGGTACGTCACCGAGGCGGTGGCGCTGCGTCCCGGCGAGCCACTCGACGGTGAGCTGCGGCAGGTGGGGGAGCGGCTCACCGCCCACACCCGACTCGGCCCGGACGAGCTGCGTGCGGTGGAGGTGGACGCCCTGCGCGGCGAGGCCAATCCGGTGCTCACCCGGGTCAGCACCCGGGTCCGTTCCCGGGGCGGCCGGCCGGGCCGCGACCACCGGGGCGCGGACCTGGTCGGGGCGGACCTGCGCCGGGCCGACCTGCGGGCGGCGAACCTGCGCGGGGCGTACCTCATCGGCGCGGACCTGCGGGGCGTGGACCTGCACCTGGCCGACCTGACCGGGGCCGACCTGCGCGGGGCCGACCTGCGCGGCGCGGACCTGGCCGGCAGCATCTTCCTCACCCGGGCCCAGCTCGACGCCGCCCGGGGGGACGCCCGAACGGCGGTGCCGGTGTCGCTCGGCCGTCCGACGCACTGGTCGCCGACCCCGGTCACCATCGCCCGGGGGCCCGCCGGCGGCCGGCGCGGCCCCGCCGCGTGGTAGCAGGGGTCCCCTGCTCATCAAGAAACGACTGCAGGGGACCCCTGCTACCACCTCAGCGGGCGGCCGTGGGGCGGTGCGGCGGTCAGGCGGCGTACACCTCCAGTCGGGAGAGCTGTCCGGCCGGCCACCCGGTGTTGCCGGTCACCTGGATCCGGACGTACCGCGCCGTGGTCGCGGCGACGGTGACGCCCACCTGGTTGCCGGCGGCGGGGTCGAAGACCCGACCGGCCGGCGCGGCGATCGTGCGCCAGCTGCTGCCGTCGTTGCTGGCCTGCACGGACAGGGTCTGGGTCCGCGTCGACCAGGTGGCCGAGGGTGGCAGGCCGAGCACCAGCCGTCCGATCGACGTGGCGACGCCGAGGTCGACCTGCACCCACTGCGGGAACGTGCCCCCGGCGCTTTCCCAGTAGCTGTGGGCGTCGCCGTCGACGACGCGTCCGCCGACGTGCTCCCCGGTGTGGCTGCTCGCCGCGGTCGTCCTGCCCCGGGCCAGGTCGGTCGTCGGCGGGGCGGTGGTGGCCGCGTACACCTCGACCTGGGCGAGCTGCGCCGCCGGCCACGCGGTGTTGCCGGTGACCGTCACCCGCAGGTGCCGGACGGTGGTCGTCGGCACGGATACGGTCGCGGTGTTGCCGGTCGCCGGATCGAACCGGACCCCGGCCGGCGCGGCGAGCGTGGTGAAGGTGGTGCCGTCGGTGCTGCCCTGTATCGACAGGGCCTGGGTGCGGGCCTCCCAGCCGGGCGGTAGGGCGAGGACGATCCGGGACACCGGGTGGGCGGTGCCGAGGTCGACCTGCCACCACTGGGGGAAGACGCCGTTGGTGGCCTCCCAGTAGCTGCCCCGGTCGCCGTCGACCGCGTTGCCGGCGGCGAACGGGCCGTTCTGGCTGCTGGCGCTGGTCGGGCGTCCGGCGGCCAGGTTTCCGCCGGGCGGTGGACCGCCGCCGACCACGGGTGGGGTGGGCCGGACCGGGGTGAGGGCGAGCTGGCCCTTGAGCATCCGGCCCCCGTCGGCGGTGATGCGCAGGTAGTAGTCGGCGGAGCAGAACGTGCCGTCCTCGTCGAGCGAGCGGATGCCCACCCCGGCCGGCGTGGTCGCCTGCGTCTCGGTGGTCTTGGCGATCTGGTTGCCCTCGTTGTACTCGTCGAACATCGATACGTAGAGGCCCTGCGCGCCGAGCCGGATCATGTTGTAGAGATGCCGCCAGTAGAAGTCGCCGTGCCGCCGGTGTCCGGCCGACAGGTCGCCGGGCATCACGCAGGGCTGGTAGTCGATGCCGTGCGCGGCGCAGTCGGCCAGGTCGGGCACGTTGACGTTGGTGTGGAACCAGTCGAGCCCGTCCAGGGTGCCGGTGCGTCCCACCATCCACGGGGAGAGCATGTGGAACGCGTGGTAGACCTCGGAGAAACCCGGCCGCGAGTCGTTGATGCCCTGCCGCCAGTAGGTGGGCACCCCGCCGATGACGTAGCAGCCCCGCGCCTTGAACCACTGCACGACGTCGAGGCACGCCGCCGGGGCGAACGGACGGCCGTCGTCGTTGAACCCGAAGCCCCAGATGCAGACGACCGGCTTGCCGTTCTGCCGGGCGTACGCCGGGGAGGCGGTGTGCGCCGACATCCGGTTGGTCCAGTCCTCCTTGATCTGCGACTGCATCGCCGTCCAGCTCGTGACGTCGTACATGATGTAGAACTTGCGCCCGTGCCGCTCGGCTGCGTCGCGGACCTTGACCGCCATCGCGTCCCGGGTGGGTCCCTCGTCGCCGAACGGGTTGAACCGCTGCAACGCGGCGGTGTCGCAGCCGTGGTCCCGCATCCAGCGGAAGTGGGTGTCGACGGTCTGCTGGTCGTAGGAGGAGAAGAGCCGCGCCGGCTGGCCGTTGCCGAGCGCGGGGTAGGCGGTGGTGTAGCCGTGTGTGTACTCCCGCATGTCGGGCCAGGACACGATGGTCGTGTTGGCCGGTGACGGTGGCTGGAAGCGGTCCCGGCTCCAGTGCCACCAGCCGCCGATCGGCGCGCCGTCGCCCGGGCAGCTGAACCAGCCCTGGTAGCCGACGGTGATCTTGCCGACCACGTCGCCTGGCGGGCTCGCCGCATCGGCCGACGGGGTGCCGCCCGGCACCAGGCCATCGGGCGAGACGGCGGCGAGCGCGGTGCCGGCCGCCACGGATCCGATGAGCGTACGGCGGGAAAGTCCCATGGTGATCCCTCCTCGTGGGAATGACGAGAGCTGACGGTCGCGGTGCGGCCGGTGGGTGGCGCGAGCGCGGTCCCTGGTGGGGCCCGCTGGGATGTCACCGCCACTCGCGGATCGGCGACGTCCCAGCGGGCCGGGGGACTCAGCCGCCCGTGATGGAGAAGGTCGAGCCCGGCTGCCGGACGATGTCGCCGTCGGCCGAGTTGGTGATGGTGACGTTGGTCAGCGTGGCGTTGCCACGGGCGCCGCTCATCGCCAGGATGCCGGCCCCGTTGTTCGACCTGTCGATCCGCACGTTGGTGATGGCGACGTTCGGCATGTTGCCGCCGCCGGTCTTGAACTGGATGCCGTCGTAGGTGGAGTCGTGGATCTCGGTGTCCCGGATGGTGACGCCGGGGATGTCGCTACCCGCCGGGAAGAGCGTGATCGCCCCGAATTCCTGGTCCTCGTTCCAGAACACACCGCCGCACCGGTACAGCCCGTTGTTGGCGATCAGCGTCGTGCCCGAGAAGGGCAGGGGACTGTGGTCGGTCGCCAGCATGATGCCCGGGTAGTTCATCGTGTCGGAGATCAGGTTGTTCTCGATCGTGTTGCCGGAGCCGCCGTAGATCGCGATGCCGTTCGCCCGCCAGGGGAGCTGGACGGTGTTGTTGACGAAGTGGTTGTCGCGGCCGACGTCGACCGTGGGGTCCTTGACACGGGGGTTGGCCCAGACCGCCAGGGCGTCGTCGCCGGTGGTGCGGAACGTCGAGTTGAACACCCGCGAATTGCGGGTGCCGTTGGAGAAGTTGATGCCGTCGGCGTAGGTGTTGCGGATCCGCATGCCGGTGAATTCGAGTCCGTCCCCGGGGTTCCAGTACGCGGGGGTGTCCGAGTAGTCCCGTCCGACCCAGGCTCCGACGTTGACGTGCTCGATCCACACGTTGCTGATCTTCGTGTTCTTGCCGAACCGTCCGTTCAGGCCGTGCCCGCGATGGGCGCGGTTGGTGGTCATCCCGAAGATGGCGAGGTCGGAGATCTGGGTGTTGTCGTCGATGTCGAAGCCGACATTGCCCTCGTGCGGGTGGTTGATGTTGCCCACCACGTTCTGCGGCTCGGTCTGGGTGTACAGCTGCGCGTGCCACATGCCCGCGCCACGGATGGTGACGTTGCGGATTCCCTGCTGGTTGTACTGTCCCCGGGTCGGGTCCGGCGAGAGGATCTTCTGCTCCTGCCGCCACTGCCCGGCCGGGATCCAGACGCAGCTGATGACCCCGTTCTGGTCGTCGGTCACGGCGCGCTGGATGGCGGCCGAGTCGTCGATGCCGTCGTCGGGCACCGCGCCGTAGTTCGTGATCGAGGTGCACTCGGCCGGTTTGGCGGCGGCGGGCGCCACCTGCTCCAGATTGACGAGGTCGATGATGTAGAACGACGCCGTGTCCGTCGCGTCCCGCTGGAGCTTGAACCTGGTGCCGGCCGGGTAGGACCGCGACAGCAGCGCGTGCGACTCGTCGAACAGCCGGCGGGCGTCGGCCTGCGGGGTGTTCGTCAGCGACTCGGTGTCGTCGGTGGTGCCGTAGAGCCAGCTGTTACGTGACGAGAGGGTCAACTTCTGCACGAACGTGTCGTTGACGTAGAGGCTGATGCTGGCGTTGATGCCGCCGCCGTTGGGCGCGTCGGGGATGGAGTTGCGCACCACGATCGAGTTGGCCTGGTTGGTCGAGGTGAACTCGACGAACTGCCCGGTGCTGTTCAGTCGCACCGACCTGCGTCCCGAGGACTCGGTGCCGAAGTTGGTGTGGCCGAAGGTGCGCAGCGGGTCGGCCTCAACCAGGATGCCCTGGTAGCGGGCGGCTTCGGCCTCGTACTCGACCCACGGCGTCGCCGCACCCCGCCCGACCACGATCGCCCGGGAGAACGCGTTGTTGGACTCGTTGGTCTCGGCGACGACGTCGGTGGCGTCGGCGGTGGCGGTGACGGTGGCCCCGCCAGCGGTGGCGGTCCACTGGCCGCTCATCGCCACGTTCACCGTCGCTCCGGCGGCCACCGTGGGGGTGGTGGTGTTCAGCGTGGTGCCGCCGACCGCGAGCCGGGTGACCGTGGCGGCGGTCGTTCCACTGATCCCACGGTTGCGTACCGACACGGTGAAGGTGACCGCCGCGCCGACCGCCGGGTTCGAGGGGTTGGTGGCGATGCCGACGACCTGGAGGTCGGGGCCGGGCGCCTGGGCGACCACCAGCGGCGTGGCCGAGGTGAAGGTGTTGTTGTCGTTGTTCTGCTCGGGAACCGTGTTGGCCGGGTCGACCACCGACGAGACGCTGTGGCTGCCCATCGGCTGCGTCCCGACGTTCGCCGAGACGGTGGTGGAGGCACCGGCGGCGAGCGCGCCGACCGGGGCGCCACCCACCACCGTGCCACCGAGCTTGAAGTCCACCCGGGTAGCGCCTGCGGGGGCGGTTCCCGCGTTCCGGACCGTGGCCGACAGGGTGACCGGGGTGGCCTCGTTCACCGAGGCCGGGCTCCAACTCGTCGTGGTGACCACCAGGTCCGGGTTCGGTGCCCACGCCCCCAGCACCTGGAGGTCGGCGACCTGGCCGCCGGGCGCGCCGGTGTTGCCGGTGAACCTCAGCTGCACGTCGGCGACCCGACCGGTGACCGGGATCGTCACCGAGTTCTGGTTGCCGGACGGGCTGAAGGCGTAGTCGGCCGCGGCCTTCAGCGAGGTGAAGCCGGTGCTCGCCGTGGCCCGGCCGAGAACCTGGACGTTCTGGGTACGGGGTCCCCAGATCGGGTCCGGGTTCAGCTTCACCACGATCGCCGTGACGTCGGCGTCGGCGCCCAGCTTCACTGTCAGCGTGGCCGGGAATCCGGCGGACTCCCAGTACGAGGTGGGGCTGGTGTCGTTGGCGTTGGTCGGGACGAAGGTGAAGGTCGACGAGGACGCCTCGATCGGCCTGCCACCGGCCAGGTTCGTGCCGACGGGCGGGTCGACGGGACCACCGCCGCCGTCCACGCCGTAGACCTCCAACTCGGAGATCTGGGCGGCGGGCCAGCCGGTGTTGGCGGTGACGTGCAGCCGTACGTACCGGACGCCCGCCGCGGTGAAGTCGATGGTGACGGTGTTGCCCGAGGCGGGGTTGAACACCCGCCCGGCCGACGCGGAGAGCGTGCTGAAGGTGCTGCCGTTGGTGCTGCCCTGCACGGCGAGGGTCTGTGTTCGGGCGCCCCACTCGGCCATCGGCGGCAGCTTCAGCCTCACCTGGTCGACGGCGACGGTCCCGCCGAGGTCGACCTGCACCCACTGGGGGAAGGCGTGGGGCGGGCTCTCCCAGTACGTGTGCGGGTTGCCGTCGGTGACGTTGGACGCGACGTAGGGACCGTTGGAGCCGCTCGCCGAGGTCGCCTTGCCGGCGGAGAGGTTGGGGCCGCCGGCGGCGAGCGCCGGGGTGGGCGAGATCGCCAG
Source organism: Micromonospora sp. NPDC050187 (assembly GCF_044459745.1). NCBI lineage: Bacteria > Bacillati > Actinomycetota > Actinomycetes > Micromonosporales > Micromonosporaceae > Micromonospora > Micromonospora sp. NPDC050187. The sequence goes on from NZ_JBITJH010000004.1 coordinate 272,257, forward strand.
GGCACCGACCAGCCCGGCGGCGAGGAGCCCGCCGACCAGCCGTCGGCTGTGCTTCTTCCGTTTCATGACGCCCTTCCTGAGGAGTACGACAGGGAGCGTGGTGCCGAGGCCGTGCCCCCGGACCGGGGCGGTGCGGGTGCGGTGCGGATGGGTTCGGATGCGGGGGAAGGAGTCGCGGTGTGTGCCAGCACGGGCCGGGACGGCGTAACCCACGCTTATTTCGCTGGTCGACATGGAGATTTCGTAAGCCTGTCGACTTCTTTCAGCGTGATGGCCCTCAATGTTTCAGATGTGCTACCGGTTCGTCAACGGGTCCGGCGGACACCGACCGCACGTGGGCGGCCCCCGGCGACGGGATGGTGGACCGGTCCCGCCGCCGGAGGCCGCCCGGCGGTCACCAGGCGGCGGGCGGTGGCGGCACCACGACCGGCGGTCGGTCGTCGCAGGTGATCGTGTTGGGCAGCTGCCACGGGGCGAGCCATCCGCCGTCGTTGCCACCGAGGTCGGCCAGGCCGAACTCCGAGCCGGCGGGGCTGAAGTGGAAGGAACCGCAGTTGTTGACGCCGACGGCGCCCACGTTCCGGGCGTCGACGTTGCGGAACGACGCCGAGCCCGCCGTCCGGGCGCTCACCACCGAGGTCCCGGTGCCGTCGACCCGGATGTCCGAGAAGCGCACGTTCGTGATGGAGTACTGGTCCTTCACCGCCCACTCGCTGACCAGCATCACCGCGTTGTAGGTGCTGTCCAGGTAGTGGTCGCCGACCACCTGGACGTCGGCGTCGATGCTGCGGTCCAGCGCGTAGAGCCAGATCGCACCGAGGCCGATCTTCCAGTTCAGCTCGTAGGTGCCGGCCCGGACGGTGGTGTTGTCCCTGATCCGGAGGTGGCCGGTGAAGGGCTCCGCGCCGAACCGGGCACCGATCTGGATGGCGCTGCCCTCCCGGACCGGGTCGGCGATCAGGTTGCCCGAGACGGTGTTGTCCGTGCCACCGTAGACGGCGATGCCGTTGGCCAGGACCGGTGACTGGACGGTGTTGCGGGCGATCGTGTTGCCGGCGTTGCCGACCTTCTCGGACCACATGGCGATCGCGTCGTCACCGGTGTTGCGGACGAAGTTGTTCCGGACCACGGAGTTCGTGACGCCGGTGTGGAAGTTCAGACCATCGGCGATCTGGTCGACGATGACGTTGTTGGTGACCCGCAGGTCGGTCATCGGTCCGTCGAACCACAGCCCCACCTTCGTGTGGCGCAGGTGCAGGCCGTCGATGCTGGAGTGGCTCATCGCGCCGCCGACGCCGTTGACCTGGTCGGTGTCGATCCGCTCGCGGACGTCGCCCTCGATCGCGAAGCCGGAGAGGTGGACGTTGCGACTGCCGCCCGTCGACGCGGGCCTGCCGTAGAAGCCGACCCCGGTGTGCACCGAGCCGTCGGGGGCCGGGGTGTCGAGCGTGATCTCGCGTCCCTTGACGACGGTGTACCAGTTGCCCGCGCCGGCGATCGTGACGTCGTCGACGACGATGTGTCGGTTGACCTGGTACGTCCCCGGGGGCAGGTAGACCGGGAGCTTCGTCCGGCGGGCGACGGCGATCGCCCGGTCGATGGCGTCGGCGGAGTCACGCCGGCCGGTGGGGTCGGCCCCGAAGAGCAGGACGTTCGCCGCGATCGGCAGGACGCGGGGCGGGCCGACCAGTTCCGAGTCGAGCAGGTCGATGACCGTCCACGCGGCGATGCTGCGCGCCGGCACCGAGAGCCGCAGCACGCTCCCCGCCGGGTAGGTCCGGTCCAGCCGGAGCCGCTGCTCGTCGTAGAAGTGGTGCGGGCGGAACGGTTTGGTGATCGTCGGGGCGGGGGTGGTGGCCGCCGGGACGCAGGAGCACTCGGTGATCCACCAGTCGGGGTGCAGCAGGTCGGCGGTGGGGTCGTTGGAGAACGGGTACTGGTTGTACAGCCAGGCGTATTCCGAGGTGAGGGTCATGGTCCGGACCGGCCGCTGACCGACCGAGACGTCCAGCGGCGCGGTGATGCCGCCGCCGGTGGGCGCGTCGGGAATGCTGTACCGCACCGTGATGGCGTTGGTGGCGGCCGGCAGGGTGAACTCGACGAACTGGCCCGGTGCCAGGCTGACCGCCCGGCGGCCGGAGGCCTCCGAGGCCAGGGTGTACGCCGTGCGGTCCGGGCCGATCGGCGTGCCGTTCGTCCGGGCGTGCTCCGCCTCCTGTTCGACGAAGCGGACGCCGGCGCCCCGGCCCGCGACGAGCGCCGGGTCGAGAGCGGCCCGGGTGATCACCGGGGCGGGACGCGCGGACGACCGCCCCGCCGCCTGGGCGGCTCCGGCCCCACCGGTCACCGTGGCGGCCGTGATCGCCGCCAGGGCCATCGCCCCGACCGGTCGCCAGCGTGCCGGTCCGCCCGGCCGTCCTGTGGTGGTTCGAGACATCGCGTTATCCGTTCTGCTGAGGACCCGACGACCGTCATCGACGCCGCAGGCGGTCCCCGTCGTGCCGCGGTGGATGTCAGAAGCGAGGCGGGATGGTTGCGGCGATGTTATTTCTACGGTCTGCCAATCTTCAAGCATCCACTTGTGCGGCAATTGCAGGGAAGGTTGCAGGGTGGCCGGTCAACGGAGGGTGCCCGTCGCCGGGGCGCGCGGTCCGCTCGGCGGCAGGTCCTCGGTGTGGCGGTGTTGCCCGCTGCGTCGCCGGTGACGTGACACGTCACCCGGCAGGTCATTTCTTGCAGAACGGGTGCAGTACCATCGCGGCGTGACGAAGCGACTGACCGAGGTGGCGAGGAAGGCCGGCGTCAGCGAGGCCACCGTCAGCCGGGTGCTCAACGGTCGTGGTGGCGTCTCCGAGGCGACCCGTACGGCGGTGCTGACCGCCCTGGACGTGCTGGGCTACGAGCGGCCGACCAAGCTGCGGGGGGAGCGGGCCCGACTGGTCGGGCTGGTGCTCCCGGAGCTGCAGAACCCGATCTTCCCGGCGCTCGCCGAGGTGGTGACCGGGTCGCTGGCCCAGCGCGGCTACACCCCGGCGCTGTGCGCCCGGACGATCGGTGGCGTCTCCGAGGCCGACTACGTCGAGATGTTGCTGGACCACCAGGTCTCCGGCGTCATCTTCGCCGGTGGGTCGTACGCGCTGGCCGACGCCCCGCACGAGCACTACCGGCGGCTGACCGACCGGGGGCTGCCGGTGGTGCTGGTCAACGCGGGGGTGGACGAGCTGAGCTTCCCCCGGGTCTCCACCGACGACGCGGTCGCGGTGGAGCAGGCGTACGGGCACCTGCGGTCGCTCGGGCACAGCCGGATCGGCATGGTGCTGGGCCCGGAGGGGCACGTGCCGTCGCGGCGCAAGCTGGACGCGATGGTCCAGGCTGCGAACTGGGCCGAGGACCGGGAATGCGTGGAACGGTCCAGCTTCTCCCTGGAGGGGGCGCGCGTCGCCGCAGCCAGGCTGATCGTGCGGGGCGTGACCGGCATCATCTGCGCCAGCGACGTGCTGGCGCTGGGGGCCATCCGGGCCGCCCGCCGGTTGGGTCGGACGGTGCCGACCGAGGTGTCGGTGGTGGGCTTCGACGACTCCGCGTTCATGACCTGCACCGATCCGCCGTTGACCACGGTCCGGCAGCCGATCGAGACGATGGGGCAGGCTGCGGTGGACCTGCTGGTCACCCAGATCGAGGGGGCCGGCGTGCTGCACGACGAGTTGCTGTTCGAGCCCGAGCTGGTGGTGCGGGGCTCCACCGCGCCGGCCCCGGGCCGCTGACCTCCCGGACGACCGACCTTCCCGCCGTCGACCTGCGCACGGGTCGCTTAGCTGTCGGTCGACCATGGACTTCGGGTACTACGCAAACGTCGTAATCAGCACCAATCGGGCGCCATGACTCCATGATCGACGGATGGTCGGCGTCGCTGGAGTTTGAGTTCGCCGTCAGCGGTGGGTTTCCGGTCCGTCGGTCGTCCGGCAGCCTCCGCTGCCCGTCAGGCAGCGCGCCCCGTTGTGGCCCGGGGGCGGGTCGCCGGGTGCCGGAGTGTGTCATTCCGGACGATTTTCAAGATCATGTCGGTGTCTGTTGTCGGAAAGTCGTGTCTTTTCAGATCACAGTCGCGACCTTGCCGAGATCAGTCCACCTCGCTACAGTGGCCCCACTCACACCTGACACCACACAGCTCCAGGGCCCGTCACCGCGGACGGGGAGGCAGCAGATCCCCGCCACGATGGCGATCCGGCGAACCGGCGACGGTCACGGAGCCTCACGTTCCCCGAAGGGATGGACAGATGTCCGTACCGCAGTACCGGAAGGTCGCGGCGTTGGCGCTCGTGACCGGCCTGGGGCTCGGCCTCACGGCGTGCTCCACCAAGAGCGACGACTCGGACGCGACCGCCGGCGGCAAGGTCACCATCACGGTCGACTGCCAGCCGGTCGGCTCGCAGAAGGAGCTGTTGCAGAACTGGAACGACGACGTCGTCGAGTTCCAGCGCCAGAACCCGGACATCGTCGTCAAGAGCGTCAGCGTCGGCGAGCAGTGCAACAACCCGCCGGACTTCACCGCCCGCCTCGCCGGCGGCACCGTGACCGACGTGTTCTACGGGTACATGACCGACCTCCAGCAGGTGCTCGACTCCGGTCAGGCGATGGACATCACCGAGTTCGCCACCAAGGACACGATCCCGACCTGGGACAGCGTCGACCCGGCGCTGAAGGAGGCGTTCACCGACGGCGGCAAGCTCTACGCCGTCCCGGTGAAGAACTACTCGATGGGTCTGGTCTACAACAAGGTCCTGTTCCAGCAGGCCGGGCTCGACGTGAACAACCCGCCCAGGACGTGGCGCGAGGTGCGGGACGCGGCCAAGAAGATCTCCGCGCTCGGCAACGGCATCGCCGGCTACGCCGAGTACAGCGCCGGCAACACCGGCGGCTGGCACTTCACCTCGCTGCTCTACTCCCAGGGCGGCCAGGTGCTGACCGAGGACGGCAAGAAGGCCGACTTCAACAACGCGATGGGCAAGCAGGTCCTGCAGAACCTCAAGGACATGCGGTACGGCGACGACAGCATGGGAGCCCGTCAGCTGTTGCAGTGGGGCGACCTGTTGACCAACGCCGGCGCGGGCAAGGTCGGCATGTTCGTCGGCGCGCCCGACGCCACCCAGGCGATCGTCAGCCAGTTCCAGGGCAAGTTCCAGGACTGGGCGATGGGTCCGCTGCCCGGTCAGGACGGCGCGGCAAAGGGGACGCTCGGTGGCGGCGAGGGCTACTTCTTCAAGAAGGGCCTCACCCCCGAGCAGGTGCGCGCCGGTCTGAAGTGGATCGCGTACCAGAAGCTCACGCCGGGCAAGGGCCAGTTCGACTACGTCCGGGCCAAGCCGCAGAACTACCCGGTGGGCCTGCCCCAGCCGCTGCTGTTCGCCAACGGCAGCGAGGCGCAGAAGCAGGAACTCGAGCTGCGCAGGGCGAACGCGAACGTGGACACCACGAACTTCGCGGTCTTCGAGGCGAACCCGGTCCCGATCAAGGGTGAGCCGCGTAACGCACAGGCGATCTACGCGGTCCTCGACGCCGCGATGTCCGGCGTGCTGACGAACCCGAAGGCGAACATCGACGAGCTGCTCACGACCGCCGAGGACAAGGTCAACAAGCTCCTCGCCGCCGAGGGCTGATCCGACGGTGTGGGGCCGGTCGCCCGGCCCCACACCCCGCCGCGCCACACCATCGCCGTCACTGACTCAGGCAGGAGTTGCCTTGGCGATCACCACCGTCCCGGGAACCAGGAGAGAACCGGGTCGCCCCGCGCCGCCGTACCCGCCCGGGCCACGACGGGCCAGCCTCGGCCGGAGGGTACGAGACAACCTCACCGGACACGCGTTCCTGATCGGCGCGGTGATCTGCTTCGCGTTCTTCTCCTGGTACCCGATGATCCGTGGCGTCGTGATGAGCTTCCAGCGCACCCGGCGCGGCGTCACCACCTGGGTCGGCTGGGACAACTACGAACGCATCCTCGCCGACCCGAGCTTCTGGACGGCCTGGAAGAACACGTTCTTCTTCACCTTCCTCGCCCTGGTCCTCGGGTACGCGGTGCCGTTCTTCGTGGCGATCCTGCTCAACGAGTTCCGCCACGCCAAGGGTTACCTGCGGATCCTGGTCTACCTGCCGGTGATGCTGCCGCCCGCCTCGGCGCTCTTCCTCTTCAAGTTCTACGCCTACGACCCCAGTGACGCGGGACTGTTCAACTCGATCCTCAGGGTGCTGCACCTGCCCACGTCGCAGTGGATGCAGAGCGCCGAGATGACGATGCCGGCGATGGTCATCGCGTCGACCTGGATGAACATGGGTGGCGCGGTGCTCATCTACCTGGCCGCGTTGCAGAACATCCCCGGTGAACTCTACGAGGCGGCCGAACTCGACGGCGCCGGGATCTGGCGGCGGATCCGCCACGTGACGATCCCGCAGACCCGGCTGATCCTCGCGCTCCTGGCGATGTTGCAGATCGTCGCCACGATGCAGTTCTTCGTCGAGCCGCTGATCCTCGCGAACGGTACGGGCACCCAGGACTCCGCGACCTCGGTGGCGTACCTCATCTACCAGCACGGATTCTTCCAGAACGACCTCAACGGCGCCGCCGCGCTCGGCGTGATCATGCTCGTGGTGCTGGCCGGCTTCTCCGCCGCCTACGTGCGGCTGAACGCGAAGCAGGACGAGGACTGAGGCGAACGATGGCACACGACACCGGAACCCGGACCCTCATCTCCCATGCCCAGCTCACGCGGGGGCGCGGCCGGATCGTCTACTGGACGCTGCTCACCGTCGTCGTCGTGGGATTCACGCTCGTCTTCCTCGGGCCGCTCTACTGGATGGTCACCGGCGCGCTCAAGTCCGGCCAGGAGATCGCGCAGACCCCGCCCTCGCTGTTCCCGAAGGATCCCCAGCTCCAGAACTACGCCGATGCGTGGCACAACCTGGACCTCGCCAAGCTGTTGTTCAACACGTTCTACTACGCGAGCGGCGCGCTGGTCTTCCAGGTCGTCCTGGACACCGCTGCGGCGTACGCGCTGTCGAAGCTCCGTCCGGTCCTCGGCAACCTGATCCTCGGCCTGATGCTGGCCACGCTGATGATCCCGGCGATGGTTCTCATCGTTCCGCAGTACGTGACCGTGATCGACCTGCCGATCCTGCACGTCAACCTGCTCGACTCGCCGTTCGCCATCTGGCTGCCGGCGGTCGCGAACGCGTTCAACATCTTCCTGCTGAAGCGGTTCTTCGACTCCATCCCGGAGGAGCTGATGGCGGCGGCCCTGGTGGACGGCGCGTCGCCGCTGCGCACGCTGTGGTCGATCATCCTGCCGATGTCGCGCCCCATCCTCGGGGTGGTTTCGATCTTCGCCGTGACGGCGGTCTGGAAGGACTTCCTGTGGCCGAAGCTGGTCATGCCGTCGCCGGAGACCCGGACGGTCAGTGTCGGCATCTACGCCTTCTCGGGCGGCACGCCCATGAACGTGGTGATCGCCGCCTCGGTGATCGCCGCGATCCCGACCGTCGTGGTCTTCCTGATCTTCCAGCGAAACATCATGTCCGGTCTGACCACGGGCAGCCTCAAGGGCTGACCCCACTCCGACGCAGAAAGCAGGGTGCTCGTGACCACAGCAGACGGTAGTCCGTGGTGGCGTGGAGCGGTGATCTACCAGGTGTACCCACGGAGCTTCGCCGACGGTGACGGTGACGGCATCGGCGACGTCGCCGGTATCCGCTCCCGGCTGGACCACCTCGCCGCGCTCGGCGTCGACGCGATCTGGTTCAGCCCCTGGTACCCCTCGCCGATGGCCGACGCCGGCTACGACGTGGCCGACTACCGCGACATCGATCCGGTGTTCGGCACCCTGGCCGAGGTGGAGGCACTGATCGCGGAGGCCCACGCGCTCGGCATCCGGAGCATCGTCGACGTGGTGCCGAACCACTGCTCCGACGCGCACCCCTGGTTCCAGGCGGCCCTCGCCGGTGGCCCGGGCGCGCCCGAGCGGGACCTGTTCTGGTTCCGCCCCGGCCGGGGCCCGAACGGCGACCAGCGGCCCACCGACTGGGTCGGCGAGTTCGGCGGCGAGACCTGGACCCGGACCACCAACCCGGACGGCACCCCCGGCGACTGGTACCTGCACCTGTTCACCGCCGAGCAGCCGGACTTCAACTGGGACCACCCCCGGGTGCGAACGGAGTTCGAGGACGTCCTGCGGTTCTGGTTCGACCGGGGCGTGGACGGCATCCGGATCGACTCGGCCGGGCTGCTGGTCAAGGACGGGACGCTGCCGGAGACCCGGCCGGACCGGCCGCACCCGTTCCGCGACCTCGACGGGGTGCACGAGATCTACCGTGCCTGGCGGCGGGTAGCCGACTCGTACCCCGGCGACCGGGCCCTGATCGGTGAGGTGTGGATGCCGGACCGGCAGCGGTTCGCCAACTACCTGCGCCCGGACGAGCTGCACGCGGCGTTCAACTTCGACTTCCTCGGCTGCGCCTGGGACGCCTCGGCGCTGCGGGAGAGCATCGACGGCACGCTGAGCGCGCACGCGCTGGTCGGCGCGCCGGCCACCTGGGTGCTCTCCAACCACGACGTCACCCGGCACGTCACCCGGTACGGTCGGGCGGACACCACGTTCAGCTTCGCCACCAAGCGCGAGGGGACCCCGACCGACCTGGAACTGGGCACCCGCCGGGCCCGGGCCGCCGCGCTGCTCTCGCTGTCGCTGCCCGGCGCCGCCTACGTCTACCAGGGCGAGGAACTGGGCCTCTACGAGGTCGAGGACATCCCGTACGCGCAGCGCCAGGACCCGATGTGGGAACGCTCCGGCCGGGTCGACCCCGGTCGGGACGGTTGCCGGGTGCCGCTGCCGTGGTCCGGTGACGAGCCGCCGTTCGGGTTCAGCCCCGACGGCGCGGCGGCGCCCTGGCTGCCGCAACCGGCCGACTGGAAGGACCGGACGGTCCAGGCGCAGACCGGCGACCCGAACTCGATGCTGGAGCTGTACCGGGCGGCGATCCGGGCCCGGCGGGCCGAACCGGCGCTCGGCGACGGCGGGTTGAGCTGGCTGCCCGCCCCGGACGGGGTGCTCGCCTTCAGCCGGGGCGGGGGCTTCCGCTGCCTGGTCAACCTCTCCGACGCGCCGGTCCCGCTCCCCGCCGACGGGGAACTGGTGCTGGCCAGCGGGCCGCTCGACGACGGTTTGCTGCCCCCGGACACCGCCGTCTGGCTGCGCGCCGCGCACGCGCCGGAGGAATCCGACCCGACCTGACCGCCCGGCTGCCGGCGGCGTCCGTCCCTGCCGCCGGCACCACGATCCACCCGCCCCGCCCGGGGCGTCGCACGGGACCGGAACGGGGGAGCACCGCCGCACCGCACGGGGGACCTGGCCACCTGACGAAAGGGAGAGCACCGCTCATGGCCGACCACACCACCCCGCACCACCGCCCACCACGTCACCGTCTCCATGCCGGCCTGGCGGCCCTCGCCGCCACCGCCCTCGCCGCGGCCTCGATCACCGTCGTCGCGGTGACCTCCACCGCGACCCCGGCCCGGGCCGCCGGGCTGTCGCCGTTCGACATCCCCGGCCGGGGCGCGACCGTCCCGTTCGTCGAGCACGAGGCGGAGGAGGCCGTCCACACCGGCACCCGGATCGGTCCGGACCGGCGGTACGGCACGCTGCCCTCGGAGGCGTCCGGCCGGGAGGCGGTCACCCTCGACGCGGTCGGCGAGTACGTCGAGTTCACGCTCACCCAGCCGGCCGACGCGGTGACCTTCCGGTACAGCCTGCCGGACAACGCCGCCGGCACCGGCCGGGACGCCAGCATCGACCTGCGGGCCAACGGTGCCCTGGTCAAGAGCGTGCCGGTCACCTCCCGGTACGGCTGGTACTACGGCGGATACCCGTTCAACAACAACCCGGGCGACACCAACCCGCACCACTTCTACGACGAGGCCCGCACCTTCCTCGGCGCCACCTACCCGGCCGGCACGAAGATCCGCCTCCAGGTCTCCTCGACCGCCCAGTCGCCGACCTTCACCATCGACCTGGCCGACTTCGAGCGGGTCGGGGCGGCGATCGCCAAGCCGGCCGGCGTGCTGGACGTGGTGACCGACTTCGGCGCCGACCCGACTGGCGCGACCGACTCCACCGCGAAGTTCCAGGCCGCCGTCGACGCCGGGAAGGCGCAGGGCAAGGCGGTCTGGATCCCCACTGGCACCTTCACGCTCTGGGACCACGTGGTGGTCGACGGGGTCACCCTGCGCGGCGCGGGGCCGTGGTACTCGGTGCTCGGCGGCCGGCACCCCACCGACCGCAAGCGGGCCGCCGGCATCTACGGCAAGTACGTCCCGGGCGGCGGGTACTCCGGCGAGATCCGGCCGCACGAGGCGAACGGGCCGAGCCGCAACGTGACCCTGCGCGACTTCGCCATCATCGGCGACATCCGTGAGCGGGTCGACGAGCACCAGGTCAACGCCATCGGCGGGGCGATGAGCAACTCGGTGGTGGACAACGTCTGGATGCAGCACACCAAGGTCGGGGCGTGGATGGACGGCCCGATGGACAACTTCACCATCCGTAACAGCCGCATCCTGGACCAGACCGCCGACGGCGTGAACTTCCACACCGGTGTCACCAACTCCACCGTGACCAACACGTTCGTCCGCAACACCGGCGACGACGCCCTCGCCATGTGGGCGCAGAACGTGCCGAACGTCAACAACTCCTTCACCTTCAACACCATCGGCGTGACCATCCTCGCCAACCACCTGGTCAGCTACGGTGGCCGCGACATCAAGATCACCGACAACGTGACCGCGGACTCGGTCACCAACGGCGGTGGCATCCACGTCGCCAACCGGTACCCCGGGGTGCAGGGGCCCACCGCCGTCCTGGGCACCTGGACGATCGCCCGGAACACCCTGATCCGTAACGGCAACTCCGACTACAACTGGCGCTTCGGGGTCGGCGCGATCTGGTTCTCGGCGCTCAACGAGCCGTTCCAGAACCCGACCGTCAACATCACCGACACCGACATCCTGGACAGCTCGTACGCGGCGCTGCACTGGATCGAGGGGGAGACCAACGGGATCAACCTCACCAACGTCCGCATCGACGGGGCGGGGACGTACGCCCTCCAGGTGCAGGCCGCCAGCCGGGTCTCGTTCACCAACGTGCGGGCCACCCGGATCGCCCAGGCCAACCCGATGCACAACTGCGTCGGCAGCGGTTTCCAGATCACCCAGGGGGCCGGCAACTCCGGTTGGTACACGTCCACCCCGTACTGCGGGCCGTGGCCGGAGCCGCAGTGGAGCAACGCCCCGACCAGCCCGCCCGGCCCGACGCCGACCACCCCGACGCCGACCTCGACCACCCCACCGCCCACCGGTGGCAACCTGGCCCTCGGCCGACCGGCCACCGCCTCCAGCCACAACCAGACCTACACGGCCGGCAACGCGGTGGACGGCAACGCCGGTACCTACTGGGAGAGCGTCAACAACGCCTTCCCGCAGACGGTCACCGTCGACCTCGGGACCGCCCGCCGGGTGGACCGGGTGGTGCTCCGCCTGCCCGCCGGCTGGGAACGCCGCACCCAGACCCTCGCCGTGCTCGGCTCCACCGACGGGTCGGCGTACACTACGCTGGCCGCGTCGGGCAGCCGCGTCTTCGACCCGGCCGGCGGCAACACCGTGTCGATCCCGCTGCCCGCCGGGGACCGCCGGTTCGTCCGGGTCAGCGTCACCGGCAACACCGGCTGGCCCGCCGCCCAGCTCGCCGAGTTCGAGGTGTACGGCGACGGCACGACCACGCCGCCGCCCACCACGGCCCCGCCGACCACCCCGCCACCCACCACCGCGCCGCCGTCGGGGAACCTGGCCGCCGGCCGTCCGGCCACCGCCACCAGCCACGCCGACGTGTACGTGGCCGCGAACGCGGTGGACGGCAACGCGAACACCTACTGGGAGAGCACGAACAACGCCTTCCCGCAGTCGCTCACCGTCGACCTGGGCACGACGCAGCAGGTGTCCCGGGTGGTGCTGCGGCTGCCCCCGTCGGCGTCCTGGCAGACCCGCACCCAGACGCTCGCCGTGCTGGGCTCCACCAGCGGGTCGACCTACACGACGCTGAAGGCGTCGGCGGGGTACACCTTCGACCCGGCCACCGGCAACACCGTGACCATCACCTTCCCCGCCACCGGCCAGCGGTACCTGCGGCTGACCGTCACCGGCAACACCGGCTGGCCGGCCGGCCAGATCGGCGAGTTCGAGGTCCACCGCTCCTGACCCGGTCGGCCCCCGCCCATCGGAAGCGGGGGCCGGTCGCGCACCCCCCACCCCCGTCCACCTCTCCACCCCCTGGAAGAAGGTGTCGCCTCACCATGTCCAGACTGCGTACCAGAGTCGTCGCGGCGCTCGCCGCGATCGGGCTGGTCCTCACCGGGCCGGCCCCGACCCCGGCCGCCGCGGCCGGCGGGCCCAACCTCGCCCTCGGCCGCACCGCCACGGCCAGCAGCACCAACGCCCCGTACGCCGCCGCGAACCTCACCGACGGCGACCCGAACACCTACTGGGAGAGCAGCGGCGCGCTGCCCCAGTGGGCCCAGGTCGACCTGGGCAGCGTGCAGTCGGTCGACCAGGTGGTGCTGCGGCTGCCGGTCAGCTGGGAGACGCGCACCCAGACCCTGTCCGTGCAGGGCAGCACCGACGGCAGCGGCTTCGCCACCCTGGCCGGCGCGGCCGGACGCGTCTTCAGCCCGGCGGGCGGCAACACCGTCACCGTCAGCTTCCCGGCCACCCCCGTCCGGTACGTCCGCGTGGCGGTCACCGCCAACACCGGGTGGCCGGCCGCCCAGCTCGGCGAGCTGGCCGTGCACGGGGCGACGGCCTCGTCGACCAACCTGGCCGCCGGCCGGACGATGAGCGCCAGCAGCCACGCCGACGTCTACGGCGCGGGCAACGCCAACGACGGCAACCCGGCCAGTTACTGGGAGAGCGCGAACAACGTCTTCCCGCAGTGGCTCCGGGTCGACCTCGGCGCCACGGTCGGGGTGAACCGGCTGGTGCTCAAGCTGCCCACCGGCTGGGGCGCGCGTACCCAGACGGTGGCCGTGCAGGGCAGCACCACCGGGTCGAGCTTCACCGACATCCTGGCCGCCGCCAACCATGCCTTCAACCCGGCCACCGGCAACACGGTCACCCTCACCTTCCCCACCGCCAGCACCCGCCACCTGCGGCTGATGTTCACCGCCAACACCGCCTGGTCGGCCGGGCAGCTCTCCGAGCTGGAGGTCTACGGCCCCGCCACCGGGGACACCCAGCCGCCCAGCGCCCCCGGCAACCTCGCCTTCACCCAGCCGGCCCCGGACCAGGTCCGGCTGACCTGGACCGCGTCCACCGACAACGTCGGCGTGACCGGCTACGACGTCTACGCCAACGGGGTGCTGCGCACCAGTGTCAGCGGGTCCACCCTGACGTACACCGACACCCAGCCGGCGAGCGCGACCGTCGCCTACCACGTCCGGGCCCGGGACGCGGCCGGCAACGCGTCCGCCAACAGCAACACGGTCACCCGGACCGGCAGCACCGGTGACACCACCGCGCCGACCGCCCCGGGGAACCTCGCGTACACCCGGCCCGCCGCCGGGCAGATCCGGCTGACCTGGACGGCGTCCACCGACAACGTCGGGGTCGCCGGCTACGACGTCTACGCCAACAACGCCCTGCGGGCCAGCGTCGGCGGGTCCACCCTGACGTACACCGACAGCCAGCCGGACAGCGCCACGGTCTCCTACTTCGTCCGGGCCCGGGACGCGGCCGGCAACGTTTCCGCGAACAGCAACACGGTCACCCGGACCGGCAGCACGCCCGGCGGCAGCAACCTGGCCGTCGGTAAGCCGATCACCGCCTCCTCGACCGTGCACGTCTTCCAGGCCACGAACGCCAACGACAACGACGTCGCCACCTACTGGGAGGGCGCGCCGGGGGCGTACCCGAGCACGCTGACCGTCGCGCTCGGCGCGAACGCCAGCATCAGCGCGGTCGTGGTCAAGCTCAACCCGGACCCGGCCTGGGGCGCGCGCACCCAGACCTTCCAGGTGCTCGGCCGGGACCAGTCCGCGTCGTCGTTCGGCAACCTGGTCGGCTCGGCCACGTATTCGTTCAACCCGAGCAGCAGCAACACGGTGACCATCCCGGTCACCGCCACCGCCGCCGACGTGCGGTTGCAGTTCACCGCCAACTCCGGCTCGTCCAACGGGCAGGTCGCTGAGTTCCAGGTGATCGGCACCCCGGCGCCGAACCCGGACCTCACCGTCACCGCGTTGACGGTCAGCCCGTCCGCGCCGGTGGAGACCGACCCGGTCACCCTGTCGGCGACCGTGCGCAACGCCGGTCCGGCCGCCGCCGGAGCGTCCCGGGTCGCCTTCAAGCTGGGCGACACGACGGTCGGCACCGCCGCGGTCGGCGCGTTGGCCGCCGGGGCGCAGACCACGGTCACCGCGAACATCGGGGTCCGCAACGCGGGCAGCTACGAGGTCACCGCCGTCGCCGACGACGCGAACGCGGTCATCGAGCAGAACGAGTCCAACAACAGTCGGACGACCGCGCTGACCGTCTCCCCGGTCGCCAGTTCCGACCTGGTGGCCGGCGCGGTCACCTGGTCGCCGGGCACCCCCACCGCCGGCCAGAACGTGACCTTCTCGGTGTCCGTCCGCAACCAGGGCAGCATCGCCTCGGCCGGCGGGGCGCACGGCATCACCCTCACCGTGCTCAACGACACCCAGGGAGTGGTCCGCACCCTGACCGGCTCGTACAGCGGCACCATCGCGGCCGGCGCGACCAGCCCGGCGGTGAACCTGGGCAGCTGGACGGCGGCCAACGGCCGGTACACGGTGCGGGTGGCACTCGCCGCCGACGCCAACGAGCTGCCGGTCAAGCGGGAGAACAACACCAGCGAGCGTCCGCTCTTCGTCGGCCGGGGCGCGAACCTGCCGTACGACATGTACGAGGCCGAGGACGGCCGGACCGGCGGCGGCGCGCAGGTGGTCGGGCCGAACCGGACCATCGGCGACCTGGCCGGCGAGGCGTCCGGCCGGCGGGCGGTGACCCTGAACGGCACCGGCGCGTACGTCGAGTGGACCACCCGGGCGGCCACCAACACCCTGGTCACCCGCTTCTCCATCCCGGACGCCCCGAACGGCGGCGGGATCGACGCGACCCTGAACGTCTACGTCAACGGGGTGCTGCACAAGCCGATCAACCTCACCTCGAAGCACATCTGGCTCTACGGCGCCGAGGCCAGCCCGAGCGACTCGCCGAGCGCCGGCCCGCCCCGGCACCTCTACGACGAGGCGAACGTGATGCTCAACGGCACCATCCCGGCGGGCAGCACGATCCGGCTCCAGAAGGACCCGGCGAACACCACCACGTACGCCATCGACTTCGTCAACACCGAGCTGGTGGCGCCCCGGGCCAACCCGGACCCGGCCCGCTACCGGGTGCCCACCGGGTTCGGCCACGCCGACGTGCAGAACGCCCTGGACGCGGTGCGGATGGACACCACCGGCACCCTGGTCGGGGTCTACCTGCCCGCCGGCACCTACACCACGGCCCAGAAGTTCCAGGTGTACGGCAAGGCCGTGCAGGTGGTCGGCGCGGGGATGTGGTACACCCGCTTCCAGACGCCGACCAACCAGCAGAACACCGACGCGGGCTTCCGGGTCGAGTCGTCGGCGAGCGGCTCCACCTTTGCCCACCTGGCGTTCTTCGGCAACTACACCGTCCGGCAGGACGGGCCGGGCAAGGTGTGGGGTGAGCTGAGGGACGTCGACAACCTCACCCTGGACAACGTCTGGGTCGAGCACACCGTCTGCGCGTACTGGGGGGTGAGCGTCAGCGGCCTCAGCATCACCAACAGCCGCTTCCGGAACACCTTCGCCGACGCGGTCAACATGACCAACGGCAGCACCGACAACCGGGTCGCCAACTCCGAGGGCCGGTCCAACGGTGACGACGCGTTCGCGCTGTTCTCCGCCACCGACCAGGGGGCCAGCACCGGCAACCACGGCAACGTGTTCGAGAACCTCTCCGCGACGCTGACCTGGCGGGCCGCTGGGATCGCCGTGTACGGCGGCTACGACAACGTGTTCCGCAACCTCTACATCGCGGACATGCTGACGTACTCCGGGATCACCATCAGCTCCCTGGACTTCGGGTACCCGTTCATCGGGTTCGGGGCCAGCCCGCCGACCCGGTTCGAGAACATCTCGTTGATCCGGGCCGGCGGCCACTTCTGGGGCTCGCAGACCTTCCCGGCGATCTGGGTCTTCTCCGCCTCGAAGGAGTTCCGGGGCATCCGGGTCTCGGACGTCGACATCGTCGACCCGACGTACTCCGGGATCATGTTCCAGACCAAGTACCGCGCCCCGGATCAGCCGGAGTACCCGGTCACCGACACGGTCTTCACCAACGTGTCGATCTCCGGGGCCCGCAAGAGCGGCGACGCCTTCGACGCCAAGTCCGGTTTCGGTATCTGGGTCAACGAGATGCCCGAGCCGGGGCAGGGCCCGGCGGTCGGCTCGGCCACCTTCGTCAACCTGCGGCTGAGCGACAACCACCAGGACATCCGGAACACCACCTCCACCTTCACCATCAACCGGAGCTGACGCACCGACACGACACCGCCCCGGGGCCGTGGCTCCGGGGCGGTGTCGTGCAGGGTCGGTGAACCGTGTTGACCCCGAGCCGGGCCGTGGTCACGCCGGCCGGAGGCGGCCGTGGGCGACCAGTTCGACGGTGGCGACCACGGCGACCGCCTCCACCGCCAGCAGGCCGACCAGGACGAACAGTTGCGTGACACCGGCGGTGAGCGGGTCGGCACCGCCGAGCAGGACACCGACGAACGCCCCCGGCAGGGTCACCAGCCCCACCGTGCGGGTCTGGTCCAGTGCCGGGACCAGCGCCTGCCCGGCCGCCGGGCGGCACACCAGCAGCACCGCGTCCCGGGGAGGCAGGCCCAGCGCGAGCCCGGCCTCCACCTCGCCCCGGCGGGTGGTGAGTTCGTCGAGGGCCCGACGGCCGGCCAGGGAGGTGGCGGTCATCGCCCCGCCGATCAGGATGCCGGCCACCGGGACGACCGCGATGCCGCGTGGCGGGAGCAGGCCGGTGGCCAGCAACGCCGCCACGACCGGCAGGCTCCCGGCCCCGATGGGCACGGCGGCCCACCAGGTGCGTCCGCCGGTGATCCGCCGGCCGGAGGTCGCCGCCGCCACCGTCCACATGAGCAGGACGAAACCGGCCGTGGCGGCGGCCGACCCGACGATGACGACGATGAGCAGGGACACGGCCGTCAGTTGGAGCGTGGCGCGGACGGCGGCCACCACGATCTGCCGACCGTGTCCGAGCCGGCCGAGCGTCACCACCACCGCCGCGACTGCGGTCAGCACCACCAGCGCGACCGCCAGCCTCGGCCCGGTCACCAGCATCGTCGACGTCATGCGGTCCATGCCTACCCGACACCGGGCCCGGCGTGGATACCCAGGTCGGTCGAGTTAGGTTACCCTCGCCTAACTAATTTGACCGGGAGGACGAGTGGAACACGTACGGGACCGATCCGCGTCGGGCCGGCTGGGCACGCTCACGGCGCTCTACGTCACCCAGTACCTGGGCATCGGTTTCATCACCATCGGCCTGACCGCGATCCTCCGCGACGGCGGCACCTCGCTGGAGACCCTGGCGCTGTTGAACATCGTCGGTCTGATCTGGCCGGTCAAGTTCCTCTGGGCCCCAATCCTGGACCGGTACGGCTCCCGCCGCCACGGCCACTACCGGTCCTGGCTGCTGGTGCTCCAGGGCGGTCTGGTGCTGTCGCTGCTGGCCCTGCTGCCGTTCACCCGTCCCGCCCAGCAGCTCGGCCCGGTCGTCGCGATCTGCGCGGCGTACGTGCTGCTCTCCGCCACCCAGGACGTCGCGGCCGACGCCGTCGCCGTCCGGCTGCTCTCCGCACGCACCCGGGGCACCGGCAACGGGATCCAGGTCGCCGCGAGCTACCTCGGCAACCTGCTCGGCGGCGGGGCCTGCGTGATCGTCTACGACCGATTCGGCTGGGTCCCGGCGATCCTGCTGCTGGCCGTGCTGACCGCCGTCGGCCTGGTGGTGGTGTGGCGGTTCCGCGAGCCGCCCCGCACCGACCGGGTGGCCCGCACCGGCCAGGCGTACCGGGCGCTGCTGTCGACGTTCGGCCAACCCGGCTGCCGGTGGTGGACCTTCGTCGTGGTGCCGCTGGTCTACGTGGGCGCCGGTGCGGCGTACGCGCTGGTCACGCCGGCGCTGGTCGACGCGGGCTGGAGCCTGGAGCGGGTCGGCCTGGTGACCGGTGTGGTGATCAGCGTGCCGGCGATCCTGGCTGGCCTGCTGGCCGGAGCCGGGATCGGCCGGTTCGGCCGCAGCGGTGTGCTCGTCGTCGGGGGCGTGGCCCTGGCCGTCTCCACCGTCCTGCTGCTGCCGCTGCTCAACGGCCACGCGCCGCTCGCCGGCACGGTCGCCGCGCTGGGCTGCTTCATGGCCGCGTACACCGTTCTCAACGTGGTGCTCTACACGGTGAACATGGACTACTCCCGGCCGGGCACCGGTGGCACCGACTTCACCGTGCTGTCGTCGTTCGGGTTGATCTGCTCGTTCCTCGCCGCCTCGATCGGCCTGGCCGGAGCTGACCGGGTGGGCTACCCGGCGGTCGCGGTGGCCTCCGTGGTGCTGGTCGCCGCCGGGGTCGTCGCCGGGCTGCGGCACCAGCGGCGGTTCCACGGCCGGATCCGGCCGGACACCGTCCCCGACGACGCTCCGGCGGTGGCGGTCCCGGAGAAGGGCCGGACGGTCGTGGCGTGAGCCCGGCCGCCCTCGTCGGTCCGGCGGGCCGGACGTCCCGGTGCGACACGCCGGGGCGGGCCGGGCCGCGACACGCGTCAGCGCGCCAGGGTCGGGGTACAGGGGCCCCATGGATGAGCGTGTGATGGTGTTCGCGCCGGCGCCGTTGTTGACCGTGACCATCGAACAGCAGGCCGACGCGGTCGAGCTGCACCTGCACCCCGGCGGGCAGGGCGTGTGGCAGGCGCGGATGATCGCCTCCCTGGGCGTTCCGGTCACCCTCTGCGTGGCGCTCGGCGGCGAGGTCGGCGACGCGCTGCACAAGCTGCTCACCGACGAGGACGTGACGGTCCGGTCGGTGTTCCGGCAGTCCGGCAGCGGCTGGTACGTCCACGACCGGCGCGACGGCTCGCGGGCCGAGATCGCCGAGTTCGCCGGTGCGCCGATGGTCCGCCACGACATCGACGAGTTGTACACCGTCACCCTCACCGAGGGGCTGCGCGCCCCGGTCAGCGTGCTCAGCGGTCCGGCCGACCCGTCGGTGGTCGACCCGGACATCTACCGGCGGCTCGCCGCCGACCTCACCGCGAACGACGCGGTGGTGGTCGCCGACCTGTCCGGGGCGTACCTCACCGCTGTCGTCGAGGGCGGCGTGGCGCTGCTGAAGGTCAGCCACGAGGAGCTGCTGGACGACGGTCTGGCCGAGGACGACGGCGTGGAGTCGCTGCTGGCCGCCGGGCGTCGCCTCCAGGAGCAGGGCGCGGCGTCGGTGCTGATCAGCCGGGCCGGCGAGCCCAGCCTGGGGCTGCTCGACGGCCACGGCGCGGTGGAGGTGCACGTCCCCCGGCTGCAACTGGCCGACCACCGGGGCGCCGGTGACTCGATGACCGCCGGCATCGCGGCGGTGCTCGCCCGGGGCGGGAACCTCGAGGAGGCGGTGCGGACCGGTGCCGCCGCCGGGGCGCTCAACGTCACCCGGCACGGGCTCGGCACCGGCCGGGCCGAGGCGGTCCACGAACTCGTCGGCCGGGTGCGGCTCGTGCCGCTGGACGACAGGTAGGGGAGGGCGGCCGTGGACGACCGCCGGACGCGGGTCCTGGTGACCAACGACGACGGCATCCGTGCGCCGGGGCTGCGCTGGCTCGCCCGGGCGGCGTACGAACGAGGCCTGGACGTGGTCGTGGCGGCCCCGAGCGAGGAGGCGAGCGGGATGGGTGCCGCCCTGTCGGCGGTGACCGACGACGGACGGGTGGTGCTCACCGGGACCGGTCTGGCCGGTCTGGCCGGTGTCCCGGCGTACGCCGTCGCCGCCTCGCCGGCCTACATCGCCGTACTGGCCGGGCTGGGTGCGTTCGGTCCGCCGCCGGACGTGGTGCTGTCCGGGATCAACCGGGGTGCCAACGCCGGCCACGCGCTCCTGCACTCCGGCACGGTCGGCGCGGCGCTCACCGCCGCCAACCACGGTGCCCGGGCCATGGCGGTCTCCCTCGACGTGCTCTACCCGGCCGTGGCGAGCGCCGGCAGCGGCGGTGCCGCGATCGCCGTGCTGGACACGGTCGACGACGAGGCCCGCAACTGGGCCACGGCCGCGGAGCTGACCGGGTGGCTGCTGCCCTGGCTGGTCGGAGCCGATCCGGGCACGGTGCTCAACCTGAACGTGCCGGACGTGCCGGTGGCGGGGGTCGCCGGGCTGCGGCAGGCCACCCTCGCCCCGTTCGGGCAGGTCCAGATGACGATCGTCGAGAGCGGCCGGGACCACGTCCGGACGACCATCGAGGAGAACCGTGCCGACCCGGTTCCCGGCTCCGACCTCGCCTGGCTGGCGGAGGGATACGCCGCCGTCACCGCCGTCGGGCCTCCGGGGTACGCCCCCGAGGTGACGGTGCCGACCGGCTGGCGGCCCGCACCGAGCGGTGCGGGCCGGCCGGGACAGCCGTGCGGTCAGCGGGAGTAGTGCTCGACCACGAGTTGTTCGTCGCAGATCACCGGCACCTCGGCGCGGGCGGGCAGGCGGGTCAGCCGCGCGGTCAGGCCGGACAGGTCGACGTCGAGGTACGGAGCCGGCCGCTGCGGGGCGTGCGCGCCCGAGGCGGCGACGACGAACGGGGTCTTGGCGCGGCTTCTCTCCTCGACGGCGAACCGGTCGCCGGGGCGCAGGCGTGCCGACGGCCGGTCCACCCGGCGGCCGTTCACGGTCACGTGTCGATGGGTGACGGCCTGGCGGGCCTGGTAGATGGTGCGGGCGAAGCCGGCGCGCAGGACGAGCGCGTCGAGCCGGGTCTCCAGGTCGACCACCAACTCCTCACCGGTCTTGCCCGGCTGGCGCAGGGCGCGTTCGAACGCCCGGCGCAGCTGGCCCTCGGCGACGTCGTACTGCGCCTTGAGCCGCTGCTTCTCCAGGAGCCGGACCTTGTAGTCGGAATCCTTGCTCCGGGCCCGGCCGTGGACGCCGGGCGGGAACGGCCGGCGCTCGAAGTACCGGACGCACTTGGGGGTCAGGGGAATGCCGAGACGCCGGGACCGCTTGATCTTGGGACGGGACTGGTTCATCGTCACCTCTCGTGTAAGGTAAGCCTAACCTAACTTGGAGGCGACGTGGCGGGCAAGACGGTGGTGGCCGACCGGGCCGCCGAACGGCTGCGCACCCTGCTGGCCGGCACGGAGTCGCTGACCCTGCGGACCCCCGACCACCGCGCCGACCTGGCCGGCCGGCACACCGTCGACCAGGACGGCCGGCTCCGCCTGGCGCTGCCCGCCGACAGTCGCATCGCCCGGCACCTCCTCGCCGCCGGCGAGGTCGCCGCGCAGGTCGAGGTCACCGGCCTCGCCCCGGTCCCGATGCGCGACCGGGTCCGGTCCCGGGCGACACTGGCCGGCTGGCTGACCGTGGTGGATGCCGGTGCCGTCGACGTGGTCGCCCGCCTCGACCTGGTCACCGCCGAGTTGGTCGACGCCGACGGCGACGCTCCGGTCGCCCCGGAGGACCTCGCCGCCGCGCGGCCCGATCCACTCGCCGCCGACGAGGCGGACCTGCTGCGGCGGCTGGGCGACCAGCACCAGCAGACCGTGTGGACCCTGGCCCGGCTGGTTCCGGCCGCCCTGCGACGGGAGGCCCGACGCATCCACCCGCTCCGGCTGGACCGGTGCGGGCTCGTCCTCCGCCTGGAGTCCGCGACCGGCCACCGCGACGTCCGGTTGCCCTTCAGCAGGTCGCTGCGCGGCCCGGACCAGGTGCCGGCGGAGATCGCCCGGCTGCTGGCCCGCTGCGGATCCCGCTGACCCCGGCTGGTCTCGCGCCGGCCGGGCGGGGGCTCAGGAACCGTCGGGGTGCAGCAGCACCTTGGTCCAGCCCGCCTCCCGCCGGTCGAACCGTTCGTACCCGTCGGCGGCCTCGTCCAGCGGCAGTTCGTGGGAGACCAGGAAGGACGGGTTCGCCCGACCGTTGATGATCAGGTCCCGGAGCTGGCGGTTGTACCGCATGACCGGGCACTGGCCGGTGCCCATGTGCTGGCCCTTGCTGAAGAACGTGCCGTACTGCCAGCCGATGCGCCCCTCCCGTCCGCGCTGGTCGGGGCTGCGCGGATCCTGCGGCACGTACACCCCGACCACGCCGATGCCCCCGGTGGAGCGGACGCAGTTGACCAGGTTGTCCAGCACCAGTTCCGGGTGTTCCTCGCCGGACGGGTCGTGGGCCTGGTAGCCGACGGCCTCGACCCCGCAGTCCGCGCCGGCTCCGTCGGTGGCGTCCATGATCTGCGCCACCGGGTCACCCTCGGCGAAGTTCACCGGGATGCCGCCGATCTTCTCGGCCAGGGCGAGCCGGTCGGGTTCCTTGTCGACCACGAACACCCGGGCGGCACCCCGGATCAGCGCGCTGTGGGCGGCCATCAGACCGATCGGACCGGCACCGAAGACGGCCACCGTGTCGCCGGGACGCTGGCCGGCGAGTTCGGTGCCGTGCCAGCCGGTGGGGAAGATGTCCGACAGCATGGTGAAGTCGTTCTCGTGCTCGGTGCCGGGCGGCAGGTGCAGCAGGTTGACGTCGGCGTACGGCACCCGCAGGTAGTCGGCCTGACCCCCGTGGTACGGGCCCATGTTCGCATAGCCGTAGGCCGCGCCGTCGATTCCCTCGATCGGGTTGGTGCGCAGGCAGAAGCTGGTCCAGCCGTGCAGGCAGTTGCGGCAGGTGCCGCAGGCGATGTTGAACGGCACGGAGACCCGGTCGCCGACCCGGATCCGGTCGACGGCGTTGCCGACCTCCTGCACCACGCCCATGTTCTCGTGGCCGAGGATCGTGCCCTCCGCCACGGACGTGCGGCCCTCGTACATGTGCAGGTCCGAACCGCAGATGTTGGTGGTGGTGATCCGGACGATCGCGTCGGTGGGTGCCTCGATCCTCGGGTCCGGCACCTCCTCGACCCGGACGGTGCGGGGACCCTGGTAGACCACGGCCTTCATCGACGTCATCTCCCTCCGACGGCTCGGGTCGGCCTTCCCGTCGTCGGCCGGGGCAAACGTCCCGCCGGTGGTCAGCCCCGGACCGGGAGGGGGCCGGTGGACTCGCGGACCACCAGCCGGCACGGTTGCCGGATCACCCCCGGCTCCAGCCGCCCGTCGAGGGCGGCGAACAGGTGCGTCACCGCCGTGGCACCGAGCTGTTCGAGGTTGAGGTCGACGGTGGTCAGCGGGGGGTGGCAGTCGGCGGCGAACACCTCCCAGTTGTCGTAGCCGACGATCGCGACGTCGTCGGGGACGGACCGGCCGAGTGCGAGGACGGAGTGGGTCACCCCGGCGGCGATCTGGTCGCTGCCGCAGAAGATCGCGTCCACCTCGGGATGGGTGGCGAGCAGTGTCCGGGCGGCGTGCCGTCCCCAGCGCTGGGTCCACTCGCCGTACCACGGCCGGCCCCCGGCCAGCGGGAGGCCGTGCTCGGCCAGCACCGCGCACAGCCCGGTGAACCGGTCCCGGGCGGCCCGGTAGCTCTCCGGCCCGGTGATATGCGCGATCCGGCGGCGGCGCAGCGCGACCAGGTGCTCGGCGGCGAGTCGTGCGCCGCCCTCGTCGTCGGCGAGCACCGACAGGTCCCCGGGATCGCTCGACTCGCCGTACACGTAGACCACCGGGACCGGGATGTCCCGGGTGAGGGACGGGCGCACGTCGTTGCTGTCGCCGAGGATGATGAACCCGTCGACCTGCCGGGCCAGCAGCGCGCGGATGTAGTGCCGACGCCGGATCGCGTCTCCCCGGGCGTCGCAGAGCAGCACCGACATCTGCTCGTTGCCGAGGGCGTTCTCCGCGCCGAGCAGGATCGGGATGGAGAACCGGCCGCCGAGTTCGTCGGTGAGCAGCCCGATGGTGCGGGTGCGGCCCGAGATCAGACCGCGGGCCAGCACGTTCGGCTGGAACGACAACTCGTCGGCGGCCTGGAGCACCCGTTGCCGGGTGGCCGGCGCGACCTCGGCGCGCGCGTTGAGCGCCTTGGAGGCGGTGGCGACCGAGACGCCGGCGAGTCGGGCCACGTCGCTGAGGGTCACCGATCGGGATCGCTGTCTGCCCACCGAAATCCTTTCGACTGCATTTCGACCAGCCCGGTCAGAGGACAGTAGTGCCCGACATCCGGAAACACCAGCAGTCGAGATAGTGATCCATAGACAAAGATGTATTGCCGAAAAGCTTTTCGTAGTCCATCGTAGCCTCAACACCCCCGGTGACCCCGGTCACTCACGAGCTGGCGGAGGGGCAAATGACGAAGGCTTCGCCCGGTACCGATCCCACCGGCGGCCGTCCCGTGGTGCCGTCGCGCGGTGCGCTGCGGCCCCTCGGCCTCGGCGAGGCGCGTGTGGTGGACGGCTTCTGGGCTACCCGGCAGCGGGTCAACGGTGGGGCGACCCTCGACCACGGACGGTCCTGGATGGACAAGCTCGGCTGGACCGGCAACTTCACCGCCGCCCGGGCCGGTGCCGGCGAGGTCGACCGGCGGGGGCGGGAGTTCTCCGACTCGGAGGTCTACAAGCTCGTCGAGGCGATGTCCTGGGAGGTGGGTCGCACCGCCTCGACCGAGCGCGACCGGGAGGTCACCGAGCTGACCGAGCTGATCGCCGCCGCCCAGGCCCCCGACGGGTACCTGGGCACCGCCTTCGGCGGTCCGGGCCAGCGGCCCCGCTACAGCGACCTCGCCTCCGGCCACGAGCTGTACTGCACCGGCCACCTGCTCCAGGCCGCCGTCGCGCGGACCCGGACCGGGAGCGACGGGCCACTGCTCGACATCGCCCGCCGCGCCGCCGACCATGTCTGCGACACGTTCGGCCCGGACGGGACGTGGGGCATCTGCGGCCATCCGAACATCGAGCCGGCCCTGGTCGAGCTGGCCCGGCTCACCGGCGAGCAGCGCTATCTCGACCAGGCCGGCCTGTTCGTGCGGCGACGCGGGCACCAGAGCCTGCCCCAGCACCACTTCGGCTGGTCGTACTACAGCGACGACGTCCCGGTGCGGCAGGCCACCGTGTTGCGCGGGCACGCGGTCCGCGCTCTCTACCTGGCGTCCGGGGCGGTGGACGTGGCGGTCGAGACCGGCGACCGGGAACTGCTCGCGGCGGTCGCCGCCCAGTTCGACCGGACGCTGGCCCGGCGGACCCACCTCACCGGCGGGATGGGCTCGCGGCACATGGACGAGGCGTTCGGCGACGACTTCGTCCTCCCACCCGACCGGTCCTACTCGGAGACCTGCGCCGGGGTCGCCGCGATCATGCTCGCCTGGCGACTGTTGCTGGCCACCGGTGCCAGCCGGTACGCCGACGTGATCGAACGCATCCTCTACAACGTGGTCGCCACGGCGGTCGGCGACGACGGGCGGGCCTTCTTCTACGCCAACACCCTGCACCAGCGCACCCGGACGGTGGACGTGCCGACCGACGAGCAGCAGCTCGGCTTCGGCGGCGGCCCGCGCGCCCCCTGGTTCGAGGTGTCCTGCTGCCTGCCCAACGTCGCCAGGCTGCTCGCTAGCCTCGCGACCTACCTGGTCACCGCCGACGACGAGGGGCTTCGGATCCACCAGTACGCCGACGCCGACGTCGACACCCGGCTGCCGGACGGCCGGCGGGTGGCGCTGCGGATGCGTACCGGCTACCCCGACGACGGGGTGGTGACCGTGCGGGTGACCGCGACCGACGGCGGCGGCTTCCCGCTCACCCTGCGGGTGCCGGAGTGGGCCACCGGGGCGGTGCTGGTCACCCCGACCGGCCGCCGCCCGGCCCCGCCCGGCCCGGTCACGGTGCGGCACGTCTTCGCCGTCGGCGACGAGGTCCGGCTGGAACTGCCGGTCCGACCCCGGTTCACCCACCCCGACCCCCGCATCGACGCGGTACGCGGCTGTCTGGCCGTGGAACGCGGGCCGGTGGTGTTCTGCGCCGAGGCGCTCGCCGACGAGGACCTCGACACCCTGCGGGTCGATCCGGGGAGCGTCCCGGTCGACGCCGACGGCGGGGTACGCGTCCGGGCCCGGTTCACCACCGTGGGGGAGGGGACCTGGCCGTACGGGCCGGAGTCCCCGCCGAGGCGGGACGAGCCGCTGGCTGAGCTTCGACTGCTGCCGTACCACCGGTGGGCCCGGCGCGGCCCGGCGACCATGCGGGTCTGGTTGCCGGTGACCTGAACCGGCGGCCCGGCCGCCCTCGGACGTGTTCGGCTATCCCGCTTCCGGCGGAAGGAGAGACCGATGGGACCGCGAGGTCTTCGAGTTGTCGCCGTGCTGACGGCGGCGATCGTGGCGACGGCCGTGGCGGCCTGCGGCGGCGACGACCCACCGTCGGCCACCGGCCCGGCCGGGGTCGACGACGGTGCCACGTTGACCCTCTGGACCAGGGCGGCCACCGAGTCGGTCTCCCGGGCGTACGCCGAGGCGTACAACGCCACGCACCGGAACAAGGTGCGGGTGACCGCGTACCCCAACGAGGAGTACCCGGCGAAGCTGGCCTCGGCGGCCGGTGCCCGGGCGCTGCCCGACCTGTTCGCCGCCGACGTGGTGTTCGCCGCGCAGTACGCCGCGCAGGGGCTCTGGACCGATCTCACCGACCGGTTCGCCGGGCTCGACGTACGGGACCGGGTGGCTCCGGCCCACGTGCGCGCCGGCACCTGGAAGGACCGCAACTACGCGGTCCCGCACACCATCGACATGTCGGTGATGCTCTACAACAAGGACCTCTACCGGCGGGCCGGACTCGACCCGGAGCGACCGCCGACCTCGCTGCGGGAGTTCGCCGAACACGCCCGGGCCATCGACCGGCTCGGTGGTGACGTGCACGGCACCTACTTCGGCGGCAACTGCGGCGGCTGTGTGGAGTTCACGTTCTGGCCGTCGGTCTGGGCGGCCGGCGGCGAGGTCCTGGACGCCGAGGGGCGGACGGCCCGGATCGACTCCCCGGAGATGGCCGACGTGTTCGCGCTCTACCGCTCCCTCTACGAGGAGGGGGTCGCCGCGCCCGCCTCCCGGGACGAGGCCGGCCCGACGTGGCTCGGCGCGCTCCAGGCCGGCCGGGTCGGCATCGCCCCCGGTCCCTCGGTGTGGCTCGGCATGATCGAGTCCAAGGGGGTGTCGATGGGGGTCGCGCCGATCCCCGGCCTGACCGGCGGTGAGTCGACCTTCGTCGGCGGGGACGCGATCGGCATCGGCGCCACCAGTGACCGGGCCGCCCAGGCCTGGGACTTCCTGGCCTGGACCATGTCCGAGGAGGCGCAGGTCGAGGTGGTCGCGAAGAACAAGGGGGTGCCCACCCGCACCGACCTGGCGGTGAACCGGTACTCCGCGACCGACCCGCGGCTCACGCTGATCAACGGGCTGGTTGCCAGGGGGCGCACGCCGTACGCGGAGAACTTCAACGCCTCGTTCAACGACCCGCAGAGCCCCTGGCTCCGTACCGTCCGTGGCGCGTTGTTCGGGGACGCCCCCCGCGCGCTCGCCGAGGGCAACACGGCCATCACCAGATCACTCCAGCAGGGCTGACCCGCCCCGCGGTCCCGACCGTCGGCGTGCTCGTCCGGCGTCGCGGGTCCGCCCTCCCCGGACCGGAGGAACAGATGCCCACCACGGTGCTGCCCCCGTCGACCGCCGCCGACCGGCCGGGGGCCACCACGTCCCGCCCCGGTGGCCGGTCGCGCCGTGGGTGGTCGCGCTCGCGGCGGCAGGCCCTGACCGGCATCGCCTACGCCACGCCGACGGCACTCGTGGTCGGGATGTTCTTCCTCGTCCCGCTGGTCCTGGTCGGCTGGATGTCGCTGCACCGGTGGCCGCTGCTCGGCACGCCGATCCGCAACGCCCCGGACAACTACACCGAAGTCGCCGACGACGAGCTGATCCGGTCGGCGGCCTGGTTCACCCTGCGGTACACGCTGATCATGACGGTGCTGCTGTTCGCGGTCGCGCTCGGACTGGCCCTGCTGCTGCAACAGCGCCGACGCGGGGTGGGCTTCCTCCGCGCCGCGGTGGTCCTGCCGATGGCGGTCGGCTTCGCCAGTGCCTCCCTGCTGTTCCTGGGTCTGCTCAGCGACGAGATCGGCCCGGTCACCGACCTGCTCCGGTGGCTCGGGGTGGTCGACGGGCACGTCTCCCTGACCAGCGGCAGCGCCGGCTCGGCGCTCGGCTCGACGGTGCTGCTGGTGCTGTGGCGGTTCGCGGGGTTCAACATGCTGATCCTGCTGACCGGGTTGCAGGCGATCCCGCTGGAGGTCTACGAGGCGGCCCGGCTCGACGGCGCGTCCCGCTGGCAGACCTTCCGGCGGATCACGCTGCCGCTGCTGCGGCCGTCCGTCGCGCTGGTGCTCACCCTGATGGTGACCGGCTCGCTGCTCGCGTTCGACCAGTTCTGGATCCTCACCCGGGGCGGGCCGGACAACAGCACCACCTCGCTGGTGATGGTGATCTACCGCGAGGCGTTCGTCCGCCTCGACCTCGGTTCGGCGGCGGGCATCTCGGTGGTGCTGCTCGCCGTCCTCCTCGTCGTCAATGTCGTCCAGCTCGGCGCGCTGCGCCGACGTTCCCAGTGAGGGGCGCACGACCATGACCGGTTCCCGGACGGCCTCGCGGTGGGGATTCCCCGTCACCGGCGCGGCGCTGGCGATCCTGTTCCTGTTCCCGCTGTTGTGGAGCGGGTGGGCGTCGGTGCGCACCGGCACCGGGTTCGGTCTGGAGAACTACGACCGGTTGTTCACCTCGGACCACGGCATCCGCCCGTACCACCTGGTCAACAGCGTGACGGTCAGCGCGTTGACGGTCGGCGGCACGCTGCTGGTCGCGACGCTTGGCGGCTACGCGTTCGGGCGTTTCCGGTTCCCCGGGCGGGACCTGCTCTTCCTGCTCACCCTGGCGATCCTGATGGTGCCGTACGCGACCATCCTGATCGCGCTCTACGTGCTGCTCGGCTGGATCGGCCTGGAGGACTCGCTGGTCGGGCTGAGCCTGGTGCTGATCATGTTCCAGCTGCCGTTCTCCGTCTTCATGATGCGCAACTCGTTCGAGGCCGTGCCCCGGGAGCTGGAGGAGTCCGCCCAGGTCGACGGGGCGGGCAGCGTGGGCGTGCTGCTCCGGGTCCTGCTCCCGGCGGTCCGTCCGGGGCTGGTCACGGTGGCGCTGTTCGCGTTCCTCACCTCGTGGAGCGAGTTCTTCGCGCCGTTGATCCTGCTCAACTCCACCGACCGGTTCACCGCCACGCTGGCGGTGGTCAACATGCGCACGGCGAGCCACGGCTCGATCGACTACGCGGCGCTGGAGGCCGGCGTGGTCTTCATGGCCGTGCCGTGCCTGCTCCTCTTCGCGTTCCTCCAGCGCAGCTATGTCCGGGGGTTCGCCTCCGGTGCGGTGAAGGGCTGATCCCGGACCACCCGCGATGGGCCGCGGGACCTGGGCGGGTCCGGGACAAATAAATCGACAAACTTCGATCAAGGAGACCAGATGGGACAGTTCTGGAGACGATTCGTCGCACCCGTGGCGGCCGGGCTGATGGCCGCCGGCCTCAGCCTCGTCGCCGTCGGGACGACCGGAGGTGGGGCCGCCCAGGCGGCCCCCGGGGACAACCTGGCCTGGACGGCGACGCCGAGCGCGTCGTACACCTCGCCGTGGGAGAGCGTCGCGGCGATCCGGGACGGGATCGACCCGACATCGTCCAACGACGCGGCCAACCCGCGCTGGGGAACCTGGCCCAACCAGGGCCAGCAGTGGGCGCAGCTCACCTGGACCGCGGACCAGACGATCCGCGCGGTCGAGGTCTACTTCTTCGACGACAACGGCGGGGTCCGGCTGCCTGCCGCGTGGCGGGTGCAGTCCTGGAACGGCAGTTCCTACCAGGACGTGGCGGGTGCCTCCGGGTATCCGGTGGCGGCTAACCGCTACAACCTGGTGACCTTCACCGCGGTCAGCACCAGCCGGCTGCGGGTGCTGCTCGACAGCGGCGCCGGCTCGGTCGGGCTGCTGGAGATCAAGGCGCACGCCAACCCGCCCGGTGGTAACCCGCCGACCGGCTGGAACCCGCCGGGCAACCTGGTCACCCCGCTGGGCGAGGTCTGGGCCCACCAGGAGGCGACCTATCCCAACCTGTACGGCTTCCGCAACTACGGCTGGGACCAGGTCTTCGCCAACCGGGGCAGCCTGAACTTCTGCGTCCGCTGGGACTCCCCGGCCAGCGTCTCCGCCGCGCTGCGCGACCAGATCCACGCCACCCTGGCCCGCCAGTACAAGAAGTGGATGGACGTGATGGTCGGCCACAACAACTGGCCGTACGCCAGCGTGCCGATCAAGGTGGTCGGCTGGGCGGTGCGCGACCGGGCCCAGTTGCAGTGGTCGGACACCTCCGTCGACATCTACGTGAACGACATCCGGGAGAACGCCCCGCAGTGCGCCGAGGGGTGCGGGCGCTTCTTCAACCAGAACGGCCAGTACCCCAACTGTCCCGGCGGCGCGGCCCGCCACTACGACCAGTCGCTCTGGCTGACCGCCGGGATGGGCGGCGGCGCGGGCGGTGACTGGGGCCAGCGGATGGGCAGCGAGTACTTCGTCAACAACATCAACGCCGAGAACATGACGATCCTGCTGCACGAGATCGGCCACACCTTCGGCCTCGACGACTTCTACGACTGGTCGCCGAGCGGTGTCGGCGGGTTCCTGATGAAGGCCGGCTCCGCCAGTGCCATCACCGAGTTCGACGCGTGGATGTTCCGCGACTGGTGGCGGCACCTGAAGAGCCGCTACGGCCTCTGAACCACCGGCCCGCCGGGCGTTTGCGCCCGACGGGCCGGCCCACCACCCGTACCGCTGAAGAGGTGACGCGCATGTCCCGTCCACCCCTGTCCCGGCGTGCCGTCCTGGCGGCCGGCGCGGCCACGGCGGCGACCGCCGTGACGGCGTCCGCCGCCGGCCCGGCGACCGCCCGACCCGCCGCCCCCGCCGCCGGCTCCGCACCGGCTCCGACCCCTGCCGCCGGTTCCGCACCGGCTCCCACCGCCCGGCCGGACACCGGCGTCGCGGCCCACCCCTTCCCGCTGGGGGCCGTGACCCTCCACCCCGGGCCGTTCCAGGCCAACACCGCCCGTACCCACGCCTACCTGCGGTTCCTCGACCCCGACCGGCTGCTGCACATGTTCCGCCGCACGGTCGGTCTGCCCTCGACCGCCACCCCCTGCGGCGGGTGGGAGTCACCGGGCACCGAACTGCGCGGCCACTCCACCGGCCACCTGCTCACCGCGCTGGCCCAGGCGTACGCCAGCACCGGGGAGACCGCCTTCAAGGACAAGGGCGACTACCTGGTCGCGGCCCTCGCCGCCTGCCAGGACCGGGCCACCACGGCCGGGTTCAACGCCGGCTACCTGTCGGCGTACCCGGAGAGCTTCATCGACCGGGTCGAGGCCCGCCAGCAGGTCTGGGCGCCCTACTACACCCTGCACAAGATCATGGCTGGCCTGCTCGACATGCACCTGCTCGCCGGCAACGCCCAGGCGCTGGCCGTGCTGATCCGCAAGGCCGCGTGGGTGCGGCTGCGCAACAGCCGGCTGACCCACGCCCAACGGCAGAACATGCTGGACACCGAGTTCGGTGGCATGAACGAGGTACTGACCAACCTCTACCAGCTGACCGGGGACCCCGAGCACCTCACCACCGCCCAGTACTTCGACCACGCGGAGATCTTCGACCCGCTGGCGGCCAACACCGACGCGCTGGTCAACTACCACGCCAACACCCAGATCCCGAAGGTGCTCGGCGCGATCCGCGAATACCACGCCACCGGCGTCACCCGGTACCGGGACATCGCCCGCAACTTCTGGGACATCGTCGTCGGCCGGCACAGCTACGTCATCGGCGGCAACTCCAACGGCGAGTACTTCAAGGCCCCGAACCGGATCGCCAGCGAACTCTCCGACTCCACCTGCGAGTGCTGCAACACGTACAACATGCTCAAGCTCACCCGGCAGCTCTTCCGCACCGACCCGACCCGGGTCGAGCTGGTGGACTACCACGAACGTGCCCTCTACAACCACCTGCTGGGCGCGCAGAACCCGAACTCCGCGCACGGGTTCCACTGCTACTTCGTGCCGCTGCGGGCCGGTGGCCTGAAGACCTACAGCAACGACTACGACAACTTCACCTGCTGCCACGGCACCGGCATGGAGACCAACACCAAGCTCCAGGACAGCATCTACTTCCACTCCGGCGACACGCTCTGGGTCAACCTCTTCGTCGCCGCCACGCTCACCTGGCCCGGCCGGGGCCTCACCGTCCGGCAGGAGACCACCTTCCCGGAGGCGGGCAGCACCCGGCTGACCGTCACCGGGTCCGGGGCGATCGACCTGCGGATCCGGATACCCGCCTGGGCCACCGGCGCACAGGTACGCCTCAACGGCGTGCCGCAGCCGCCGGTGGCGGCGGGCGGCTACGCCCGGATCACCCGTACCTGGGCCTCCGGCGACACCGTCGACGTCACCCTGCCGATGGCGCTGACCCGCGAACCCACCCCGGACAACGCCGCCGTCCAGGCCGTCCGGGTCGGCCCGATCGTGCTGGCCGGGCAGTACGGCACGACCAACCTCACCGCGCTGCCCACCCTCGACCCGGCCAGCCTCCGTCCCGCCGGCCTGCTGCGCTACACGGCCACCGCCAGCACCGGACCAGTGACCCTGCTGCCGTTCCACCAGATCCACGGGCAGCGCTACACCGTGTACTGGCGGGTCGACGACGTCCCGCCGCCGCCCCCGTTCGTGGCGCACTACCGCTTCGACGAGGGCGGCGGCACCAGCGTCGCCGACGCCACCGGCAACGGCCGGACCGCCACGCTCGCCGGTGGGGCCGGCTGGACCAGCGGCCGGACGGGCGGCGGGGCCAACCTCGACGGTCTCGCCGGGCACGTCGTCCTGCCCGGCGGGCTTCTCGCCGGAGCGACCGCGTTCTCCGTCGCCACCTGGGTCCGGATCGACACCGCCGGCACCTGGACGCGGATCTTCGACTTCGGCTCCGGCACCGGCACGTACCTCTTCCTCACCCCGCGCAGCGGCACCGGGACCGCGCGGTTCGCGATCACCACCGGCGGGGCCGGCGCGGAACAGCGCATCGACGCGCCGGCCGCGCTGCCGGTGGGCGCGTGGACCCACGTCGCGGTCACCCAGACCGGCGACCTGGGCGTGCTCTACGTCAACGGCGTCGAGGTGGCCCGCAACCCGGCGCTGACGCTCCGCCCCGCCGGGCTCGGCGCGACCGCCCAGAACTGGATCGGCCGGTCGCAGTACGGCACCGACCCCCACCTCGACGCGGCGGTCGACAGCTTCCGCGTGTACGGCCGCGCGCTGACCGCCGCCGAGGTGGCCGACCTGCACTCCACCGGCCAGTAGGAGGAACCCGTGTCCGGACGATGGCGTTCCGCCGTCACCGCCGCCGCCCTCGTGGCGCTCGCCGTGACCGTGCCCGCCCCGCCCGCGCCCGCCGCCAACCCGATCGTCACCCACGTCTACACCGCCGACCCGGCCCCACTGGTGGTCGGGAACACGATGTACGTCTACGCCGGCCGCGACGAGGCGCCCACCGGCACCAACAACTTCGTCATGCGCGAGTGGCGGGTGCTCTCCTCCACCGACGCGGCGACCTGGACCGACCACGGGGCGCGGGCCGGCGTCGGCACGTTTCCCTGGGCCGGCGCGGACGCCTGGGCCAGCGAGGTCGAACCCCGCAACGGCCGGTACTACTGGTACACCTCGGTCAACGGGCGCGGCCCCGGCTGGATGGACATCGGCGTGGCGGTGGGCGACAGCCCACTCGGCCCGTTCACCGACGCCAAGGGCGGCCCGCTGGTCAGCGACAGCACCCCCAACTCCTCCGGCCTGAACATCGACCCCACCGTGTTCACCGACGACGACGGTCAGGCGTACCTCTACTGGGGCGGCTACTGGGGGGTCCGCGCGGCGAAGCTCAAGCCGAACATGATCGAGCTGGACGGGCCGGTGGTCACCCCGCAGGGGCTGACGAACTTCTGGGAAGCCCCCTGGATGTTCAAGCGCAACGGGCTCTACTACCTGATGTACGCCGCCAACGACACGAACGGCTGCGTCACCGACTCGGCCTACGCCTGCCAGCGCTACGCCACCGCGACCAGCCCGCTCGGCCCGTGGACCCACCGGGGCGTCGTGCTCGACCGGGTCTCCTCGACCACCAACCACGCCGGGGTGGTCCAGTTCAACGGCCAGTGGTACATCGTCTACCACAACGCCGACGCCCCCGGCGGCGGCAACTTCCGCCGCTCGGTCGCGGTGGACCTGCTGCACTTCAACGCCGACGGCACCATGCGCAAGGTCGTCCAGACCACCACCGGCCCGCCGCCCAACCCCGGCGGCGGCACGCCGGGACCGCCGGCCGGCACCAACCTGGCCCCCTCGGCCACCGCCACCACCTCGTACGTCTCCCCGTGGGAGAGCGTCGCCGCGCTCAACAACGGCGGCGTACCGGCCAACTCGGCCGACCGCAGCAACCTGGCGTACGGCAACTGGCCGCAGCAGGGCACCCAGTGGGTCGAGTACACCTGGCCCTCGGCCCGTCAGGTCAACCGGATCGCCACCTACTGGTTCGACGACGACCAGGGCATCGACCTGCCCGCCTCCTGTCAGGTCCAGTACTGGAACGGCAGCGGCTACGTGCCGGTGCCGGGACAGTCGTCCTGCCCGGTCGCCGGGAACACCTACAACGTCACCACCTTCGGCACCGTCAGCACCACCCGGCTGCGGCTGACCGTCACCGCCCGGTCCGGTCTCTCCACCGGCCTGCTGGAGTGGCTCGCCTACCAGCCCTGACCGTCCCCCTCCACCCCGTCCCTGGAGGTGTCCCCGTGTTCCGCACCGTCACCCGAGGTCGGGCGCCGACCGCACTGGCGCTGGCCGCCGTGCTCACCGTCGGCGCGCTGACCGTCCCCGTCGCCCCCGCCCGCGCCGCCCAGACCATCGGCTACCCCACCTTCTCCGGCCCGGCGGTGCCCGCGCCGCCGGTCGGCTACAGCAACGGCAACATGATGAAGGCCATCTACGACGCCGAGGCCGGCGGCACCGACTTCTGGATGGACCGGCTGCTCGCCCGCCCCGGCAACGACCCGGCCGGCCCCTGGCTGATGACCCGGGGCCGGGGGTTCTACATGAACACCCACAACCCGGCCGTGATCGGCTTCGGCGGCAACGCCGCCTACTGGGACAACATCAGCAGCCAGAACGCCTACGCCGTGGCGATCACCCCGGGGACCTTCACCGAACAGGTGGGCAGCCGGTGGCAGTCGCCGAGCCACTGGAAGGGCGTCTACACCAGCGGCGGGGTCCGGGTCGACCTGAGCAAGTTCATCACCCACCAGAACGTCGCGGTCACCAACCTGACCTTGACCAACACCGGCGGCGCCGCCACCACGCTCCAGCTCCGGGCCACCTCGCCGTACGCGACCAGCGGCACCGGCGGCGAACTCACCGGCAGCCGGCAGGTGAAGAACAACCTCACCACGATCCACCCCCGGCTGGCCGGGGACGGCTTCACGGTCAGCAGCGGCGGGCTCAACCGGTCGGTGACCCTCGCCCCCGGGCAGAGCGTCACCACCAAGGTGGTGATGGGCTTCGTCACCACCGAGATCCCCGAGTCGCTGACCGAGTATCAGACGTACCGGGCGTACACCCCGGCGACCGCCTTCGCCACCCACGTGCGCGACTACAACCGCTGGTGGGCGGAGAACGTCCCGTACGTCGACGTGCCCGACCCGGCCATCAAGAAGAACGTCTACTACCGCTGGTGGCTGATGCGCTACAACTACCTCGACGTCGACATCCCGGGGCAGGACTTCCAGTTTCCGGTCTCCATCGAGGGCGTCACCGGCTACAACAACGCCATCGCGCTCACCCAACCCATGCACATCGACGACCTGAAGTACCTGCGCAACCCGGTCTACTCATACGGGCCGTGGCTGTCGGTGGGGCAGACTTCCAAGGGCGGCCGGTTCATGGACAACCCCGGTGACCCGGAGAACTGGTCGAACTCGTACACCCAGTACATCGCCGAGGCAGCCTGGCGCAGCTACCAGATCCACGGTGGGCAGCCGGTCATCGCCGGTCACCTGGCCCGCTACGCCGAGGGCGACGTCAAGGGGCAGCTCGCCACCTACGACACCAACGGCAACGGCGTCATCGAGTACGACTGGGGCGCGATGACCGGCAACGACGCCGACGCGGTCTCGTTCCACTGGCGCGACGGCAACCTCGACCGGGCCGAGACCGCGTATGTCTACAGCGGAGCGGTCGCCGCGCAGCAGGCGTACGCGGTGGTCGGGAACACCGCCAAGGCGGCCGAGATGCAGGCGTTGGCCGAGCGGATCCGCTCCGGCGTGCTCACCACGCTGTGGAACCCGTCCCGGCAGTTGCTGGAGCACAAGCACGTCGCGACCAACACCCATGTGCCCTGGAAGGAGATCAACAACTACTACCCGTACGCGGTGGGGCTGATGCCGAACACCGAGCAGTACCGGCAGGCGCTGCGGCTCTTCGACGACCCGGCCGAGTACCCGGTCTTCCCGTTCTTCACCGCCAACCAGCGGGACAAGGCCGCCGCCGCGGCGGCCGGCAAGCCGGGCAGCAACAACTTCTCCACCATCAACTCCACCGTGCAGTTCCGCCTCTACTCCTCGGTGCTGCGCAACTACCCCAACCAGTGGATGACCGCCGAGCACTACAAGAAGCTGCTCTACTGGAACGCCTGGGCGCAGTACGTCGGCGGGAACACCCAGTGGCCGGACGCCAACGAGTTCTGGGCCGACTGGAACGCGACCACGAAGACCATCGCCTACCGGTCCTGGATCCACCACAACATCCTCGGCAGCAGCAACTGGACGGTGATCGAGGACGTGGCCGGGCTGCGCCCGCGCACCGACGCGCGGGTGGAACTCGACCCCATCGACATCGGCTGGTCGCACGTCGCGGTGAACAACCTGCGGTACCGCAACATGGACCTGAGCATCGTCTGGGACGACCCGGCCGACGGCGTCACCCGCTACCCGGGCGTGCCGCAGGGCTACTCGATCTACCTCGACGGCGTCCGGGCGGTCACCGTCGACCGGCTGACCCGGGTGGTCTACGACCCGGCCACCGGCACGGTCGAGCTGCCCGAGGGCGGCACCGCCACCCACCGCACGACGGTTCCCGGGCTGCGCGCGCCGCAGGCGGTGGCCCACACCGGTGACCGGATGGTGGACATCTTCGCCAAGGCCGGCGCCGACCTGACCGCCACCCTGCCCAACCTGGCCCGGGGCGCGGCCACCTCCGCGTCGTACACCGCGTCGGGCACGTCGACGCAGGCGGCGGTGGACGGCTTCCCGATCAACGAGCCGATCTGGGGCAGCCACGGCTCACCGAACGCCACCGACTGGTACGAGGTGAACCTCGGGCAGAGCCGCACCGTGGACGACGTGTGGCTCTACTTCCGCAACGACCGGGCCACCAACCGGTACCGTCCGCCCAGCTCGTACACCGTGCAGTACCTCGACGGCGGCACCTGGGTCACCGCGCCGGGCCAGGTGCGGAACCCCGGCACCGTCCGGTCCAACTACAACCGGGTCCGCTTCACCCCGGTGACCACGTCGCGGCTGCGGGTGCAGCTGACCCACGCCGCCGGCTTCCGCACCGGGCTGACGGAGGTGCAGGTCTACCAGCGGGGCGGCGGTGGCGTCCCGGATCCGGGGACGAACCTGGCCCGGACGGCGACCGCGTCGGCGTCGTACACCTCGCCCTGGGAGAGCGTGACCGCGATCAACGACGGCGTCGACCCGCCCTCGTCGAACGACACCGGCAACCCCCGGTGGGGGACCTGGCCCGAGACGGGGGAGCAGTGGGCCGAACTGGCATGGGCGTCCGCGCAGACCGTCCGGTCGGCCCGGGTCTACTTCTTCGACGACGGTGGCGGCGTGCGGCTGCCCGCGTCGTGGAAGGTGCAGTACTGGACCGGCGCCGCCTGGGCCGACGTGACCGCCGCCGGCGGCCACCCGGTTGCCGCCGACCGGTACAACGAGGTCGGGTTCACCCCGGTCACCACGACCCGGCTGCGCGTCCTGCTCTCCAGCGGCGCGGCCTCCGTCGGCCTGCTGGAGGCGCAGGTCTTCGGCTGACCCGCCCCGGTACGCCCGGGTCGGCCCTGCGGGGGTGGGGGCGACCCGGCCGGAGGGAGGCCCGGAGCGGACCGCCGCTCCGGGCCGTCCCGGCGGCCTGGGCTGAGTGAGTGGGGCGCGGGCGGCCGGACGCTACGAGCCGACCGGGGCCAGCCCGACGACGACGGTGAGGGCGGCCACCGTGACGAGGATGGCGACCAGCCCCATCAACGCCGGCGGCGGCATGTCGGGGGACCGGTGGGCCCGCCGTCGGTACCACCAGGCGGCGGTGACGGCCAGGGCCAACATCGACCCCGATCCGACGACGATCTGGGGAAGTGGCAGGTTCGGGGCGAGGCGTCCCAGGAGGACGGCGTCGACCAGGGCGACCGCGCAGGTGCGTCGCCAGGCCAGGGCGGTGCGTTCCCGCTGGAGCCCGTGGTCGCGGCCGGTCACGCGCTGAGCACCAGGACGACGACACCGGCACCCAGCGCGCCGAGGAGAACGGCCATCAGGGCGAGCGACCGGGTGAAGGGCAGGTCCCGGCCCAGGCGCATGGCCCGTTGGACGCGCGTCCACCGCTGGTAGGCCGCCCACGGCAGGACGGTGGCCGTGGCGGCGAGGAGCACCGCCACGGCGGTGCGGACGCCGGGCACGGCGGCGGGAAGGACGTGGACCACCGCGACCGCTCCGGCGAGCAGCGCCAATGCGGTGCGCACCCAGGCCAGGAACGTGCGTTCGTTGGCGAGCGTGAACCGGTAGTCCGGTTCGCTGCCCTCCCGGTACCAGGCCGGTTCACGCCGCACGGCGGTCCGTCACCGGTCGGTCCCGTCGGCGGCGCAGCGGAAGCCGGCGTGGCCGGTGGTGCTGTCCGGCGTGTTCACCGTCCGGCCGGCGACCCGGTACCGGTTGCAGTACGAGTCGTGGCACAGGTACGAACCACCGCGCAGGACCCGCCCCGGGCCGGCCGGCGGACCCTGCGGGTCGCATCGGGTCTCCGGGCGGTCGGGGCGGTGCCAGTCGACGCTGAACCGGTCCGCGCACCACTCCCAGACGTTGCCCGAGGTGTTGTGGAGCCCGAAGGCGTTCGGCCGGAAGGCGTCCGTCGGCGCCGTGGCGAGGTAACCGTCAGCCCCGGTGTTGACCGAGGGGAACTCGCCCTGCCAGATGTTGCAGCGGTGCGCGCCCCGGGGCGTGAGCTCGTCGCCCCACGGGTACCGGGCCTGGTCCAGGCCGCCACGGGCGGCCTTCTCCCACTCGGCCTCGGTGGGCAGTCGTTTCCCGGCCCAGTGCGCGTAGGCGGTCGCGTCGTTCCAGGACACGTGCACGACGGGATGGTTCTGCCGGTCGCCGATCCGTGAACCCGGCCCCTCCGGGCACCGCCAGGACGCCCCGCGCACCGGCAGCCACCAGGGCGCCCCGGGGATGCGTCCGGGCATGACGGCGGGGCCGGCGGCGTCCGCGACGAGCAGGTGGAAGACGTACGACCAGCCGAACCGCTCCGCCTCGGTGACGTACCCGGTCGCCCGGACGAAGGCGGCGTACTGGGCGTTGCTGACCGCCTTCGGGTCGATGTGGAAGCCGCTCACGTGCACCTCGCGGACCGGGCCCTCGCCGTCCGTGGCGAACGTGTCCGGATCCTCGCTGCCCATCCGGAAGGGACCACCCGGGACGTGCACCATGCCCCGGACGGCCGCCCGCCGGTCGCGTGCCGGGCCTCGCGCCGACGGCCGGCCGTGCGACGCGGCGGGGACGGTGCCCGTGTCACCGTCGGCGGGCGGGCGGCTCGGCCCGCAGCACGCGGACACCTCCGGCGGCGCGGTCGGGGCGGGCCGACCGGCCGGGGCGTGGTCGCCCGCCGGCCGCCGGGCTGCCGGCGACCCGTGGTCGGGGTGGGTGGATCGCATGTCAGCTCTCGTCGCCGGACCGGGCGACGGCCGTCACGCCGAACGTGCCGGCCTGGCGGGAGGCCGACGTGGCCGGGTCGGCGGACGCGGTCAGGCAGAGGACGTCGGGACGGAAGACCAGCCGCCCGGTGGCCACGGCGTGCGGCCCGGACGCGTAGAGCTGGCAGTCGATG
The DNA here is from genome assembly GCF_044459745.1 of Micromonospora sp. NPDC050187. Taxonomy (NCBI): domain Bacteria; kingdom Bacillati; phylum Actinomycetota; class Actinomycetes; order Micromonosporales; family Micromonosporaceae; genus Micromonospora; species Micromonospora sp. NPDC050187. The sequence goes on from NZ_JBITJH010000004.1 coordinate 312,827, forward strand.
ACGAGCAGCGGCGCCCCGACCACGGTGTCCAGTTCGCTCGCCAGGGCGGGCGTGGCCGCCTCGGCGGTGATCGTGTGATCGCTCCGGGTCAACCGGATGTTCTCGGTCTCCTGGAGGAAGGTCGTGATCCCGTCGGTCAGCGCGTTGATCCGGATCTGCTGGCCGCCGACCGTCGCGGGAAGCCGGTGCTCCAGCCGGGCGGCGGCCTGCCCCTCGACCTCGTAGAGCCGGATCGCGCGGTAGACGGCCTCACCGGGCGCCAGGCCGAGCAGGGCCACGTCGTCGGGGTCGGCGGTCTCCCGCAGGATGTTGACCGCGCGTACCGCGAAGTTGGCGCCGGCCTCGGCGAGGAAGTCCGAGAGGGACAGGATCAGGTCGACGGGGTAGGCGAGCGATCCCGAGTGGACCGCCCGGGCCGGCGAGGTGATCAGGGTGCCCACCCGTCGCCGCCGGACGACCTCGCCGGCCGCCTCGAGCCGGCTCAACGCGTCGCGCAACGTCGTCCGGGACGCGCCGACCAGCTCGCACAGCCGGTTCTCGGTAGGAAGCCGGGTCACGCCGGTGCGCTGGTACTCCGCGATCAACGCGCGGAGGACCCGCTCTGCCTCGTCGACCCGACTCGGCCGGACCGTCGGGTCCGTGCCCGCCGACTGGATTCCCATGGCACCCCTCTCGTCAATTGGTCATACCTTATAGAGGGCTGTTGCGCTGCCGCAAGCCTGGCCTGGCTTTCTGTCGCACGTCAAGGCTTGACAGGTCTGATGGATGGTCATACCTTACCGACAACTTGATCGGACTTAACGAGCCGGAAACACGGTTTCCGCAGGTCCGGGCGGCGCGGGAGGTCGAACGATGGGCGACGTACTGCTGGGTATCGACATCGGTACCTCCAGCGCGAAGGCCGTGCTGACCCGCCCCGACGGTGAGGTCCTGGCCACCGCGGTCCGTGCGCACCAGCCGGCCATGCCCCGGCCCGGCTGGGTCGAACACGATCCGGAACGGGACTGGTGGGGCGCGGTCGCCGAGCTGTCCCGGCGGCTCCTCGCGGACTCACCGGGCCGGGTGGCTGCGGTCTGTGTCAGCGGGATCGGGCCGTGCGTGCTGGTCACCGACGACCGCTATCGCCCGTTGCGGCCGGCCATCCTGTACGGCGTCGACACCCGGGCCACCGCCGAGGCCGCCGAGCTGACCGCCCTCCTCGGCGAGGACCGGGTCGTCGCGGTGGGTGGCGCACCGCTGACCAGCCAGGCGGCGGGCCCGAAACTGTACTGGCTCCGCCACCACGAACCGCGCACCTGGGCCGCCACCCGGCGGTTCCTGATGGCCAGCTCGTTCGCCGTCGCCCGGCTCACCGGTGAGTACGTGCTCGACCACCACTCCGCGAGCCAGTGCCAACCCCTGTACGACCTGCGCGCCCAGCGCTGGCACGGCGAGTGGGCGGACCTGGTCGCGCCCGGCCTCGACCTGCCCCGGCTGGTGTGGCCCGGTGAGGTGGTCGGCCGGAGCACCGCCGCCGCGGCGGCCGAGACCGGGCTCCCGGCCGGCACACCGGTGGTGGCGGGCACCGTCGACGCGTGGGCCGAGGCGCACAGCGTCGGGGTCCGCCGGCCGGGCGACACCATGCTGATGTACGGCACCACCATGTTCATCCTCCAGGTCACCGACCGCATCGTGACGCACGGACGGCTCTGGGCGACCCGGGGGATCACCCCCGGCAGCGCGTGCCTGGCCGGTGGCACGGCCGCGGCGGGCGCGGTGACCGACTGGCTGCGGCGGATCGTCGGGGAGGACCGGTATGAGGTCCTCGTCGCGGAGGCGGCGCAGGCCGCACCCGGTGCCGACGGCCTCGTGATGCTGCCGTACCTCGCGGGGGAACGCACCCCGCTGTTCGACCCCGACGCCCGGGGCGTCCTCCTCGGCCTGACCTTGCGGCACACCCGCGCGCACCTCTACCGGGCCGCGCTCGAGGCGACCGGTCACGCCGTCCGCCACCACCTGGAGACCTTCGCGGCGGCCGGTGCGCCGCCGGGCCGCCTGGTGGCGGTCGGTGGCGGCACCCGGGGCGGCCTGTGGGCGCAGGTGGTCTCCGACATCACCGGTCAGCCGCAGGAGGTGACCACCACCAGCATCGGCGCGTGCTACGGCGACGCCCTGCTCGCGGCCCAGGCGGTCGGCCTGGTCGACCCGGACGACACGTGGGCGCGAACCGGCCACGTCGTCTCGCCCCGGCCCGCCCTCCGGCCGCTGTACGACGATGCCCACGCCGTCTACCGGGCGGCCTACCCCGCCAACCGGGAGCTGATGCACCGGCTGGCCGGGGCCCAGCGCGCCGTCCCGGCGCCACCGGCCTGAACGCCCCCACCCACCCCCACGACAGGAGATCAGATGCCGGAAGTGTTGGCCTCCGACCGGCGAGCGGCAGCCGCCGGCGTCGGAGCGAAGGAACCGGGCGCGCCGCCCGGCGCACCGTCCCGCCGGGTACCCCGACGGTGGCTGGCGGCCCTGCGGAACGCGGCGCTGGGCCTGACGGGTTTCCTCGGCGTGGTCCTGCTCTGGCAGGTGATGGCCGTGACCGGTGTGGTGGGCGGCGACCTGCTGCCGACTCCCGGTCAGGTCTTCGAGGTCATCTGGACCGGTCTGGGCAACGGCCTCGCCGACGACATCCTGATCAGCAGCCGCCGGGTCGTCGTCTGGGTGTCGGTCGGCATCGCCGCCGGCGTGCCGGTCGGCTTCCTGCTGGGCTGGTTCCCGATCGCCCGGGCGGTGCTCAACCCGCTGGTCAACTTCTTCCGGGCGTTGCCCCCGATCGCCCTCGTCCCCCTGGTGATCGTCTACTTCGGGATCGGCGAACTCGCCCGGGGCATCATCCTGATGTACGCCGCCTTCTTCGCGACCGTCGTGATCGTCTTCGAGGGCATCGCCGGGATCGAGGACAAGTACGTCCGGGCCGCCCAGACCCTCGGCGCGAACCGGATCGAGGTGCTGACCCGGGTCGTGCTGCCGTTCTCCGTTCCGCACATCCTCACCGCCGCCCGGGTCTCGCTGGGCATCGGCTGGGCCTCGCTGGTCGCCGCCGAGCTGGTGGCCGCGCAGGACGGGCTGGGAGCGGTCATCCAGAACGCGGGCAACTTCCTCGACATTCCGCGGGTGTACGCCGGGATCATCCTGATCGGTCTGTGCGCGTTGCTGATGGACGCCGCCCTCCGGCTGGCGTCCGCCCGCCTGGTGCGGTGGCAGGACAGGGGGAACCGATGAGCGGACCGGGAAGTGGCGGCGGTCTCTCCGTCGCCGGGATCAGCAAGCGGTTCGGGCGGGGTACGGCGGCGGTCACCGTCCTCGACGACGTGCGGTTCGACGTCGCCGAGGGGGAGTTCGTGGCGGTGGTCGGCCCGAGCGGCTCCGGCAAGACCACCCTGCTGAACACCGTGGCCGGATTCGTCGACACGGACACCGGCGTGATCCGGGTGAACGGGGCCCCGGTCACCGGCCCGGGGCCGTCGCGCTGCGTGGTGTTCCAGGAGTACGCGATCTTCCCGTGGCTCACCGTCCGTCGCAACATCGAGTTCGGCATGCGACTGCGCGCCCGCCGCCGGACGGCGGCGCAGCGGCGGGAGATCGGCGACCGGTACCTGGAGCTGATGGGGTTGACCGCCTTCGCGGACGCCCTGCCCAAGACGCTCTCCGGTGGCATGCGGCAACGGGTCGCGCTGGCCCGTGCCTACGCGGTGGACCCGGAGATCCTGCTCATGGACGAGCCGTTCGCCGCGCTCGACGCGCAGACCCGGGAGACGATGCAGGAGGCCCTCCTGGAGATCAACCAGAAGGAACGCCGCACCGTCCTCTTCGTCACCCACCAGGTGGAGGAAGCGATCTTCCTCGCCGACCGGGTGGTGGTGATGTCCGCCCGTCCCGCCCGGGTGCGGGACATCGTCGACGTGCCCTGGCACGGCGACCGGACCCACGAGCTCAAGACCAGTCCCGACTTCATCGCGCTGCGCCGCCGCATCGAGACGATGCTGCGCGAAGCGCACACCTCACCCCAGGGAGACGATCGATGAGACGCCGGATGGTGGCGGTGCTGGCCAGCCTCGCGCTGGTCATGGTGGGCACCGCGTGCGGATCGGACGACGACGGCGACGCCGGGTCCGCGCAGAAGATCAAGGTCGGCTACATCGCCGGCCCCGCGCCGGGCATGCACCTCCTGCTCGCCCAGGAACGCGGCTACTTCGCCGAGCAGGGGCTCGACGTCGAGGCGGTGCCCTTCCAGACCGGCATCTCGCTGTCCAACGCGCTCACCGGCGGCAGCGTCGACGTCGGGGTGATGGGCGCCGTGATCGCGAACTTCCCGGCCCGGGGCCAAGGCAAGGTGTTCCTGCTCAACAACCTCGAGGCGAACATCCAGCAGATCTGGGCCGCACCGGACTCCGGGATCACCTCGGTGGCGGACCTGCGCGGCAAGAAGGTGGCCACCACCACCGGCACCGCCGCCCATCTGCTCCTGCACGTGGCGCTGACCCGCAACGGCCTCTCCCTGGACGACGTCCAACTGGTCAACCTGGAGATGCCGGCCGTCGCCAACACGTTCGTGACCGGTGGCGTGCCCGCCGCGGCCCTCTGGGCCCCGTTCGACGGCCAGGTCAGGCAGCGCCTCCCCGAGGCCCGGCAGATCGCCACCTCGGACCAGTTCCACCCGGACGCCGCGATCGCGGGCGGCTGGGTCGCCAACAACCGCTTCCACGCCGAGCACCGGGACGCTCTCGTCAAGGTCACGAAAGCCTGGCTGAAGGCCAACGACGACATCGTCACCGACCAGGCCGGGGCGCTGAAGGCCGCCTGTCCACGACTCTCCGACGTCATGACGGCGGAGGTCTGCACGCAGATCTACCAGCAGGCCAGGAGCTTCCCCAACGCCGAGTGGACCGGTTACTACGCCGACGGCACCGCCGCCGACTGGATCGGCCGGATGGAACGGGTCTTCGTGGACATCGGCGCGCTGCCGACCTACGTCGAGCCCGACACCTTCCTCGACACCTCGGTGTTCACCGACGCCACCAAGTGACCCGACCACCCGACCCCGCACAGGGAGCAAGCGTGACCACCGCAGGCAGCCGCCCGAACATCCTGCTGCTCATGGCCGACCAGCTCAGCGCGTTCGCCACCGGCCCGTACGGCAACGAGGACGTCCTCACCCCGAACCTGGACGCGCTCGCGGAACGGGGCACCGTCTTCGAGAACGCCTACTGCAACGCGCCGTTGTGCGTGCCGTCCCGAGCCGCCATGATGACCGGTCGGCTGCCCAGCGGGGTGCCCTCGAACGACAACGCCGAGGAGTTCCCCGCCTCGGTGCCGACGTTCGCGCACTCGCTGCGGCGGGCCGGGTACCGGACGATCCTCTCCGGCAAGATGCACTTCGTCGGCCCCGACCAGTTGCACGGCTTCGAGGAGCGGTTGACCACCGACATCTTCCCGCCCGACCTCACCTGGACCCGGCCGTGGGAGGAGCAGGGCGACCCGCCCCGGCTCTCCGGCGAGCAACAGAACGGTGGCCGGGAGTACGTCGACATCCTGCGTTCCTCCGGCCCGCTGCCGTGGACCTACCAGATGCACTACGACGAGGAGGTGCGGTTCACCGCCCTGCGCCGCATCCGGGAACTGGCGCTCGACACCGGCGAGCGGGCGGGCGAGCCCTGGCTGATGGTGGCCTCCTTCACCCAGCCGCACGACCCGTACGTGGCCCCGCCGGAGTACTGGAACCGGTACGAGGGCCGGCGGATCACCCTGCCCGAGCCGGTGCCGGACGGCGTCGAGCCGCACCCGCTGGACCGCTGGGTCAACGCGTTCCACGGCGTGGACCGGGCGGAGATCGACGACGAGGCGGTGCGTCTCGCCCGGCGGGGCTACTACGCGATGACGAGCTACATCGACGACGTGGTCGGCTCGTTCGTCGCGGAACTGGAGCGGTTCGGCCTCCTCGACGACACCGTCGTCGTCTTCACCAGCGACCACGGCGACCAGCTCGGCGAGCACGGCATGTACTTCAAGCGCACCCTGCGGGAGTGGTCGGTGCGTGTCCCGCTGCTGTTCGCCGGGCCGCAGGTGGCGTCCGGCCGCCGGATCGGCACGCCCGCCTCCCTGGTCGACCTCCATCCCACCTTCGCCGACCTGGCCGGGGCCACGCTGCCGGAGTGGGTGACCGGGCGGTTCGCGGGCGACAGCCTCACCGGCATGCTCGCCGGTGACGACGGGACGGAGCACCCCCACCGCGACGTCGTCGTCGAGAACTCGGCGGAGGGCACGCTGCTCCCGGTCCGGGCGGTGGTCAGCGGCCGGCACAAGCTGGTCTACGCCCACGGGCTGCCGGATCAGCTCTACGACCTGGAGAAGGACCCACGGGAACTCGACAACCGGGCGGCCGACCCCGGGTACGCCGAGGTGCGGGCCGGTCTGCGGCAGTCGGTCCTGAACGACTGGGACCCGGTCGCCGCCGAACGGGACATCGTGACCAGCCAGCGCGTCCGCGCCTTCCTCACCGAGGCGCTGGCGCACGGCGCGCACACCTCGTGGGCGTACGAACCGCCGGTCGACGCGGGGCACCGGTGGATCCGGGGCACCGACGACGACCCGTGGGATCCGCTCTGCGGGTTCTGACCGTGGTGCGGCGGGTGGCCGGTGCCGGCCCCCGACCGCGCCCCACGCGCCCCGGTCCCGCAGCCGCCGGGGTTCGCGGACGTGGACCCCGGGCTCTCCTGCGCGCCGGGTGCCGTGCCGCAGCGGCGGCCCGGGCAGGGGCCTTGCCGTCGCCGTGATTGCCCGCCACGACTAGGGTTCGGCAGGGCGACACATGGTGGAGGCAGAGTTGAGCCAGGAAGAAGACGGCCCGCGCGAGCCTGCGGCCGACACCCCGACGAGCGGTACGGGCGCCCCTGCGGCGGTGTCACCCGTACCGGCACCGTCACCCCGGCGTGGCCCCCGGGTGCGGGCCGCGGTCCGCCGGGTGGCGATCGTCGCGGCGCAACTGCTCGTCATCGCCGCCGCGCTGGTCGGACTCGGTTACGTGCTGGGCCGGCTCTGGGTCGTTCTCTTCCCGGTGGTGCTCGGCCTGCTCCTCACCACGGTGCTCTGGCCGACCGTGCGGTTCCTGCGCGCGCACCGGTGGCCGCCCGCCCTGGCCGCGGCGACGGTCCTGCTGGCCTTCCTCGCCCTGCTGACGGCGCTCGGCATCCTCGTGGTGCCGCCGGTGGTGGGTCAGATCGGCGATCTCACCGACCAGGCGACGGCCGGACTCGAGCAGGTACGCCAGTGGCTCACCGGCCCGCCGCTCAACCTCGGCGAGGACCAGATCGGCGAGACGATCGACAACGTCTTCAGCGCCCTGCAGTCCAACGCCCAGAACATCGCCGGCTACGTGCTGACCTGGGCCACCTCCGTGGGGTCCGGCGTGGTCAACGCCGTGCTGGCCCTGGTGCTGTGCTTCTTCTTCCTCAAGGACGGCCCCCGCTGGGTGCCGTGGCTGGCGGCGCAGACCGGCCCGCGCGCGGCGGTGCACGTCGCGCAGTTGTCGGAGCGGAGCTGGCGGACGCTGTCGGAGTTCATCCGGCAGCAGGCGCTGGTCGGTTTCATCGACGCCTTCTTCATCGGCATCGGCCTGTGGGCCTTCGGGGTGCCGCTGGTCCTGCCGCTGGCGGTGCTGACCTTCTTCGCCGCCTTCATTCCCATCATCGGGGCGTTCGTCGCCGGGGCGTTCGCCGTCCTGATCGCGCTGGTCGACCAGGGCCCGACCACCGCGTTGATCATCCTCGGCATCGTGGTGGCGGTGCAGCAGGTGGAGGGCAACGTCCTGCAACCGCTGCTCCAGGGGCGCGGGCTGAGCCTGCATCCGGCGGTGGTCATCCTCGCCGTGGCCGCCGGCAGCAGCCTGGCCGGGATCACCGGTGCCTTCCTGGCGGTGCCGGTCGCCGCGATCGTGGCGGTGGCCTACCGGTACGCCCGCGACCACCTCGACAACCATCGCCCGGCCGCCGCCGACCCGGCGGGTGCGCCACCGGTGGAGCCGGGTCCGGCGCGCGGGGTGGACGACCACGGGTAGGCGGACGTCCGGCCCGCACGCGTGACGCGGCGGGCCGGACGGGGTCGTGACTAGCAGCGCGGCACGTTCGGGATGTAGCCGTCGTGCCCGGTGTACAGGTAGGCGTCGGAGACGTAGCGGTTGGTGCCGATCCGGTGCCAGATGCTGGAGGTGCCGTAGGGGCCGGTGACGGCGGTGCCGGTGGCCTGGCAGTAGACGCTCACCGCCGCGCCCCCGCTCAGCGAGCCGACGACGGCGTGACCGGTGCCGGGCCCGGAGCGCACGTTGAGCACGGCGGTGCCGCTGTGCACGGTGCCGGAGCCGATGCCGGTGACGCCGTTCACCAACTGCATGTAGTAGGTCCAGTTCCAGTGCGGGCCGGGGTCGGTGTGGGTGGCCCCGGGCACCTCCTTGTGCGCGATGATGTTGCTGCGGGTCTTGGGGATGCCGTACTTGTTCGCGAGGTTCCGGGTGAGCGCGGCGGACGCGCGGTACATCGCGTCGGTGAACCAGGCCGGGTTGTCGACCCAGCCCTCGTGTTCGATGCCGATCGACTGGGTGTTGTAGGTCCAGTTGCCGGCGTGCCAGGCGATGTCCTTCTCCCGCACGGACTGGGTGACCGCGCCGTCGGAGGAGCGGAACGTGTAGTGCGCGCTGACCTTGGACGCCGGGTTCTGGAACCAGTTGATCGCGCTGGTGTACGAGCCCTGGGTCACGTGGATGACGACGTGGGTGATGGGCTGGCCGGTGGGCCGGGTGGCCACCGTGTAGTTGCTCGTGCTGGCCGGCACCCAGGCCGCCGGTCCGTAGTCGGTGCTCAGGATGACGTGGTCCGTCGCGGCGTCCGGGGACGGCGCGGGCACGGCCGCGTGCGCGGCCGGGGCGGCGCCGAGGACGGCGCCCTGCAGGACGACCAAGGCCAGGGATAAGCTCGCCCATCGCCGGAGTCGCATCGGGTCTCCCATCGACATAGTTCAATGAATCTCGATGGGGTGACGATAGGGCCAGGCAACGAAGCTTGTCTACAAGCTGTTCGTCCGGAGTGAAGGATTCCCCCGTGGCCGGCTCAGCGCAGCCGGACCGGTCCGGCGTCGATGGGGACCCGGAACAGGGCGTACGGCCGGCGACGCCGGTCCTCGCCACCCTGGTACCGCGCCTGTCGGTGCAGCTGGTTCGCGGTGACGTAGAGGTGCCCGTCGGCGGCGACGGACAGGGTGTCCGGCCAGAGCAGGCGGGGGTCGTGCACCAGGGTCTCGAACCCGCCGTCCGGCAGCCGGCGCAGCACGGCGTTGTGCTCGTACGAGGTGAGGTAGAACCGGCCGGCGTCGTCGGTCTCCAGGCCGTCGGAGCCGCCGCCCTTGTCGCCCTCGTCCATGACCGTGGCGGCGACCCGGTCGTCGCTGCGCGACCGGTCGGCGAGGGCATCGGTGGCGACGCTGTACCAGCGGCGCGAGGCGAGCGGGCAGTAGTACAGCCGGGACCCGTCGGCGGAGATCGCGATGCCGTCGGAGCCCATCGCCACCGGCTTCGGCGGCCCGTCCGCCGGCCGCTCCAGGAACGGCCGTCCCTCCACCACCGGCCGGAACGTGGCCAGCGGCTCGGCGCGGGTGGAGGGGTGGTCGTGCAGCCGCCGCCAGGACGTCCCGGAGGCCAGGTCGACCACGATGATCCCGTTCGGGCCGGAGTCGGCGGAGTCGGTCACGTAGGCGAGCCCGGCTTCTCCGCGCCGCAGGTCGAACCGGACGTCGTTGAGGTACGTCGAGGGCAGCGCCACGTCGGCGGGGAGGCTGACCACCTGGGCGACGGTGTCGGTGTCCAGGTCGACGCGGACGAGTTTCGGGCCACCGGGTCGGGTGGGTCGGAACATCGGGCTGCCGGTGTCGAGCACCCAGAGGCGGTCGGCCGGGTCGACCACGACGCTCTGTACCGAGACGAACGCGCCGGTGTCGTCGTCGCCCGCCGGGTCGTTCCACTCCTGGTCGGGGAAGGGCACCTCTCGCCCGTCCCGCAGTTCCACCACCGTGGCGGGTACCTCGTCACCCCACTTCGGGAAGTTGACGAAGATCCGACCGCCGGCCGACACGCCGACGCCGGTCGGCATCGGCCCGGTGAAGGTGTGCACGAGTTCGAGCCTGCCGACCGCTTCGCCGCCCGTCGGGCCGTTCATCCGACTACTCCTGCCTGTGCGGTACGGGGCGTCCCGTGTGTGCGGCGTTCTTCCCGCTGGTCCGGTTGGCAAACGTCGTGGTGGCTGCGACCCGGCCGGCGGCCCGGTCGCCCGGCCATGGCCCGGAGTTTGCCGGATCGGCAACGAAGTTTGCGGCATCGAGGGGTCTCGCGCATGGTTGCCGCAGCGGTGCGGTCGATGCCGGTGAACGATGGAGGGAGCGTCATGCACGTGGACTTCGACGGGGATTACTGGGAGGAGCACTACGACGGTCGCGCCGCGCACGGCGTCCGGCAGCCCACCGCGCACCTGGTGGCCGAGGTGGGGGACCTCGCGCCCGGCACGGCACTGGACGCCGGTTGCGGCGAGGGTGCCGACGCCGTCTGGCTCGCCTCGCGCGGCTGGCGGGTGACGGCCGTGGACCTCGCCGCCACCGCGCTGCGGCGCGGGCGGGAACACGCCGAGAACCTCGGTGCCGACGTCGCGGACCGGATCGACTGGGTGCGGGCCGACCTGACCACCTGGACCCCACCGGGGGACGGGTTCGACCTGGTCTGCTCGCACTACGTGCACTCGACCGCGTCGACCGGGACGCTGGTGCGCCGGCTGGCGGCGTCGGTCGCGCCGAACGGCACCCTGCTGGTCGTCGGCCACCACCCGTCGGACCCGCACCACCCCGGTCAGCCCCCGAGGGCGGCGGAGGCGCAGGTCACCGCCGAGGAGATGGCGGCGGGTCTCGGCCCCGACTGGGACGTCCTCGTCGCCGGCACCCGCACCCGGTCGGCCGCCGGTGGCCCGCACGGGCACGGGGGCACCTCCCGCGACGCGGTCCTCCGGGCCCGCCGCCGGCCTTGACCCGTACGTCCCGCCGCCGGCCGGTGTTCCGGTCGGCGGCGGGACACGGTGGTGCTAGCGTCCGCCCTCGTCGTCGAGGAACTCCTCGACCATGGGGACCAGCCACTCCGCCCGGTGCGGGATCGCGGTGTGGGTGGTGCCGGGCAGGACCGCCAGCCGGCACGGCGGAAGTCCGGTGAGGTCACCGGCCACGCCGCCGCCGAGCAGCCGGAACATCTCCACCGCGTGCTCCGGCCGGACGATGTCGGCGTCGCCGAGCACGATCATCGTCGGGGCGGTCAACGCCCGGATCGCCGACGCCGGCCATCGCGGCGGTTCGGCGTCGAGACGCTGCACCTTCGCGACCAGCACGGGCCAGCCGTCCGGGTCGGCGGCGGTACGCAGGTACTCCTCGTGGAACTCGGATCCGTGCAGGTGCTCGGGCCGCAGGTCCCCGATGCCGTCGAGCAGGCCCGGATGCACGCCCTCGCGGTCGAAACTCACCGACGCCAGCACGAGCCGGCCGACCCGGGACGCGTGGTGGGTGCCGATCCGCAACGCCACCGCCGCTCCCATGCCCCACCCGACCACGTCGGCGGTCCCGACGCCCAGATGGTCCAGGAGAGCCACGACGTCCCCCGCCAGACCCTCGACGGTCAGCGGCCGGTCCGCGTCGGAGGTGCGGCCGTGGGCCTGCAGTTCGACGGCCACCACCCGGCGGGTCCGTGCCAGCAGCGGCAGGATCGACCCGAACGAGGTGTCGATGCCGGACAGGGCGCCGTGCAGCAGCACGACCGGCCGCCCGTCGCCGGTGCCGTGCGACTCGTAGTACAGGGACAGGCCGTTGACGGGCGCGTGGCTCATGACACCACCGTGCGCGACGTCCCTTACGGCTTTCTTCCGACCCGCTTACCGCCTTGTAGGGTGGCGCGCATGCGATTCGGGGTCCTCGGACCGCTCGCCGTCAGCACCGACACCGGCGAGCCCGTCACCATCCCGGGCGCGAAGGTCCGTGTCCTCCTCGCCGATCTCGTCGCCAACCGCAACCAGGTCGTCTCGGCCGACCGGCTGGTCGACGACCTGTGGGGCGGCGCCCCGCCCGCCAAACCCGCCGGAGCCCTCCAGGTGCGTGTCTCGCAGCTGCGCCGGGCGCTCGACGACGCCGAACCCGGCGCGCGGGATCTGATCGAGTCCCGGCCCCCGGGATACCTGCTGCGCACCGACGCCGTCGACGTCGACCGGTTCACCGCGCTCGCCACGGCCGACGACGTGGCGAGCCTGACCGAGGCCCTCCGGTTGTGGCGCGGCGAACCGTATGCCGACGTCGCCGACGAGGAGTGGGTCCGGGCCGAGGCCGCCCGCCTCACCGAGGCCCACCTGGTGGTACGGGAGAAACTGGCAGCGGCCCGACTGGCCCGGGGCGAACACGCCCTCGTCGCGGCCGACCTGGCCGAGATGGTGGCCACGCACCCGCTGCGGGAGGGGCTGCGCGCGCTGCACCTGCGCGCCCTGTACGCGGCCGGCCGGCAGTCCGAGGCGCTGGCCAGCTACGCCGACCTGCGCCGGCGTCTCGCCGACGAGCTGGGCCTCGATCCGGGACCGGAGCTGGTCGCCCTGCACCGGCGGATCCTGGAGCAGGACGCCGGGCTCAGCGCACCGCCGCCGACCGCGCTGGTCCGCAACAGCCTGCCGGCCCGCCTCGACGAGCTGGTCGGTCGGGCCGAGGCGCTGACCGAACTGCGCGAGCTGGTGCCCGCGCGGCGGCTGGTCACGCTGGTCGGACCGGGCGGGGTCGGCAAGACCCGGCTGGCGACCGAGGTCGCCGCCGGGCAGTCGTTCCCCGACGGCGTACACCTGGTCGAGCTGGCCGCCCTGCGACCCGGCGACACCGCCGTGGCCGGACTGGTGCTGGCCGTCCTCGACGTCCGGGAGGTCACGGGCGCCGGGGCGGCCCCCGAGGACCGGTTGGTCACCGTCCTGCGACACCGGCGGGCGCTGCTCGTGCTGGACAACTGCGAGCACGTGGTCGAACCGGCCGCCGCGCTCGTCGCCCGTCTGCTGCGCGAGGCGACCGACGTGCACGTGCTGGCCACCAGCCGGGAGCCGCTCCGGCTGGCCGGGGAGCTGCTGTGGGAGGTGCCTCCGCTGCCGGTACCCGCCGACGAGCGGGACCTCGACGCGGTCCGGCGGTCGGCCGCGGCGCGGCTGTTCGCGGCCCGGGTCGCCGCGCAGCAGCGCGGGTTCCGGCTCGACGAGCGGACCGGGCCGGCCGTCGCGCGGCTGTGCCGCCGGCTCGACGGGCTGCCGTTGGCCCTGGAACTGGCCGCCACCCGGGTGCGGGCGCTCGGCGTGGACGAGGTGGTGGCACGCCTGGACGACCGCTTCGGGCTGCTGCGCGGCGGGCAGCGAGACCTGCCGGCCCGGCAGCGCACGCTGACCGCGGTGATCGAGTGGAGCTGGGACCTGCTCGCCGAACAGGAGCGCGCGGTGCTCGCCCGGCTCGCGGTGCACCGGGACGGCTGCACCCTGGACGCCGCCGAGGAGGTCTGCGGCGCCGACATCGACGTGCTGACCCAGCTGGTGGACCGGTCGTTGGTGGTGCGCGACGCCTCCGGCGGCCGGCCGCGTTACCGGCTGCTGGAGTCGGTGGCCGCCTTCTGCCTGGACCGGCTCGCCGACGCCGACGCCGTCCGGGCCCGCCACGCGGCCTACTACACCCGGCTGGCCGAGCACGCCGACCCGCTGCTGCGCGGCACCGGGCAACGGGAGTGGTTGGCCCGGCTCGACGCCGAGGCCGCCAACCTGCGGGCCGCGCTCGACCACGGCGGCGGCCTGCGCCTGGCTACCGCGCTCACCTGGTACTGGTTCCTGCGCGGACGGTTCACCGAGGCGCGCCGCGCGCTGACCGTCGACGGTGCCGGAGGTGCCGACGGCCACGGCCACGGCCCTCACGCCGACGGCGAGGTGGCCGCGGCGGCTGCGGTGTGGCGGGTGGGGTTCGCCCTGTTGCAGGGCGAGCCGGTCATGCCGGCGGAGATCGAGGCGGCCCTGGCCGGACACGCCGACGGGCGGGCGACCTGGTTCGTGGCCGCCGCGCTGGTCGATTGCAGCGACCTGGCCACGGCGTCCTCCCTCCTCGACCGGGCGTGGTCGGCCGGCGACGAACCGTGGGTCGAGGCGGCCGTCCGGGTGACCCGCGCCAAGCTCGCCCACGTCGCCAGCGACCTGGTCGCACTGGACCGGGAGGCCACCCGCGCCGGGGAGCTCTTCGCGGAGCTGGGCGACGCGTGGGGCCGGTCGCAGGCCACCGACTGGCTGGGTGGCCTGGCCGAGCTGACCGGCGACTACGAGCGGGCCGTCGCGCTGCACCGGGCGGGCCTGGGGTGGGCCGAGGAACTGGCGTTGTGGCCCGAGGTCGGCGGCAAGCTGTCCTGGCTGGCCTGGATCGCGGTGCAGAACGGCGACCACGGGCAGGCGTGGGAGCTGGCCGACCGCGCCTACCGGCTGGCCGTCGGGCAGGCTTCCCCCGCCGCGGAGGTCTTCGCCGAGCTGGGTCTCGGGGTCGCCGCCCGCCGCGACGGCCGGCGGGACGTCGCCGTCAGGCACCTGGAGCGGCTGGTCGAGGCGGGCGGTGACGACGCCCTGTTCCTGCCCCTGGTCCTCGGCGAACTGGGGTACGCCGTCGCGGACGAGGACCCGGCGCGGGCGCTCGCGCTGCACGCGCGGGCGTTCGACGTCGCCACGCTGATCGGTGCGCCGCTCGACGCGGCCGGCGCGCTGGAGGGGCTGGCGTCGGCCGCGCCGGAGCCGGAGGTGGCGGCACGGATCCTCGGGGCGGCGGCGGCCGCCCGGGCGGCGGTGGCGGTCGCGGCGTCCCCGGCGGAGCGGGCCGAGGTCGACCGGGTCACCGCTCGGTGCGTCGCGGCGCTGGGCGAGGAGGGGTTCACGGCGGTGTACCGGGCCGGACACGACCTGGGCCCGGGGCAGGCCCGGGCCCTGGTCGGGACGTCCGTCGCTACCGGGTGACCGGCTGGTACGAGGCGATGACCACGCCGCTCTTGGTGACCAACGTGTCGACCAGGGTGAGGGTGGTCTGCGCGTCGGCCAGCGGGGAGCTGACCGAGGGGCCGCCCTGGAACACGGGGTGGATCCAGAACCGGACCTCGTCGACCAGCCCCGCCTTGAGCAGGGCGTGGGTGACCACGCCGTAGCCGTACATCAGGATGTCCCGGCCCTCGGCGGCCTTGAGCTTGGTGACCTCCTCCACCAGGTCGCCCTTCAGGACCTCGGTGTTCTTCCACTCCGGGTCGGTGAGGGTGGTCGAGGCGACGTACTTCTTGACGTTGTTGAAGTAGGCGGCGCCGGTGGTCGGGTCGCTCTCGTCCATGTTCGGCCAGGCGGCGGCGAAGCCGTCGTAGGTGTGGCGACCCATCAGCAGCGCGTCCGCGGCGTCGGTCTGCGCCCCGGCGAAGGCGGCGGCCTCGTCGTCGAAGTACGGCATGGTCCACGCCGGGTTGTCGATGACGCCGTCGAGGGTGATGTAGGTCGAGGTGATGATCCTGCGCATCGGGTGTCTCTCCTGGTTTCGCGTCCGGTGTCTCGCTGACACCCGGAACACTGCCAGGGCCCGCTTACGGTTCGCTTCAGGTGTGCCTTCGTCGGCCTTGCGACCGGGCACCCGTCCCGGTGACCGGGCTCACCTCCATCGCCCGGCGGCGTGAAGGACGCGTCAAGAAACGCGGGGCTGCCGTCATGGTCGCGTTATGGACCCTGTCCATGCGGCGCGTGGGGCGTTGTGATGGCTCGGCGCGACCGCACCGGCGGTCGCCGGTGCCGTCCCTGGTGAGGAGCCAGCCGTGTCCGACCTGGTGTTCGTGGTGGTGACGGTGGCGCTGTTCGCGGCGCTCACCCTCGTGGTCCGAGGCGTGGAGAAGCGGTGAGCGCGGTCGACGCCGTCGGTCTGGTCCTGGCGACCGGCCTGGCCGTGTTCCTGGTGGTCGCCCTGCTGTTCCCGGAGCGTTTCCGATGACCGCGACGACAGCCGGTGCACTGTTCGTCGGATCGCTGGTGGCGGCGCTGGTCGCCGTGCACCGACCGCTCGGCGACCACCTGTACGCGGTCGTCTCCGGCCGCCGTTCGTCCCGTGTCGAGCGGGGCGTCTTCCGGCTCGTCGGGGTGGACCCGGCGGCGGAGCAGTCCTGGGGCGTGTACGCCCGCAGCGTGCTCGCCTTCTCCGCCGTCTCCGTGCTCTTCCTGTACGGGTTCCAGCGCCTCCAGCAGCACCTGTGGCTGTCGCTGGGCTTCGACCCGGTGGTCCCGCACGGTGCCTGGAACACGGCGGTGTCCTTCGTGACCAACACCAACTGGCAGTGGTACGCGGGCGAGTCGACCATGGGTCACCTGGTGCAGATGGCCGGGCTGGCGGTGCAGAACTTCGTCTCGGCGGCGGTCGGCATCGCGGTCGCGGTCGCCCTGGCCCGGGGCTTCGCCCGCAGTCGCAGCGGCGAGCTGGGCAACTTCTGGGTCGACCTGATCCGAATCACGTTGCGGATCCTGCTGCCGATCTCGGTGCTCGGGGCGCTCGCCCTGATGGCCGGGGGAGTGGTGCAGAACCTCTCCGCCGGCACCGAGGTCACCACCCTGACCGGCGGCGGACAGACCGTTCCCGGCGGTCCGGTGGCCGGCCAGGAGGCGATCAAACAGCTCGGCACCAACGGCGGCGGCTTCTACAACGTCAACAGCGCCCACCCGTTCGAGAACCCGACCACCTGGACGAACTGGCTCCAGGTCCTCCTGGTCCTGCTGATCCCGTTCAGCCTGCCCCGGGTCTTCGGCCGGATGGTCGGCCAGCTCCGGCAGGGGTACGCGATCACCGCGGTGATGGCGGTCCTGGCGGTGGCGAGCGTCGTTCTGACCAACGTCTTCGAGCTGACCGGCGACGGCACCGTCCCGCAGGCGGTCGGCGCGGCGCTGGAGGGCAAGGAGGTCCGGTTCGGGGTGTCGGACTCGGCGCCCTTCGCCGCGGCGACCACGGTCACCTCGACCGGCGCGGTGAACTCGTTCCACGACTCGTACACCGCGCTCGGCGGGATGATGCCGCTGGTCAACATGATGCTCGGCGAGGTCGCCCCCGGCCGGGTCGGCGCCGGCCTGTACGGCATGCTCGTCCTGGCGGTGACCACCGTGTTCGTGGCCGGTCTGATGGTCGGCCGCACCCCGGAGTACGTGGGCAAGCGGATCGGCGCGCGGGAGATCACTCTCGCGTCGCTGTACTTCCTGGTCACCCCCGCGCTGGTGCTGACAGGCACAGCGGCGGCCTTCGCCACCGGCAACCACGTCACGGCCCTCAACGTCGGCCCGCACGGGCTGTCCGAGGTGCTCTACGCGTTCACCTCGGCCGGCAACAACAACGGGTCGGCGTTCGCCGGCCTCACCGTGAACACGCCCTGGTGGAACACCGCGCTGGGCCTGTGCATGCTGCTCGGCCGGTTCCTGCCGACCGTCCTCGTGCTCGCCCTGGCCGGCTCGCTGGCCCGCCAGCAACCCACGCCGGCCTCCGTGGGCACCCTGCCCACCCACCGGCCCCTCTTCGTCGGGATGGTGGTCGGCGTCACGGTGCTCCTGGTCGCGCTGACCTTCCTGCCCGCGCTCGCGCTCGGCCCGCTCGCGGAGGGGCTGTGACCACCATGGGAGGCGCAGAGATGACCACCCTGCCGCCGGCCGCGCCCGGCATGCCCGAGCCGGCGACCGCCGTCTCCCCGACGACCCGGGGCGACCGGGTCGGCGGTGGCCTGCTCGATCCCCGGCAACTGCTCCGGTCGCTGCCCGACGCGCCGCGCAAGCTCGACCCGCGCACCCTGTGGCGCAACCCGGTGATGCTGATCGTCGAGATCGGCGCGGGGTCCACCACCGTCCTCGCGGTGGCCGACCCCTCGGTGTTCGCCGTCGCCATCACCGGCTGGCTGTGGCTGACCGTGCTCTTCGCCACCCTCGCCGAGGCGGTCGCCGAGGGCCGGGGCAGGGCCCAGGCCGCCACCCTGCGCCGGGCCCGGCGGGACACCGTCGCCGTCCGTCTGGTCGGCTGGACGCCGGGGGCGGCGGACCGGTACGGCGAGGAGACCGTCCCCGCGTCCGAGCTGCGTCAGGGTGACGTCGTGCTGGTCGAGGCCGGTGGTGTCGTCCCCGGCGACGGCGACGTGGTCGAGGGGATCGCCAGCGTCGACGAGTCCGCCATCACCGGTGAGTCCGCGCCGGTGATCCGGGAGTCCGGTGGGGACCGTAGCGCGGTCACCGGCGGCACCCGGGTGCTCTCCGACCGGATCGTCGTACGGATCACCCAGCGGCCGGGGGAGAGCTTCGTCGACCGGATGATCGCCCTGGTCGAGGGGGCCGACCGGCAGAAGACGCCGAACGAGATCGCGCTGAACATCCTGCTGGCCGCGCTCACCGTCGTCTTCCTGCTGGCCGTGGTCACCCTCCAGCCGATGGCGGTCTTCGCCAAGGGCTACCAGGGCGCCGCCCCGGACACCCCGGCGGTCACCGACGCCGGGATCAGCGGGATCGTGCTGGTGTCCCTGCTGGTCTGCCTGATCCCGACCACCATCGGCGCGCTGCTGTCGGCGATCGGCATCGCCGGCATGGACCGGCTCGTGCAGCGCAACGTGCTCGCGATGAGCGGCCGGGCGGTCGAGGCGGCCGGCGACGTGAACACCCTGCTGCTGGACAAGACCGGCACCATCACCCTCGGCAACCGGCAGGCCGCCGGGTTCCGGCCGGTGGAGGGGGTGGACGCGGGAACCGTCGCCGACGCCGCGCGACTGTCCAGCCTCGCCGACGAGACCCCGGAGGGTCGCTCGGTCGTCGTGCTCGCCAGCAACGACTTCGGGTTCGGCGAGCGCGAGTCCGGCCCGATCCCGCACGCCACCTTCGTGCCGTTCACCGCGCGGA
Source organism: Micromonospora sp. NPDC050187 (assembly GCF_044459745.1). Taxonomy (NCBI): domain Bacteria; kingdom Bacillati; phylum Actinomycetota; class Actinomycetes; order Micromonosporales; family Micromonosporaceae; genus Micromonospora; species Micromonospora sp. NPDC050187. The sequence goes on from NZ_JBITJH010000004.1 coordinate 331,840, forward strand.
CCCGGATGAGCGGCGTCGACCTGGCCGCGACGAGTGACGGCGGGGCGCGCCGGATCCGCAAGGGCGCCGCCACGGCCGTGCTGGCGTGGGTGGGTGAGCACGGCGGTCGCTCCACCGAGCAGGTCTCGCGGATCGTCGACGAGATCAGCGCGATCGGCGGCACCCCGCTGGTGGTGGCCGAGCACGTCGACGGGCGACCGGCTCGGGCGCTCGGCGTCATCCACCTCAGGGACGTGGTCAAGGCCGGCATGCGGGAACGGTTCGACGAGATGCGCCGGATGGGCATCCGCACCGTGATGGTCACCGGGGACAACCCCCGGACGGCGAAGGCCATCGCCGACGAGGCCGGCGTGGACGACGTTCTCGCCGAGGCCACCCCGGAGGACAAGCTCGCCCTGATCCGGCGGGAGCAGGCCGGCGGCCGGCTGGTCGCGATGACCGGCGACGGCACCAACGACGCGCCGGCCCTGGCCCAGGCCGACGTCGGGGTGGCGATGAACACCGGCACCTCGGCGGCCAAGGAGGCCGGCAACATGGTCGACCTCGACTCCGACCCGACCAAACTCATCGAGATCGTGGAGATCGGCAAGCAGTTGTTGATCACCCGGGGCGCGTTGACGACCTTCTCCGTCGCCAACGACGTGGCGAAGTACTTCGCGATCGTCCCAGCCATGTTCGCCGGCATCTACCCCGGTCTGGACACGCTCAACGTCATGCGGCTGTCCAGCCCGTCCTCGGCGATCCTGTCCGCGGTGGTGTTCAACGCGGTGGTCATCGTCGCGCTGATCCCGCTCGCCCTGCGCGGCGTCCGCTACCGCCCGGCCAGCGCGCCGGCCGGGGGTGCGGCCCGCACGGGGCGGAGTTCAGCCGACGACGGTGACCTCGACCGGACCCACGCGCAATGTGCCGTCGGTCAGCGGGGTGCAGCGGACGCCGCCCCGGCGGCGCAACGCCTTCCAGGCCCCGGGGCCGATGGTGGCGTCCATCCAGGCGCACGGGTGGGCGGCGCGGTTGACCCGCAGGCTGACCGGCCCCTGGCCCGAGTCGAGGACCAGCACGGACCCGACCAGCTCGTCCACGGCGAGGCCGGCGGTCAGGATGTTGCGCCGGACCTGCACCAGATCGGCACCGGGCGGCAGGGACTCCCGCGCGATCAGGGTGACGCTCGCGTCGCGGTGGGCGGGCCGGCCGAAGTAACGGTCGCCGACGATGCCGAGCCCGGCCCGGAGCCGGACCTCCTCGACGATCTCGTCGGGGGTGGCCGGTGCCGGGCCGTCAGCCGGCCGACCCACGTAACGGTGTACCGGCGAGGCCAGCAGTTGGACGATCTCGGGCACGGCGGGGATTCTACGGAGCGGGTCACCAGATCCGCCGGCCGTGCTCGTCCGGCACCCCGGACTTGCGGAAGAAGTAGCTGTTGATCTGGTCCCGCCACTCCGCCGCGCAGCGCCGCTGCTCGTCGAGACGTTCACTCACCCGGGCGTACAGCGCCGGGTCGACCAGCCCGGCCAGCCGCCGCCACTGCCCGCGCATCGCCTCCACCTGCTCCACCCCGGCGAAGTGCGTGTCGTAGATGTGCTGGATGACGGTGCGACCGCTGCGCAGCCTGTGTCCGTACGGCACGTGGTGGAAGAAGAGCAGCAGCTCGTCCGGGCAGCGGTCGAGGTCCTCGTACCGCTCCGACCAGGGCCGTGGGAACTGGCCGGTGAAGCCGGTGCCGGTGGCGCGGGTCCGGTCCACGCCGACGCCGTCCCGGTCGGCGAAGTGGTACGTGCCCCACGGGGTGTACTCGTACCCGTCGACGTCCGGGCCGTAGTGGTGCCCCGGGCGGACCATGAAGCCCACACCCAGCGGCGCGGTGTACCGCTCGTAGGTCCACCAGGAACCGTCCAGCACGGCGTGCAGGGTCCGTCGCACCAACCCCGGCTCACCGGTCGTGGACGGCGGGAAGGTGAGCCCGATCCACTCGTCCAGGACGGCGACCGGGTCGAGGCCGGGGTCCCAGGCGAGCCGGCCGAAGGCGTACAGGTTGGCCTGGGCCAGCGGATGTCCGGTCCAGAACGGGTCGGCACCGACGTTGGAGACGCCCACCAGGCCCCCGCCCGGCGTCTGGCCCCGGCTCCCGCCCGCCTCGCCGGTCCGGCCGTCGCGGGTGCGTGCGGTGCCGGCGGCCACGTCGGCCACGGTCGGCCCGTCCGGCCCCCACGGCGCGAAGCCCAGGATCTCGCTCCACCACGGGCCGAGGTAGCAGACGTGCCGCTGCTGGCCGGTGTACTCCTGGGTCACCTGCACCTCCACCGCCAGCCGGGTGGCCGGCATGGCGGCGAGCACCGGGGAGACCGGCTCGCGGACCTGGAAGTCGATCGGGCCGTGCTTCACCTGGAGAACGACGTTCTCCCGGAACCGTCCGTCCAGCGGGGCGAAGTGGTCGAAGGCGGCGCGGGCCCGGTCGGTGGACCGGTCCCGCCAGTCCTGCCGGTGGTCGTAGACGAACGCCCGCCAGTGCACCACCCCGCCGAACGGGGCCAACGTCGCGGCCAGCAGGTTCGCCCCGTCGGCATGGTCACGTCCGTAGGTGAACGGGCCGGGCTGCCCCTCCGAGTCGGCCTTCACCAGGTAGCCGCCGAAGTCCGGGATGCGGTCGTACACCCGCCGGGTGGCGTCGGCCCACCAGGCGCGGACCGCCGCGTCCAGCGGGTCGGCGTTGGGCAGGCCGCCGAGGACGACCGGGGCGGCGAAGGTGACCGACAGGTGCACCCGCACCCCGTACGGGCGCAGCACGTCGGCGATGGCGGCCACGTCCCCGAGCCGCTCGGTGAGCAACCGAGCCTCGGTGGCGTGCACGTTGACGTTGTTCACCGCGACCGCGTTGACCCCGCAGGCGGCCAGCAGTCGCCCGTACTCCCGTACCCGGGCCAGGTCGCCCCGGGCGGCGCCGTCCCGCCAGAAGATCGAACCGCCCGCGTAGCCGCGCTCCACCTGCCCCGTCACCGGGTGCACGTCGACGTTGTCCCAATGGTCGAGCATGCGCAGCGCCAGCGCCGGACGGTGGCACTCGACCGGGCGGGCGTCGAACGCGGCCCGGCCGAGGCGGACCAGGTGGAACAGCCCGTACAGCAGACCGGCCGGCGCGTCGGCGAGCAGCAGCGTGCGCTCGCCCGCGCCGGCCAGCAGAAAGCCCTCGTCGCCGAGAGGGGTGGCGGCCCCGGCGGCCAGCCGGCGTGCCCAGGCCGGCAGGGTGGGGGCGTCCCGCAGTGCCAGCAGCAGGTCGACGTCCCCGTCCGGTTCGGCCACCGGCGGTGCGGGCGTCCTGTCGGGAGGCGACGGCACGGTGGTCGGGTGGGGGGCCGGAGCGGCCGGGTCGCCCGCTGGGGTGTGTCGGACCGTGCCGCCGTAGCGCGCGCAGGCCCGCGCGACCTCGCCGACCACGGTGTCGACCAGCAACCCCGTGCCGTGCGCCATCGTGTGCCGGCGACCGAGCGGCCCGAACGCCTCCGCCGGCAGCCAGGCGGGGTGGACTGTCGGCGCGACGTCGCTCACCGCTCCTCCTTCAGCACCACGATGCCGTACGCCGGCAGCCGCACCGCCCCGTTACCGGGAACCCGGTCTCCGGTCAGCAGGTCCACGCCACCGGCGCGGGCGGTCACCTCGACGGGCCCGGCGGCGTGGTTGAGCAGGAACCGCAGCCGTGTGCCGTCCGGCGTGACGCGGACCGTCGACTCCAGATCCGGCACGTCCGCGTACGGGCAGGCGGCGTTGAGCGTGTCCAGACTGCCGTACCGGTGGCGCAGCCACCGCCGGAACGCCGCCGCGCACAGGTCGCAGTAGCAGGCCCCGCCGTACTCGTTGCCGACGTGCCAGGCCACCACCGCCGGGTTGCCGGCGTAGCGCCGGGCCACCCGACGGGCCAGTTCGGCGGAGAGCCGACGGAACACCGGAGAGCTGGGGCAGGAGTTGTGCCGCTGCCCGTACCGGTGCCGGCGGCCCTCGAAGTCGGTACGGCACACCTCCGGGTGGGCGCGGGCCAGCCACGCCGGGTGCGCGCCGGTGCCGGTGGCCAGACAGATCATCCGTCCCTCGGTGACGGCCCGCCCGACGATCCGGTCCAGCACCGTGAAGTCGTAGACGTCCGGCGCGGGCTGGGTCAGCGCCCAGTCGAAGACGCCGAGCGTGACGGTGTCGATCCGGGCCAGGTCGAAGAGCTGGTAGTCCTGCTTCCACACGTCCTCCGGCCACTGCTCCGGGTTGTAGTCCCCTCCGAAGGGCACCTTCGCGGTGCGGGGCAGGGTCATGCCGTGAACTCCTTCCCGATCGTGTCGATCATCGGGCCGCTGGTCCAGCCGAGCGCGCCGACGAACACCGCGCCCAGCAGCGCGAGCACCGCCTCCGAGGCGACCGCGGTGATCCCGGCCGCCAGCGCCAGCAGGCAGGCGTGGCCGAGCGTGACGCCCGGGGTCCGGACGAGGAAGTGCACCGCGAGGCGGACGACGTCCCGGGTCCGGAACGTGAACACCGAGGTGATCACCAGCGCGTTGGTCCCGACCAGGAGCGCCGCCACGGCGACGGCGACCAGCAGCACCGCCCACCAGCCGGGAAGGCCGACGGCGGTGAGGTGGGCGAGGTTGACCGCGACGACGGTCAGCCACAGCAGCAGCGGGAGCCAGACCCGCAGCACCGGCCCGAGGTTGGCCCGCCAGCCCCGCCAGAACACGGCGGCGGGCCGCAGGTCGGTCAGGTCCGGGCGCTGGTGTCGCAGCGCGTACAGCGCGGCGGCGACGGCCGGGCCGAGCGGGATCGCGCAGATCGCCGCCAGCGGCAGGTTGCTGACGTCCCGGGCGAGCAGCACCAGCCCGACCAGCCCCGGCAGGGTGGTGAGCACCAGCAGCGCCTCGACCACCAGCAGGGTGTAGACCAGCGCCGCGACCCGGGAGAGGGGACCGTCGCCGAACTGTCGCCGGGTGGCCGCGGTGTCGTTCACGGCCGATCCCCCCGGTCGGTCCGGCCGCCACCCGGGTCGCCCGGGTGCGGGTCGGCGCCGCCCCCGGCGCGGCCGGGCAGGCCGAGCAGGCGGCCCTCGTCCCACCAGGGTGGGGTCTCGTCGCGGACCGGAGACACCTCGACCAGGGTCACCTCGTGCCGGGCGAGGGTGAGGTCGAGCGCGACCCGGCCGTCGACGACCGGCAGACTCCGGTGGGTACGGGCCGGCTCGGCGGCCTCCCTCAGCACGTCGAGCTGGCGGGGCCGCGGTGACCGGGGCCGGCCCAGCTCGCACCAGGCCCGCCGGGCGTTGCCGCTCTCCTCGCTCACCGACGAGCGCAGCACGAACGCCGACGTCACGCCGGGCGCGGCGAGCGGCACCGACAGCGCCAGGCCGTGCCGGTCGACCGGCTCCCGTCCGGTGACGTCCACCGGTGCCCAGGCGAGCACGGCGACCCGCCCGGTGGCGTCCCGGGTGACCAGGTGGTCGGTGCCACGGGCCAGGACCTGGTCGCCGAGGCGCGCCATGAACGCGTACAGGTGGTAGGTCGGTTTCCTGACCTGCCGGTGGGTGAGCAGGCCGAAACCGCCGTGGAACAGCGCGGTCGGCACCCCCTCTTCCTCGAACACGTCGCTGAACGTCCAGTAGGAGAACGAGTCGACCAGGTCGCCGCCGGCAGCCACCACCGGTGCGAGGTACGCGGCGTGGAAGGCGGTGTCGTGGATCGGGTTGTCCGGCCGGTAGGAGGAGTTGAACTCGGTGATGTGCACCGGCAGGTGGGCCAGCGGGGTGCCCGCCAGGTGCTGCCGGGGCGCGGCGAACTGCTCGAGCAGGCTGGCCGCCGGGGCGAGGGTCTGGTGGGTGCCGAACGGCACGTGCTGCGCCGGGCCGGAGGTGTAGGCGTGCCGGCTGACGAAGTCGACCGGCACCGAGCGGGCGGTCACGAACTCGGCGAACGGCAGCAGCCACTCGTCCGCGCCGGGTGATATGGCCGGTCCGCCGACCTGGAGGTCGGCGTCCACCTCCTTGACCGCGTGCGCGGTCACCTCGTACAGCCGGTGGTAGGCGTTCCGGTCGGCGCCGGCCCAGAACGCGGTCAGGTTGGGCTCGTTCCACACCTCGATCGGCCAGCGGCGCACCTCCTCGACGCCGTACCGGTCGACCAGGTGCGCGACGGTGGTCCGGACCAGGTCGGCCCACTCGGTCCAGGACCCCGGCGGGGTGACGTTGCCGCGCCACCAGAACACCGTCTGGTCGCCGGAGGCCAGCTCCGACGGCATGAACCCCAGCTCCACGAAGGGCCGGATCCCCAGCTCCAGGTACGCGTCGACGACCTGGTCGACGTAGGTGAAGGCGTACCGGACACCCCGCCCGCCCTGGTACGCGTACCGGCGGTGCACGCCGACGCCGTCGCTGAGCAGGCCGTGCCCCCGGATGTGCCGGAAGCCGATCTCCCGCTGGATGAGGGCGAGCGAGTCCTGGTAGTCGCGCCGCAAGGCCAGTTCGAACCGGCCGGTGCCCACGCAGGCACGCCACGCGTCGCCGAGCCGGCCGGTGGGCTGGTCGGGGATCCGGATCCGCATCGTCGTCCTCTCCTGCGTACCGTGCCGCCGGCCCGCCCGGTGCGGAGCGGCACCGCGCCGGGCCGGCGGCACGGTCGGGCCCGCTGTCCCGGGCCCGACCGGGAATCAGCCGTTGTCCTTCTGATAGCGGTCGTGGGCCTTGTTGACCAGGTCGATGTACTGCTCGGCGTTCTTCGCCCGCAGTTCGGCGACGTACGCGTCCCACTCGGTGAGGGGCCGCTGCCCGAGGACGAACTTGAGCGTGTTCTGGGTGACGTGGTCCTTCAACGGCGTCTCCCAGAGCGACACCTGCTCCCGTTCCTCGTCGGTGAACGGGTACGGCGGTGCCACCGCCTTCGGCTGCCGGGTGTCCATCACCTTCTGGAACTCCTGCTCCTCGGGCGAGAAGAAGGACCGCATCAGGTCGGTGCTACCGCCGTAGGCGGCGAACACGCCGTTGTAGAAGCCGAAGTCCTTCTGGAGGTGCTTGGCGGCCGTCGGATTGAGTCCGACGACGTTCACGTCCGGCGTGAGCGTCGGCTTGCCGGCGGCGTCCTTCGTGTACGTCGTCCCCTCGACGCCCCACCGGGCGAATTCCTGGCCGGCGTCGGAGTACCAGAGCCAGTCGACGAACTGCATCATCGCCACGAAGTGCTCGCTCTCCCGGGCCTTCTTGGAGATCATGATGCCGCTCTCCATGCGGGTCTCCGGGTTGATCTCCCCGGCCGGGCCGACCGGCAGTGGAATCTTCACCAGCCGGGCGTTCGGCTGGGTCTTCGCCAGGTCCGGCCGGTTGTCGTTGACCAGGGTCTGCGCGTTCGCGCTGATGACGAACGACTTGCCGTTGGCGAGCTTCTGCCGGGCGGCGTCGTCGCTCTGGGTGAAGCTCTCCGGGTCGAGCAGCCCCTCGGTGACCAGCTTGTTGAGGTACTGGAGCATCTGTTTGTACTGCTCGCTGCCGCCGGTGTAGGCGAACGTCCTCGTCACCGGGTCCCAGGTGGCGTGCTGATAGTTCCAGCCGGCCTGGGTGCCGTAGGAACTGCCGAGAATGTTCAGCAGGGCGCCGCCCGGGGTCGGCTTGCTCCACCGGTCGGAGAACGGGTACGTGTCCGGGTAGCGCGACTTCATCGCCTTGAGCACGCCGTGCAGCTCGTCCCAGGTCTTCGGCACGGCCAGGCCGAGTTGGTCGAGGATGTCGGCCCGCACCGCCAGCGAGTAGTCCTGGATGGGCTTCTCGCGCAGGCCGGGCAGCAGGTAGAACTTGCCGTCCGACTGCCGTAGCGAGTCGATCTCCGGTTGCAGGTTCCACGTGGCGACCCGGTCCTTGAAGTGGGGCATCAGGTCCAGGTAGTCACTGACCGGGAGGATCGCGCCGGAGGAAACGAAGGCGTTCTCCTGCGGGTGGTACGTCTTCGGGATGATCATCGGCGCGTCCCCCGCGCCGATCAGCAGGCTGCGCTTCTGCTCGTAGTCGCTCAGCGGCACGGCGACCGGTTCGAGCGTGACGTTGGTCCGCTTGACCAGCTCCGACCAGAACAGCCACTCCTTCTTGAGCGGGTAGTTCGGGTGGTTGTTGTAGAGGACGGAGAAGGAGACCGGCGCGGTGGCCTTGAACTGGTCGCCGACGCCGTATTCGGCCATCGCGCCGGCCCGGTTCCCGGTGAGGTCCTTCGCCTCGGGAGAGTCCTCGGAGCAGGCGGCGAGGCTGAGCGTGAGCAGACCGGCCGCGACCATCGCCGCGCGGCGCCATGTTCTGTGGACCATGGCTCGTCCTTTCGGTTCGGGTGGTGGTGGGGTGGGTGGAGCCGGTCAGCCCTTGACCGCGCCGAGCATGACCCCGGACACGAAGTACCGCTGGACGAAGGGGTAGACCAGCAGGATCGGCAGCGTGGTGAGCACGATGGTGACGGACTGGAGGGTGGCGGCGGCCTGGACCGCGTCGGCGTCGGCGACCCCGCCGGCCGACCCCGCGCCGGTGGCCCCGACGATCAGGTTGCGCAGGTACACCGTGACCGGGAACATCTCCTGCTGGTCCAGGTAGAGAAACGCGGTGAACCACGAGTTCCAGAAGGACACCGCGTAGAACAGCACCATGGTGGCGATGATCGCCTTCGACAGCGGCAGCACGATCCGCAGCAGGATGCCGTACGTGTCCAGTCCGTCGACGGCGGCGGCCTCCTCCAACTCGGTCGGCAGGCTCTCGAAGAACGCCTTCATCACCAGCAGGTTGAACACGTTGATCGCGTTGGGCACCACCACCGCCCAGATGGTGTTCTTCAGGCCCAGGCTGGTGATCAGCACGTAGTTGGGGATCAGCCCGCCGGAGAAGAACATGGTGAACACCGCGACGCCGACCAGCGCGCCCCGGCCCCGGAGGTCCCTCTTCGACAGCACGTACGCGTAGCAGGTGGTCAGCACGATCGAGATGGCCGTGGCGACGACCGTGTAGACCACGGTGTTGCGGTAGTTCGTCCAGAACAGCGGATCGGAGGTCACCAGCTTGTACGAGGTCAGGTCGAACCCGCGCGGGATGAGGTTCACCTTTCCCGCGATGATGTACGCCTCGTCGCTGAGCGACCGGGCGACGATGGTGACGAACGGGTACAGCGTCACGATCACGACGCCGGTCAGGACGATCGCGTTGACCGCCTGGAACACCCGGTACCCCCGGGTCGGCCGGGGTCCCCGCGGCCGGCGGGCCCGCTGCCGGTCCGTCCCGGCGTCCACGGTCACCACAGGCTCGTCCCGACCGTGCGGCGGGAGATCGTGTTCGCCGTCAGGACCAGGACCAGCCCGATCAGGGCCTCGAACAGCCCGATCGCGGCGGCGTAGCTGAAGTTGCTGGACTCGAAGCCCATCCGGTACAGGTACGTGGAGATGACGTCGGCCGTCGGGTAGGTCAACGGGTTGTACAGCAGCAGGATCTTCTCGAACCCGACCGCCATGAACGTGCCGATGTTGAGGATCAGCAGGGTCACCATGGTCGGCCGGATGCCGGGCAGGGTGACGTGCCAGGTCTGCCGCCACCGGTTCGCGCCGTCGATCCGGGCCGCCTCGTAGAGGTCGTCGTCGATCGTGGTCAGCGCGGCGAGGTAGAGGATCGTGCCCCAGCCGACGGTCTGCCAGACCTCGGAGGAGACGTAGATGGTCCAGAACCACTCCGGCCGTTGCAGGAACGGCACCTCCTCGCCGCCGAACGCGCCGACGACCTGGTTCACCGTGCCGTCCACCGAGAGCAGCTGCATCACCATCGCCGCCACGATCACGATGGACAGGAAGTGCGGCAGGTAGGACACCGACTGGACGAACCGCTTGAGCCGACGGGTCCGGACCTCGTTGAGCAGCAGGGCCAGCACGATCGGCAGCGGAAAGCAGAACAGCAGGGTCAGCGTGCCCAGGACCAGGGTGTTGGTGAACACCTCCCAGAACGTGGGGTCGCCGAGGAACATCCGGACGTACCGCAGGCCGACCCACCGTTCGCCGAAGATGCTGCCGCCGGGCTCGAAGCGCCGGAAGGCGATCACGTTCCCGGCCATCGGCAGATACCGGAAGACCAGGAAGAACAGCAGCGGCAGAACGGCCAGGGAGTAGAGCTGCCAGTCCCGGCGCAGTGCCCGCCGCCAACCGTGGCGGGTCCGGCGACGGCGGACGGCACCGCCTCGGTCGCGGACGGCTCGGTCAAGGACGCCGGGCGGCACGGTGCGACCCCGGTCCGGTGGCGGGCGCAGCGTGCCGGGGGTGGGCATCGTCGACCCCCTAGGCGTGCTGCGGGAGGACGGGTTCGACGTACGGTGTCGACACCAGTCGACGCCGGTGGCCGACCTCGCGTTCGGCACCCACCAGACGCAGTGGCAGGGCGGCGACCACCTCGGCGCTGGACCGGGCGAGCCGAAGCTCCACGTCGCCGGGCTCGACGACGCGTCGCCCGTGCACGCCGGTGAAGGACGTGACGTCCGCGGGCACCTCGAAGACGACCCGTGCCGCCGCGCCCGGTTCCAGCGGCACCCGGACGTAGCCGACCAGGCGGACCACCGGCCGGGTGGTCTGCGCGACCGGGTCGTGCAGGTAGAGCTGGACGACCTCGGTGCCGGGGCGCGTACCGGTGTTGCGGACGGTGACCCCGACGCGGACCTCGCCGTCGACCGCCCAGTCGACCGGCCGGAGGATCCCGGTCTCCGGCCGGCCGTCTTTGGTCCCCGGCCGGCCGTCTCCGGTCCCCGGACCGGTACCGCCGGTCTCCGGCCCGCTGGCGGAGTCCCGGACGGTCGGGTCGCTCCAGTCGAAGCTGGTGTAGCCGAGGCCGTGGCCGAACGGGAAGGCCGGGGTGGGATCGACCGAGGACACCTCGGAGCGTCGGCCCAGGACGGGGGAGAGGTAGGTGCCCGGCAGTCCGCCCGCGTCCCGGGGCACACTGACCGGCAGCCGCCCGGACGGGTTCACCGCGCCGGTGAGCACCTCGGCCACCGCCTGCGCCCCCCGCTGGCCGGGGAAGAACGCCTGCACGACGGCGGCGGCCCGGTCGAATTCGGGGCCGAGGGCGTACGGCCGTCCGGTGAGCAGCACCAGGACCACCGGGGTGCCGGTGGCGAGCACGGCGCGGACCAGGTCGCCCTGCACGCCGGGCAGCCGCAGGTCGACCGCGTCGCAGCCCTCGCCAGAGGTGCCCCGGCCGAACATGCCGGCACGGTCCCCGACGGCCAGCACGCACACGTCCGCCTCGGTGGCGGCGGCGACCGCGGCGGCAATGCCCGAGGCGTCCTCGCCGGTGACCGCGCAGCCGGGCACGTGGGTGAGGTTCGGGTGCAGCCGGGCGAGGGCGTCGCGCAGCGAGGGGATGTCCACGCCCACGTCGTGCCCGGGATGCCGCACCCCCACGTGCAGCGGGAACGAGTAGCAGCCGAGCAGGGCCATCGGGTCGTCGGCGACCGGACCGACGAGCGCGACGCGTCGCCCGGGGGCCAGCGGCAGCAGCCCGTCGTCGTTGCGCAGCAGGACGACCGACTCGCGGGCCAGGCGCAGGGCGACGTCCCGGTCGGCCTCGTCGTCGAACACGAGGCCGTCGAGGCCGTCCGGGGACGGCTGCCACTCCTCGTCCAGCAGGCCGAGTTCGATCTTCTGCACGAGCACCCGGCGCAGCGCGCGGTCGACGAGTGCCTCCTCGACCGCACCGGAGCGGACCGCCGTCACCAGCGGAGCGCCGAAGGCGTCCACGGTGGGCAGTTCGACGTCGATGCCGGCGCGCAGGGCGAGCCGGGCGGCGTCCGCCGGTCCGGCGGCCACGCCGTGCAGGGTCTCCAGGAAACGGACGGCGAAGTAGTCCGCCACGACCGTGCCGGTGAACCCCCACTCGTCGCGGAGTACCCGGGTCAACAGGTGTTCGTCGGCGGCGACGGGCACCCCGTCGATCTCGGTGTAGGAGTGCATCACCGAGCGGGCGCCGCCCAGCCGCAGCGCCATCTCGAACGGCGGCAGGATGACGTCGGCCAGTTCCCGGCGGCCCATCGACACCGGGGCCAGGTTGCGTCCGCCCCGGGACGCCGAGTAGCCGGCGAAGTGCTTGCAGGTGGCGACCACCCCGGCGGACTCCAGGCCCCGGACGTACGCCGCGCCGGCGGTCCCGACCAGGTACGGGTCCTCGCCAATGGTCTCCTCGGTGCGGCCCCACCGGTAGTCGCGGGTCACGTCCAGCACCGGGGCGAGACCCTGGTGGACCCCGGCGGCGCGCATGGACCGGCCGATCCGGTGTGCCATCTCCTCGACCAGTTCCGGGTCGAAGGACGCGCCCCAGCTCAGCGGCGCGGGGTAGACGGTCGCACGCCAGGCGGCGAAGCCGGTCAGGCATTCCTCGTGCACCTGGGCCGGGATCCCGAACCGGCTGGCTGCCGCGATGCGCGCCTGGGCCGTGGCCAGGGAGCGTGCCCCCTGGACCGGGTCGACCGGCGCGGTGCCGAACGGCCGGGTGAGCTGACCGAGTCCGTGACGGATGACGGTGTCCCACGACAACCCGCCGTCGACCAGGTCGGCCTGGTGCGGGGCGACCCCCTCCCCGGAGGCGTCCGCGCCCACCCAGACGCCGACGAGCTGGGCGATCTTCTCCTCCAGGGTCATCAACGGGATGAGCGCGTCGGCCCGTTCGGCGGGGGACAGGGTCCGGTCCCGCCACCGACCGGCGTCGGGGGACACCGGGCTTTCGTCGACGGGCAACAGACTCTCCATGCCACATCCCTCCGGTCGGTGCCGACGGATCGCCCCGGTGGGGTCGATCGCCGCACGTGGCCGCCGCGCCAGACTTCGAAAAGTTTCGGAAACCGATTCGGTGCTCGTGTCGGGCAACCTAAGGGCGCCGGCCGGGCCTGTCAAGGCTCGGAACGGGCTGTTCAGGAGCGACGATAAGCGCCCGTGACGCCCGCTCTGCCGCTCGAACGGGCTGCTCAGAGAATAGATGACGGTCTCCGCATAGCGCTGCTCGACTGGTAAGGTGGGCCGAAATTTTCGGATGCTGATCGGCGGTTTGTCGGCTGGATTCCGACTCCGGCCCACCCGTCCAGCCCCGGCCCCCGGGAGGGCGCCATGCCCCTGTTCGACCTTCCCCTCGACGAGTTGCGGAGTTATACGCCGGTGGTGGCCGAGCCGGACGACTTCGACACGTTCTGGCAGAGCACCCTGCGGGAGGCGGCGGCCGTCCCGGTGCTCGTCGACGTCCGTGCCGAACCGACGGACCTGCGCCTGGTCGACACCTGGGACGTCACCTTCGCCGGGTTCGGGGGCGACCCGGTCCGGGCCTGGTACACCCGCCCGGCCGGCGTCGACCATCCGCTGCCCGCCGTGGTGGAGTACCTCGGCTACGGCCGCGGCCGGAGCCTGCCGCACGAACGGCTGATGTGGCCGGTCGCCGGCTACGCCCACCTGCTGATGGACTCCCGGGGTCAGTCCGGCCGCTACGGTGCCGGCGACACTCCGGACCCCCGCGCCGGAGCACCCGGCGGCCCGTGGCCGGTGACCTGGGGCATCCTGGCGCCCGGGGACTACTACTACCGTCGGCTGATCACCGACGCGGTCCGCGCGGTCCAAGCCGTCCGGGCGCTGCCCGGGGTGGACCCCAGCCGGGTCGTCGTCGCCGGGAACAGCCAGGGCGGTGGGCTCGCCCTCGCGGTGGCCGGGCTCGTCGGCGACTTGGCCGCCGTGCTCACCACGGCACCCTTCCTCTGTCACGTCCAACGGGCCGTCGAGCTGACCGACGCCTCGCCGTACGGGGAGATCGTCGGCTACCTGGCCGCGAACCGGGGAGCCGAGGATGCGGTCCGGCGGACCCTGTCCTACGTCGACGGGGTGGCCTTCGCCCGCCGGGCGGTCGCACCCGCGCAGTTCGGAATCGGGCTGCGGGACACCGTCTGCCCGCCGAGCACCGGCTTCGCCGCCTACAACCAGTACGGTGCCGGCAACGGCCGGCCCACCCCGCCGGCCCGCGAGATTCACGTCTACCCGTTCAACCAGCACGAGGGGGGCGAGGCCGTGCAGCAGCGTCACCAGCTCAGCTGGCTCGCCGCGCAGTTCGCCACCGCTGGCGAGACACCCCCACGACAACCGAAACTATCGGAAAAATTCTGATCGATGCCGGCGGCTGGTGCTCATCCTCGCGCCATGCGCGTACTCGCCAGATGCCCTGCTCGTGCGGGGCGTCGCCATTCCGGCGCGTCGTCTGGCGGGCGTTGGCGGCGGTGGCAGGCGTCTGCTTGACCGTTGAGGTTTCGGGATTGTTTCGATACTCTGCGGATGCAGGAGCTTCGATCAACCCATGGTGGTCGAGCAGCCGAACCGGTCGACGTGGCTTCCGGGCGACCACGCCGACGCCGAGCCGGCCGCCGTGGTGGGGCAGTGGTCGAGGCGACCTTCCCCATCCGTGCAGCTCAGCGAAAGGCAGCTGTCATGAACGACCTGTTCGCCCGCGACAGCGGGCGTCCGGCGGCCGGACCACGAAGCCGCGTGGCGTGGTTGTCGGCCGCGCTGGGAGTCGCCCTCGTCGCCACCACGGTGGTCGTGGCGTCCTCCAGCGCCAGTGCCGGGACCACCCTCGCCACGGCGGCCGGCGAGTCGGGCCGCTACTTCGGCACCGCGGTGGCCGCGAACAAGCTCTCCGACTCCGTCTACGTCGGCATCCTCAACCGCGAGTTCAACTCCGTCACCGCGGAGAACGAGATGAAGTGGGACGCGACCGAACCGTCGCAGGGCCAGTTCGCCTTCGCCAACGCCGACCGGATCGTCAACCACGCGCGGGCCAACGGGATGATGGTGCGCGGGCACGCCCTGGCCTGGCACTCGCAGCAGCCCGGCTGGGCGCAGAACATGAGCGGGACCGCGTTGCGGTCGGCGATGGTCAACCACATCACCCAGGTGGCCAGCTACTACCGGGGCAAGATCCACTCCTGGGACGTGGTGAACGAGGCGTTCGCCGACGGCGGCAGCGGAGCGCGCCGCGACTCCAACCTCCAGCGCACCGGCAACGACTGGATCGAGGTGGCGTTCCGGACCGCGCGGGCCGCCGACCCGACCGCCAAGCTCTGCTACAACGACTACAACACCGACGACTGGACGCACGCCAAGACGCAGGCGGTCTACACCATGGTCCGGGACTTCAAGGCCCGGGGCGTACCGATCGACTGCGTCGGCCTCCAGTCCCACTTCAACCCCCAGTCACCGGTGCCGGCCAACTACCAGACGACGCTGTCGAGCTTCGCCGCGCTCGGTGTCGACGTGCAGATCACCGAGTTGGACATCGAGGGCTCGGGGCAGGCCCAGGCCGACAACTACGACCGGGTGGTCCGGGCCTGCCTGGCCGTGGCGCGGTGCACCGGCATCACCGTCTGGGGCATCCGGGACACCGACTCCTGGCGGGCCAGCGGCACCCCGTTGCTGTTCGACGGCAACGGCAACAAGAAGGCGGCGTACACCTCGACCCTGAACGCCCTGAACGGCGGCGGCACCACCCCGCCGCCGACCACGCCCCCGCCGACCACCCCGCCCCCGACCACGCCTCCGCCGACCACCCCGCCGCCCGTCGGGGCGTGCGCCGCCACGGTGTCGCTCAACTCGTGGACCGGCGGTTTCGTGGCCACGGTCCGGGTCACCGCCGGGGCCGCCGGCCTCAACGGCTGGACCGTCGGCCTCACCCTGCCGTCCGGCAGCGCGGTCACCAACACCTGGAACGCGCGGGGCAGCGGCAGCACCGGCGCGCTGACCTTCCGCAACGTCGACTTCAACGGTCGGCTGGGCCCCGGTGCCAGCACCGAGTTCGGGTTCCAGGGCACCGGTACCGGTCCGACCGGCACTCCCACCTGCACGGCGGGCTGACCCGGCGCGGTCTGCCCGTCCGGCCACTCGGCGGCGGGACACCGGATGGTGTCCCGCCGCTGTCGTGTCGGCTCAGCCGGTGGAGCAGGTGGAGCCGTTGAGGGCGAACGAGGTGGGTGCTCCGGTGCCGCCGGTGTGGGTGGCCTGGAAACCGATGCTGACCGAGGCGTTCGGGGCGATCGTGGCGTTGTAGGCGACGTTGCGGGCGGTGACCGTCCCGCTCGACGGCGCGTACGTGGCGTTCCACCCGCTGGTCAGGGTCTGCCCGGCGGGCAGCGGGAAGGTCAGGTTCCAGCCGTCGACCGCGGTGCCGCCGGTGTTGGTGATGGTGACCGACGCGGTCAGGCCGGTGTTCCAGGCGCTGACCGTGTAGCCGATCCGGCAGGTCCCCGGACCGGGCGGGGGCGTGCTCGGTGGCGGCGTGGTCGGCGGTGCGCTGGTCGGTGGCGTGGTGTCGATGCCGAAGAAGCGGATCGCCTGCGCGGCGTCGACCGGCAGGTTGTGCGACACGCCCTGCATGCTGATCGCCTCGACCGGGGCGGTCGGACCGGACCCGCCGTAGCGGGTGCGGGTGTAGCCGGGCTGCGGGCTGTCGGTGTACGTGGGCGTCTGGCTCAACCCGTGCAGGTTGGTCCACTGCTTGATCTGTTCACCGAAGTTGGGGTACCGCAGGGTCTCGTCGTTGGTGCCGTGCCAGGTCTGCATCCTCGGACGCGGACCGGTGTATCCGGGGTGGGCGTCGCGGACCAGGTCCCCCCACTGCTGGGGCGTCCGGATGACCTGGCCGTTGGCGCACTGGCTGTTCCACTCCGACCCGTCCGTGGTGGCGAAGCAGCCGAACGGTACGCCGGAGAAGGCCGCACCGGCGCTGAACACGTCGGGGTAGAGGCCGAGCAGGACGTTGGTCATCATCGCCCCGGAGGAGATGCCGGTGGCGAAAATCCGGGCCGGGTCGACGTCGTACCGCTGCCGGACGTGGTCGACCATGGACATGATGCCCACCGGGTCGCTGCCGCCGCCGCGCCGCAGCGCCTGGGGGGACGACACGTCGAAGCACTTGCTGCTGCGGGTCACCGACGGGTACACCACGATGTAGCCGTACCGGTCGGCGAGCGCGGCGTACTGGGTGCCGGAGTGCATCGCCGGTCCGCTGCCGGTGCAGTAGTGGACCGCGACCACCAGGGCGGGCCGGGGCGCGACGCGGTCCGGGACGTACAGGTACATGCGCAGGTTGCTGGGGTTGGGGCCGAAGCCGGTCACCTCGGTCAGTGCCGCGGCGGACGCGGGCGCGGGGACCGTCGCGGCGGCCAACACGGTGATCGCGACGGCCACCAGGGCAGCCCCCAGCAGCTTGAGTCTGGCTGTCATGGGACAGGTTCCTCCTGAGCATCAGGGATGGCGGGGAGGTTCCGATCGGGAACTGCCCGGTGCCCGATCACGTCCGGCTCAGGAACATTTGTCAGTATGGATGGCTGTCGGTGTGGCGGGCAAGCCGGCGACCCTGATCCCGAGACGGGTGCGGGGCGACGGCCAGGTCGGCCGCCGCCCCGCACCCTCGCCCGGTCACCCGGGTCAGCCCGGGGGCAGCACCGCCCGGTCCTTGTTGAAGTTACGACCGTGGCCGTCCGGCCGGTAGTTGCCCTCCACGTTGCCGGCCGCGTCCACCGAGAACCAGTGGACCCGAGCGCCGGCCGGTACGGTCAGCGTCTCCGCCCCCTCCCGGATGCCCGCCGAGGCGTACAGGGTGGACGCGTAGGTCGGTCGCCCGCCGTCGAGGGTGTAGAACACCGCCGCCGGCTCGCTGACCTCGAACCGCACGCTCACCATGCCCGGGGTGTCGTTCGGCGTCACCGTCATCGTGCTCTCCGGCCGGCTGCGGTCCTTGTCGAAGTCGCGGGCCACCCGCATCAGCTCGACCAGGCCGTTGGCGTACTCCAGGGTCTGCTCGTGCGCCTCGTCCCAGGCCGGCTGGAAGCTGCTGCCGACCTCGAAGTTCCAGGCGTAGATGCCGTACCGGTACCAGAGCATGTCGCCGGAGTTGCCGGCCGCCGAGTAGAGCACGTCGGAGATCGGGCCGGTCCGCGCCGGGGTGACCGCCAGGTTCCGGTGCCGCTTGATGGCGGTGAGGATCCGCGACGAGGCGCCCCAGAAGAACGACTCCTCGGCCAGCGTCGGACGCGGCGCGGAGACCCGGTCCGGCAGCGAGTACGCCCCGGGCGGCCACATGAAGTAGTTGCCGGAGGAGTGCAGGTTCATCGAGAACCTGATGTTCCCGCGCCGGGCCAGCCAGTCCAGGTTCCGGTTCTCCGGCTCGGACAGCTCGGACGGCCCGGCGTAGCTGCCGCTGGTGCAGCTCGACGACGCGCCCGCGTACCCGTCGAAGAGGCTGTACTCGGTGTAGTTGCGGTTGTTGTCCACGCCCCAGGAGTTGCGGGCCAGGGCGTCGGCCGCGTCCCCGGCCGGGCAGTGGTTGGTCATGCTCTTGCGCTGCGAGGCGAAGTCGTAGAACGAGTAGTGCCCGCCGTCCGGGTTGATCGACGGGGCGATCCAGATGTCCAGGGTGTCCAGCAACTGCCGGGTCTGCCGGTCGTGCGCGTAGTTGCGCAGCAGCCGTTCGGCGGTCTCGATGGTCACCAACGGGGGCACCCACTCGCGGGCGTGTTCCTGGGCGTACGCGAGGACGCCGGTGCGGGAGCCGTCCCGGTGCTTGCCGATCCGGATCGCGTACACCGGGTGCGGGTCGCGGGACACGCTCGCCGGCGCCTTCAGGTTGTCGGTCAGCGGCGTCCGGGCGACCGGGGCGACGACTCCGGCCCCGGCGTCACCCCGGTAGGTGTAGGCCCGGACCAGCGTGCCGGCCCGCGCGTTGAGCGCCGCGACCACCTCGGCGGCGGTGCTGGTGACCGCCCCGGCGGCGTCGGTGGCCAGCTCGACCCGGACCGCCGGGCCGGTGACGGTCACGGTGAGCGGCCGGTCGGCGGCACCCGGGTCGGCCAGCTCCACGGAGATGTCGTTGCCGCCCTGGTGGCCCCAGGCGAGCGAGTCGACCGCGACCCGGTCGGCGGCGGTGCCGCCCAGCACCACCTGCGCCTTGCGGCGGTACCCGTTCGTCTTGTACGGCAGCTCGACCACCTCGGCCAGCCTCGGGTGGTCGGCGGCGAGCTGCCGGATCCGCGCGTACAGCTCTGTCGGAGTCAGGTAGCTGGTGACGAAGTCCTTCTGGTAGCCCGGCCCCTCCGGGTCGTCGTCCGGGATCGGCAGCCACTCGGTGACCTCGGCTACCGCCACGTCCCCGGTCGGACTGGTCACCTGGATCCGGTGCGGTCGGGCGGTGACCGGGGCCGCGCCCCGGTGGTACAGGTACACCCCGGCGTCGACGAACCGGGAGATGGTCTGGGTGCCGCCGGAGCCGATCTCCGTCCCGGGGCCGCTGTCCCGGGCCACGGTCAGCGCGCCGGTGGCCGTCTGCCCCTGGCCCCACTTCGCCTCGACCGACAGGACCTGGTCGGTGCCGGAGGTGTAGTAGTCGGCGCGGATGATCCGGACGTCCGACGCGGTCGCCGACGGGGCGAGGGTCGCCGAGAACCGGCGGTTGTCGGCCCGGTGCCCGGCGATCGTCGCCTCCCGTTCGGCGATCCGCTGCGCGGAGTCGGCCGGGTCGTGCAGGGTCGCGCCGATCCGGTACCCCATCCGCCGTAGCGCCGCGGTCTCGGTCGGGGTCACCACGGCGTGCACCACGATCCCGGTCCCGGTGCGGGTGACGTGGTGGTCGAGGTCGACGCCGGTGGCGACCAGTTCGTCCAGCGCGGCCTGGTCGGCGAGGAACACCTCCACCACGGACGCCTGCTCGTCGGCGGGGCGGTCGAGGGGGACGGGTGCGGCGGCACGCGAGCCGTCGGTCGGGGCACCGGTGACCGCCGTGGCCGGGCTGGCCAGCATCAGCAGGGCGGCACCGGCGGCGGTCGCCACGGAGAGCCGTCGTCGCCGGGAGGAGGAAACGGGTCGGGGCATCTGTCGCCGCCTTTCGCGTTGGACGGGAGCGGGCGAGCCGGCGCAGCCGGTACGGGCGGACCCGGCGGTGGACAGCGGGAGAGGCGGCACGCCGCCGGTCCCGGAACCGGTCGGGGGTGGACGATCGGTGCGCCCATCCTGGTCAACGCGGTGACTCATGTCAATGGAAGGGGCGTCGGCCGAGGGAGGGCCGCCCGTGCGCCGGGCGGCCCGTCGTCGCCGGTTACCGGTCGAGCGCCTCGGCCAGCCGTCGCGCCTCGCGGACCAGTCGGCTCGACCCGCCCCGGCCGGCGACCTCGGCCAGCCCCGGCACCTCGATCCGCACACCGGTGCGGGCGGCCGTCTCGGCCGCCAGGCTCAGCAGGTCCGGGGTGCCCCGGGGCGCGGTCGGCGCGGCGAGCAGCGCCGGCAGGGCGGCGGCGAGCAGCCGCCAGGTGCTCAGCGGGGCACCGGCGGTGGCCGCGTCCCGCAGCGGGGACACCGCCCGGGTGGGCAGCACGTTGCCGTCGGTGACCAGCGTGCCGAGGTGCCCGCCGACAGCCGGGGCGTCCAGGGTGCCGGCGGCGGCGAGCAGCAGGAGGGCGTCGAGAGCGGCGATCCGGTCGGCCTCGTGCCGGGCCCCCAGGCCGTACGCCAGGGCCAGGTCGAGGGCGGGACCACCCGCGCCGCCGCTCTCGGCGAGCACCGGCAGGACCGCCGTGGCTCCCCGGACGTCCTGGTCGGCGGCGCTGGCGACCTCGGGCAGCGCGTGCGCCGCCACCACATTCGGATGCCAGGGCAGCACCGACGCCCAGAACGCCGCCCGGTCGCCCTGGTTGCCGCCGAGGGGCGCGGGCGGCACGGTGAGCAGCCCGAACCGGTCGGCGTACCCCTCGGGCGGGGTGAGCCGCACCTGCCGGCGCCGCTCGGGCAACTGGTCGTACTCCCAGTCGGTCGCCCAGCGGTTGGCGGGCTTGCGGCGTTCCCGGCGGGGCACGGTGAGGACCTCGGCGACCGGATCGGGCAGTCCACCGTCGCGCAGCCAGGTGGCGAGCCGGTCACCGGCCGGGCTGCGCAGCGCCCGCGCCTTCGCGGCGAGCGGCTCGTCGGACCCGGGGGGCAGCCGCAGCAACGCCTGGGTGAGGTCCCACCGCCACGGGCCGGCCGAGCCGAGGCGGGCGATCCGCTCGTAGAGGGCCATCGGGTCCACCGCCCCGGTGGCCGAGGTCGGCATGGCGAGCAGCCCCGGGTAGGCGGACTCGCCGATCCGCATGCCGACCTCGGCGATCCGGGCCCGCCACAGCCGGTGCGGGGCGGGCACCCGGGCCGGTGCGGGGTTCTGCAGGTCCGGCTCGGGCGTCCGACCGACCGCGGCCGTCAGCGCCTGCCACCGGCCACGCCGGTCGGCGGCCCGCGCCGGCTCGACCGCTGTGTACAGCACGCCGCCGACCAGCTCGCAGAGGCAGCACGGGTCCCACCGGTGTTCGTACATGCTGTGCCGGTGCCGGTCCAGCACCGGGACCAGCGCCCGGCGCAGGGCGGGCCGGTCGACGCCGGCCAGGCGGACCACCCCGTCGAGCACCCGGTCCAGTGCCAGCGCCTCCGTCCTGCCGTCCAGCAGGACCCCGACCTCCTCGGCCAGTTCGTCCGGGTCGGTGATCGGCGGTGGTGCGGCCGGCGGTCCGGCCGGCGGCGGCAGCTCGTCCCCGGCGACGGTGGCCACCGCCGGTGCGGGCGCGTGGCCGTGCCGGGCGGTCAGCGTGGCGACCCGGTCCCGGATGTCGGCGGCGGGGTGGTCGAGCGCCTCCGCGAGCACCTCGGCGATCTCGGCGGCCCGGTCCGGCAGCCGGCGGGCGAGCCGGTCGAGCCAGCTCAGCTGGGCCTTCACCAGGGCCTTGTCCGGCCGGGCCAGCACCGCCCGGGACGCGTCGAGCACGTCGGCGATCTCGGCGCCGTCCCACTGCCGCAGCGCCTTCTGGGCCATCGTCGCGACCGGCGCCGGGGCGTCCGCGAGCAGCCGCAGATAGCCGGCGGCCCGGTCGGCGACCTCCGTCCCGGTCGGGGCGAGCAGGTCGAGCAGGGCGGTGAAGGCGCGCAGCGCCGCCGGCCGGTCGTCGCGCAGCAGTCGGCTGAGGCACCCGTCGAGCAGGACCGCCCGGTCCAGCCGGCCGGTGCCGGCGAGCGCTGCCAGCGCCCGGGGCAGGGCCATCTTCTCCCGGGTCTCCGGGTCGTCCTTCTCCCGTGTCCAGAGGGCGTCGAACGACATGTTCACGCCGATGCCGTCGACCTCGAAGAGCCGGGGCAGCAGGGCGTCGAGGAACGGGTCGGCGGCCAGCCGTTCCGGCAGCGGGACGCCCCGCTGCCGCTGCTCCTGCGGCCAGCTCAGGTGCCGAACCCATCCGGTGACGAAGAGATCCCCGGTCGGCGGCGGGGCCTGCTCGGCGGCGAGCAGGGCGGCGATGAACTCCCACCCGTCGTCCGGGTCGGTGCGCGGCAACTTGTCCGCCAGGCGGTACGCCAGGTCGGCCAGCCAGGTCACGCCCCGCTCCCGCGCCACCTCGACCACCAGCTTGGCCTGCACCGCGCGCAGCGAGACCGACCGCCGGCCGAGCAGTTGGGCGGTCTGGGCGGCGCTGGGCAGGCAGCCCACCGCCACGACCGCCAGCGCGGTGGCCCGCGCGTCCCAGAACCAGGGGTTCTCCTGTTTGCGGATGTGGACCAGCAGGGCCTTCGCCATGTCGCGGCGCTGCTCGTCGGTGAGTCCGGTGACGGCCACCTTCGCGGCCCGGACGCCGCCGGTGTTCAGGTAGTCGAAGCGCCCGTCGGTCACGCCGGCACCTCCACCATGGACACGGCGAGCGCGTGCTTGCACGGTCCCCGT
Organism: Micromonospora sp. NPDC050187; assembly: GCF_044459745.1. Lineage (NCBI taxonomy): Bacteria > Bacillati > Actinomycetota > Actinomycetes > Micromonosporales > Micromonosporaceae > Micromonospora > Micromonospora sp. NPDC050187. Next base: position 354,599 of record NZ_JBITJH010000004.1, read on the forward strand.
TCGCCCCGGTGCCGGCTCCACCAGCGGCAGGTGCAGGTGTACCCGCCGTCGGGGAGGCGGCGGACCCGGTAGACCTCGGTGCCGTGGCTGACCGTGGCGACGTCCCCGTCCCGGCCGACCGCCCCGGCCTCCACCAGCGCCCGCGCCCCGACCAGACGGGGATTGTCCCGCTCGGCCCGGCCGGCGTCGTACGGCAGCACCCGGTGGAAGTACGCCTGCTCGGCCACGTCGTACCCGACCCGGCCGGCGGTGCCCAACTGCACCAGGGCCGCCCGGACCCGCTCGTCGGTCAGGCCCGCCTGGGCGGCCATCGTCGGCACGTCGATCGTCGGATCCCAGGACAGCAGCGCGCTGACCAGCGCGGCGTCGTCGGTGACGTCGTCGGAGGCCAGGGACGCCAGGACGCCGCCCTCGCCGGAGAACCCCCGGTACGGCTCCGGCGACAGGGTCAGCGACAACCGCATTCCGCCGGTGTCCAACTCCCAGACGCTCGCCGCCGCCGGTGACCCGGCACCCACCGCCGGCCCGTACACCCGCAGCGTCGTGGCGAAGCGCAGCAGCCCGCGCAGCGCGGCCAACCGACCGGCCCCGGCCAGGCAGACCGCTCCCGGACCGGGGCGGGAGGTCAGCCGCAGCGTCCGGCCGGCCGGCACCGCCCAGAGCACCGACCGGTCGCCGGCGGACGGCAGCCGACGCAGGAACGCCGCCGCCTCGGTCGCCGGGACCTCGGCGCGCAGGGTCATCTCGGCGGCCAGCACGTGCACCTCGGCGAAGCCGCGCAGCCAGCGGGACGGCAGCGGCACCTTCTTCTCCACCACCGGACCGTCCATCGTCGACACGGTGAGGTCGTCCGGGCCGACCGACAGGTGCAGCGGGTCGAGGCCACCGACCCGGGCCAGCGCCTCCCGCAGCGGTGCGTTCACGTCCACGTTGGTGGTGCCGTGCTCGACGACGTCGCCGTCGAAGCCGATGGGGGAGACGTCGAGGCGCGCGTACACCCCGCAGCAGCCGGAGAAGGACTCGAACCGCAGCCGGTCCCGGCTGCCGGTGACCACCGGGTCCAGGCTCGCCGGGTTGACCGGCTGGTGGTAGCGGGTCCGGGCGACCTCGGCGACCGCCAGCAGCCCGGACGCGGCGGCCCGGGGCGCGGTGAGGAAGCCGACGAAGAACCGGGGGTTGGCCGAGGGGCCGCCGCTGGTCTGCAGTGCCAGGTCACCGTCGCTCAGGGCGGACGGTCGGAGGTAGCGGTACGTCTGAAGCGCGTTCACGGTCGCACACCGTACGGGTGACCACCGACACGTCCGCACGGCCGGGTCGGACCGGGCCGCAGGTCACCGCGGCCCGTCGGCGGGCCCGTGCCGGCGTACGGGTGGGCCGACGGTCGCTGTCGGTGGTCGCCGGTACGGTGCGCGCCATGACTGTCGACTGGTCCGACGTACCGCCCCGCCTCGCCCAACTGGCCGCCGACCCGCGGGCCGGGGAGGTCTTCGGCGCCGGCAGCCACGGTTTCGTCCTCGAACCCCCGCTGTCCGGCGCGGAACTGGCCGAGTTGGAGGGACAACTGCGGCTGGAACTGCCGGCCGAGTACCGGTCGTTCCTGGTGACGGCGGGCCGGGGTGGAGCCGGCCCGGCGTACGGGCTCTTCCCGCCGCGCCGGGTCGACCGACGGTGGCAGTGGGAGGGCGACGGCGCCGACCTGACCGACCTGGACACCCTCGACCAGCCCTTCGCGCACACCGAGGCGTTCAACCCGGCCGACGACCTCCCGCCGCAGCCGGACGAGGACGACTTCGACTCGCCCGAGGCGTTGGAGTCCGCCGAGGACGCCTACCAGGAGTTGTACGACTCGGTGGTCTACGACGACGCCCACTCCGTCGGCCTGCTCTACCTGTGCCACCTCGGGTGCGCCCTGCGGGAGGCGCTGGTGGTCAGCGGACCGGCACGTGGGCAGATGTGGGCCGACGACAGCGCCGACGGGGGTGGGTTCCGGCCGCTGCGCGACGAGGACGGCGTGCCGCTGGACTTCGCCCGCTGGTACCGGCGCTGGCTGGACTCCTGCCGCACGCCGGTCGCCGGCTGAGCCGGCCCGGCCGGTGCTGCTCGGCGACGTGTCCCGCACCGGGACCGGTCGGCTCCGCGCCGGTCACCCCGCCTCGGGTCGGCCGAAGGTGCGCAGCAGCCGGTCGAGCTGGTGCGGCGCGGCCGGGCGGACCAGTGGCAGGGTGACTCCGGCCTGCCGGTACGCGGCGATCCGGGCCCGCACGTCGTCGGCGGTGCCGGTGGCGGTCAGCGAGGTGACGTACCGCTCGGGCAGGATCTCCTGGAGCGCGGCCTTGCCGCCCCGGGCGAAGGCGTCGGCGAACCGGGGCAGGTCGTCCGGGTCGATGGTCGGCTCGCCCACCGACATCTTGGCCTTCGGCGTGGACGCATAGGTGAACTTGGTCGCCACCTCCCAGCGGATCGCGGCGACGGCGGTCTCCCGGTCGTCCTCGATGGAGGTGTTGACCAGCTGCGCCACGGTCAGCTCGGTCGGGTCCCGGTCGATCTTCTCGCAGCTGCGCCGGAGCAGCTCGACCGCGTTGGCCGAGTACTCCGGGGACGTCCCGGCATCCAGCAGCACGCCGTCGCCGAGCGCCGCCGCGTTGACCAGCCCCCGGCGGCTGGCGGCGGCGATCCAGATCGGGATGTCCGGCCGGAGCGGGGTGAAGTTCAGGGCCACGTCGTCGAGCTGCACCACCTCGCCCCGGTAGGTGACCCGTTCCCCGGTGAGCAGCGCCCGGATCGACTCGACGTACTCCCGGAGGGTGGTGACCGGGTCGGTCAACGGCCGGCCGTTGCGGGCGGCGTGCTTGGCGGTGAACGCCCCGACCACCAGGACGAGTCGTCCGCCGCTCAGCTCGTCGAGGGTGGCCGCCGTCTGCGCCATCACCAGCGGGCTGCGCAGCCGGACCACCTGGGTGGTGCCGAGGGTGACCCGCTCGGTGGCCAGCCCGAAAGCGGCGAGGGCGCTGACCGAGTCGCGGTTGGTGAACAGCGTCTCGGAGAAGAAGGCGGTGTCGAAACCGGCCCGCTCGGCGGCGGCGGCCGAGCCGGCCATCTGCCGGACGGACACCGCCGGGTCGTAGCCGAGCGCCAGTCCGACGCGTTCGGTGGCGGGACTCGGGGTGGGTGCGGTCGGGGTCACGGCAACTCCAGAAAGGCTGGGGCGGATCGGGGAGCGGGGTCAGCGGGTGAGGTCGAGCACGATCTTGCCGAGCAGGCCACCGCGTTCCAGGTGTTCCAGGGCGGCGGTGACCCCGGCCGCCGGGTACGCGGCGGCGAGCACCGGGCGGACCCCGTCCGGTGCCGCCCATGGCCGGGACCGCCGTAGGTCGGCGAGGATGGCGGCCTTCTCGGCGGCGGGCAGGCTACGCAGTGACCCGCCGGTCAGTACGAGCCGACGCCGGATCACGGTGCGCAGGCTGAGGCTGACCTCGTCGCCGCTGAGTACGCCGACACAGAGCCACCGGCCTCCGGTGCGCAACCCGGCCAGGGTGAGTTCGGCGACCGCCGCGCCGACCAGGTCGAGCACGATGTCGAAACCCTCCGGGGCCCGCTCGCGCAGGGTCCGCTCCGCGTCGGCCCTCGTGGACACGACGACCGGATCGGCACCGAGGGCCCGTACCCGTTCGGCCAGCTCGGCGGTGCGGACCGTGCCGGCGACGCTCGCTCCGAGCACCCGGGCCAGGCGGACGGCCATGGTGCCCACGCCGGAGTTGGCCGCGTGCACCAGCACCCGGTCGCCCGGGCGCAGACCGCCGAGCATCCGCAGGTTCCACCAGGCGGTGGCCAGGGCCTCCGGCAGCGCGGCGGCCTCCGTCATGCTCCACCCGTCGGGCACCGGCAACACCTGGGCCCGCGGCGCGACGACGTGGGTGGCGTACCCGCCGCTGCCGAGCAGAGCGCAGACCCGGTCACCGACCCGCAGGTCGGTGACCCCGCTGCCCAGTGCGACGATCCGACCGGCGCACTCCAGCCCGGGTACCGCCGACTCGCCCGCCGGCGGCCGGTAGTCGGCGTCGCGTTGCAGCAGGTCGGCGCGGTTGAGCCCGGCCGCGTGCACCTCGATCAGCACCTGGCCGGGGCCGGGCGTCGGGGTGGCGGCGTCGACCCAGACCGGCACCGGCGGCCCGGCGGGCGTCGCCGGTCCCGGGTCCTGGAAGAGCACGTGTCGCATCAGCGGCTCCCGGTGTCCGGGCCCGCGCCGGCGGCGACCCCGCCCGGCGACGGCCGGAACGGGGCAGGGGTGACCGCCCGGCCGTCCCGGACCAGTTCGGTGCCGTCCCGGAACACCCGGCGGACCCGCAGCTCCGGGTCGAGCACGACGATGTCGGCCGGTACGCCGGGCCGCAGCGTGCCGGCACCGGCCAGGTGGAGCGCGGCGGCGGGGTTGCGGGTCACCAGGGCCAGGGCGTCGGGCAGGTCGAGGGTGCCGGTGTCGACCAGCGCGCGGACGGTGGGCAGCAGCTCCACCCGGTAGGCGAAGTCCTCCCGGGTGCCGTCGGGCCGCGTCCGGGGCACCGAGGCGTTCCCGTCACTGCTGAGAGTGAGCCGGTCGGCCGGCACCCCCCGGTCGAGCAGTTCGGCGACCGCGTCGACCGGAGCCACCGCACCGGCGATGCGATCCGGGTTGATCAGCGGGTTGACGTCGACCCAGGAGCCGGCGGCACCGATCCGGGCGGCCAGGTCGAGTGTCCGGGGACCGTAGTTGGCATGGGTGACCTGGAGCCGGCGCGGGTCCGCTCCGGAGGCGTCCAGAGCGCGGGGGAGCAGGTCCGGGTCGCCGCCCGCGGTGCCGAGGTGCACGTGCAGCAGGGCCGCCCGGCCGGTGGCCCCGGCCGCCCACTCCAGCTCCCGCAGCAGCCGGGTGAGCTCGGCGAGGTCCGGGCAGGTGGCCTTGTGCTCGTACAGGGCCACCTTGACGCCGACCAGGTGCGGCAGCAGGTAGAGGTCCCGCAGCAGGGACCCGGTCAGGGTGGGCGGCGGCCAGTGGAACCCGCCGGCCATCACCCAGGCGCGTGGGCCGGCGACCGGCAGGGCGTACGCCCGGGCGAGCAGCGCCTCCGGGCCCTTGCTGACCGGGTCGACGCCGGGCATCCCGACGCAGGTGGTGGTGCCGGCCTCGACGATCACGTCGGCCGGCAGTTCCGGGATCCGGGAGTGGTATCCCGAGCCGCCGCCCCCGCCGACGATGTGCAGGTGCCCGTCGACCAGCCCGGGCACCACCAGCAGGCCGGTGCAGTCGTGGACCACCGCGTCCGGCGACCCGGTCGGTGGGCCGCCGGACGGGGGATCACCCGCCGCCGTCACGGCGAGGACGTCCCGTCCACCGACGACCACGTCGGCGGTGCCGGCCCGCTGCGGGGTGAACACGGTGCCGCCGCGCAGGACGGTGACGGTCATGGTCAGGCCGCCGGCTGGCCGTTGACGGTCACCGCCGGACGCAGGATGTCCGACAGGCCCCACTTCTCGCCGATCGTGGCGTAGGTGCCGTCCTCGATCAGCGCCTTGAGCGCCGCCACCACCGCGTCGCGCAGCTGCGTCTGCTTCTTGCTGACGCCGATGCCGACCGGGATCTCCGCGATTGGCTTGCCGATCAGCGTGTACTTGCCCGGTTCCTGCTCCTTCGTGACGTACCGGATGGACTCCGCGCCCCGGATGCTCACGTCGGCGCGACCCTGCTGCAACTGCAACAGCGCGTCGGCCGTGCCGTTGGTGGTCAGCTCCTGGACCGGCGGCTTGCCGGCGGCGGCGCAGACCCGGGTGTTGAAGTCGGTGAGCGCCGCCCGGTATCCGGTGTCGCCGCTGTCCACCGCCACCTTGTGCCCGCAGACGTCGGCCTCGGTCGGGAACTGGCCGGCCCGGTCGGCACGCGTGAACAGTTGAGGGCCGGTGGTGTAGTAGTCGACGAAGTCGACCGTGTCGCGGCGGGACTCCAGGTCCTGCATGGCGGACTGCACCAGGTCGACCCGGCCGGTGGCCAGGGACGGGATGTACTGCTCGTACTCCTGGGTGACGAACGTGACGGTGACGCCGAGCTTCTCGCCGATGGCCCGGGCCAGGTCGACGTCGAAGCCCTGCCGCTTCTCGCGGTCCTCGGTGCCCTCCGGCAGGTAGGACATCGGGGGATAGACCGGGCTGTTGCCGACGTTGAGCCGACCGGCGCTGCGGACCGACTCGGGGAGCATCGCGTTGAGCGGGTTGTCCGACGCCCTGCTGGCCGCCGGCTCGTCCGTGCCGCCGCAACCGGCGAGGAGCGCCGCCGCGACCGCCACGCTCACCCATGTGGCTGACTTCTTCACACCTGTCTCCTCCGGGTTCGCGGGTGATGGCGCACCCCACACCCCGCCTGACCGCCGCCGGTGATCGGCTGGCGTTGCCCCAGTCTTCAAGCGACCGCGCGGCTGTCGGAAGGCGACCTATTGTCACGTCGCCGCAGGTCGGACTGTACTTCATGTCGAAGACAGGCCGTCCATACATGATCGACGACAGGGGGTGGGGTCCGATGGCGGTGACCGTCGCGCAGGTTCTCGCACTGCCGGAACTGCGGCTGCGGATGGTGGCCGGCGGCACCGGTGTGGGCAACGAGGTGCGCTGGGTGCACGTCAGCGAGACGGTGGACCCGACGCCGTGGCTGCGCGGTGGGGAACTCCTGCTCACCACCGGTATGCGGATCACCGACCCGGAGGAGTTCGGGCCGTACCTGCACCGGCTCGCCGACGCCGGGCTGGCCGGACTCGGCTTCGGGGTCGGCCTCGACCACCCCGACGTCCCCGGACCCCTGCGGGCCGCCGCCGAGGAACGCGGCCTGCCCGTGCTGGAGATCCCGGTCGACGCGCCCTACGTGGCGATCTCCGAGGGCGTGTCCAACCTGCTCGCCGCCGAGCGCTACGACACCATCGCCCGCGCCTTCGACGCCCAGCAGACGCTGACCGCCGCCGCGTTGGAGTCCGGACGGGGCGGCATCGTCACCGCGATCTCCCGGGCGGTCGACGGCTGGGCGGTGCTCACCGACACGGCGGCCACCGTCGTCCGGGCCTGGCCGCCGGAGGCCGGCGAGCGGCTGCCCGCCCTGCTCCCGGACCTCATGCGCACCCGGGAACGGGGCATCCGGGCGAGCAGCGCGGTGGTCACCCCGCGCGAGTCCATCGCGATCCACACCCTCGGCGCCCGGGGCCGGATGCGCGGCTTCCTGGTCGCCGGCGTGCCGGGTCGGGCCAGCGACTACAGCCGGATGGTGCTGGCCGGCGGGGTGGCCCTGCTGTCGCTGGAGATGGAACGTTCGCAGGCGGCCAGCCGGCAACTGCGCCGGTTGCGCGCCGACACCCTGCTCCAACTGCTCCGTGGCGCGATCGCGCCGACGGTGGCCCACCAGCACGTCACCGGCTGGGACCTCGACGCCACCGCCCTGCGGGTCGCCACGTACCTCTGCGACGCGAGCCGGGGCGACCCGCTGGGCGACCGGGTGAACGAGCTGATGAGCGAGGCCAACCTGCCCGGCGCGGTGGTGGTCCAGACCACCGGCCGGCAGGCCCGGGTCACCGTGCTCACCGACGGCTCGGACCGCACCGCCCGCGCCCTCGCCCGACTGGCCTCGGTCCGGCCCACCGTCGCGCTCGGCCTGGGCGACGTGGTGCCCGTCGAACGCGTCACGCACTCGCACCGCGCGGCCAGTCACGCCGCCGAGGTCGGCCAGGCCGAACGGCGGGCGGTGACCCGCTTCGACGATCTGGAAGCCCTCCAGATGCTGTTCCACGCCCAGTCACCCCAGGCGCTCGCGGGCTTCGTCCGCCGGGTGCTCGGCCCGCTCCAGCAGCACGACGGTGGTCGGGACGGGACCCTGCTGGCCACCCTGCGCGCGTTCCTCGCGCACAACGGGCACTGGAACGAGACCGCCGCCGAACTCGGCATCCACCGGCACACCCTGCGGGCCCGGGTCGAGCGCATCGAGCGGATCACCGGCCGTGACCTCGCCTCCGCCTACGAACGCATGGAGCTGTGGCTCGCCCTACTCGCCGACGGCGCCGCCGACCCGGACGACACCCGCCCGACACCCGACCGGACGTAGCGCCGACCCGGCACTCGGTAGGACAGAAAGTCCTGGTCAGGGCGGTCTCATTGGACCTCCTGTCAGGTACCGCACCCCCGTCGTCGCCGGTGAGACTCGGCGAAAGCACCGACGGGAGGCACCATGACCAGCACGGACCGGGGTGGAACCGCCACCTCGCCGGCACCGGGACCGGGACAACTCGCCGGCCTGCCCCGGGTGCCGCTACGGCATCACGGCCGCTGGGTCTCGGCGGCGCTGGTGCTCGCCCTGCTCGCGCTGCTCGCCCGGGCCTTCGCCCAGGGCAGCATCGAGTGGCCGGTGGTCGGCCGGTACCTGACCGCCGGGGCGATCCTGCACGGACTGGGCAACACCATCGTGATCACGCTCTGCTCGATGGCGGTGGCCATCGTCCTCGGCGTCGTGGTCGCGGTGATGCGGATGTCGGCCAACCCGGTGACCCGGACCGTCGCCTTCGGCTACGTCTGGCTGTTCCGGGGCGTGCCGGTGCTGCTGCAACTGCTGATCTGGTACAACCTGGCGCTGGTCTTCCCGACCATCGGCTTCGGCAGCTTCCAGGCCCGCACCATCGACGTGATGACGCCGTTCGTGGCGGCCCTGCTCGGGCTGGGCATCAACATGAGCGCCTATACCGCCGAACTCGTCCGCGCCGGCATCCTGGCGGTCGACCGGGGCCAGATCGAGGCCGCCCAGGCGCTCAGTCTCACCCCGGGGCAGATCCGCCGCCGGGTGGTCCTGCCCCAGGCGATGCGGGTGATCGTGCCGCCGCTGGGCAACGAGTTCATCAGCACCCTGAAGATGTCCTCGCTCGCTGCGGTGATCACCTACGGCGAGATCCTGGAGAGCGCCGAGTTCATCTACTACGCCAACAACCGGGTCATCGAACTGCTCATCGTGGCGGCGATCTGGTACCTGGTGGTCGTTTCGGTGCTCAGCGTGATCCAACACTTCGTCGAACGACGGTTCGGCCGGGGCTTCCAGCACACCACCCGCCGGGCCGTTCGCGCCCTCGCGCGCCGAGAGAAGGAGAACCCGGCGTGACCGGCACACCCGTCGTCCAGGCCATCGGGATCCACAAGTCGTTCGGACCGGTCCACGTGCTGCGGGGGGTGTCCCTGACCGTGCACGCCGGGGAGGTGCTCTGCGTGATGGGGCCGTCCGGGTCGGGCAAGAGCACCTTCCTGCGCTGCGTCAACCAACTCGAACGCATCGACGACGGCGAGCTGTGGGTCCGCGACGAGCTGGTCGGCCACCGGGTGCGCCAGGGCCGGCTGTACGAGCTGAACGAGCGGGAGATCGCCCGACAGCGGCGCGGGATCGGCATGGTCTTCCAGCGGTTCAACCTCTTCCCGCACATGACGGCGCTCGGCAACGTGGTGGAGGGGCCGCTGCGCGCCCTGCGGCACAACCGCGCCGACGCCACCGCCGCCGCCCGTCGGCTGCTCGACCGGGTGGGTCTCAGCGACAAGTACGACGCGTACCCGGCACAGCTCAGCGGCGGACAGCAGCAGCGGGTCGCGATCGCCCGGGCGCTGGCCATGCAGCCGTACCTCATGCTCTTCGACGAGCCCACCTCCGCCCTCGACCCGGAACTGGTCGGCGAGGTGCTCGACGTGATGAAGACCCTCGCCGCCGACGGCATGACCATGGTCGTCGTCACCCACGAGATCGGCTTCGCCCGCGAGGTCGGCGACACGCTCGTCTTCATGGACGACGGTGTCGTCGTGGAGAGCGGCTCCCCGGCCGACGTGCTCGGCGCCCCCCAGCACCCCCGGACCCGGGAGTTCGTCTCCCGTGTCCTCGGCTGAACCCACCAACCACCGTCGTCGCACAGCGAGAGGTCAGGAATGCCACGTCGTCACCAGCCGCGGACGTTCGACCTGTGGGGGGTCCCCTTCGACGGGGGCTCCACCCTGGGTTGGCCGGGTTCGCGCTATGCGCCCGCCCGGGTCCGCGAGGCACTGGGCTGGATCACCCAGCGCATCGAGAACGGTGCCATCTACTCCCTGGACAGCGACTCGGTGCACGAGGTCGGCGACGACCTGCTGCGCGACCGGGGCGACGTGGACGTCGTCGGCCACGACATCCACGCCACCCTCGACGCCTGTTCCGCCGCCGTGGCGGCCTCGCTGCGGGAGGGCCGGTCGCCGATCGTCATCGGCGGCGACGACTCGGTTCTCTTCCCCTGCGCCCGGGGTGTGCACGAGGCCCTGCCCGGACGGGTCGGGGTCATCCACTTCGACGCCCACCTCGACCTGATGGACCACAACCGGTACCAGGGCCGGGTCAGCCAGTCCAGCGGCATGCGCCGCAGCCTGGAACTCGACCGGATCAACGCCGACGACTGCATCCAGGTCGCCGTCCGACACTTCAACTTCCCGTCCTCGGCGACCTTCAAGCGCACGTCCGGACTGCCCCACATCACCGCCCGGGAGTTCCAGGCGCTCGGCCCGGTCTCCGCCGTCGAGCAGATCCTCGACCGGGTCTCCGGCGCCGACCACCTCTTCCTCTCCTTCGACATCGACGCGATCGACCCGGCGTTCGCCCCCGGAGCCGGCGCGCACGAACCGGGCGGCCTCACCTCCGGCGAGGCGCTGGAGGCCGTCCGGCTGCTCGCCCCGCACTGCGACGCGTTCGCCGTCACCGAGGTCAACCCGCTCACCGACCACCCCACGTCGACCACCGCCACGCTCACCGCGTACCTGTTGTTCCACTTCGCCGTCTTCGGCGCCGGAGGAGCCCGTCGATGACCACCGACCACGACCACCAGGGTTTCCGGGCCACCGGCGTCCGGTTGACCGAGGAACAGCTGCCGCACCTGCGCAGCCACCGCACGGAACTGCTCGGCGACTCCCTGCCGGCGATCCACGCCTTCGACAAGGCCCACGCGGTGATGCTCACCGAACAGGGCCTGCTCGACCCGGCCACCGGCCGGGCCATCGTCGCCGCCCTGCGGGAGATGGACGTCCGGGGTGTCGCCGAGACCCGGATCGCCGCCGGTGGCGGGATGCACTCCGGCGAGCAGTACCTCACCGCCACCCTCGGTCCGGACACCGGCGGCCGGATCCACCTCGGCCGCAGCTCCGGCGACCTGATCGAGGTGGCCCGCCGGATGACGATCCGCTGGCACCTGCACGCGCTCCTGCCCGCCCTGACCGGCCTGCGGGGCGTCCTGCTCGACCTGGCCGAGGCGCACACCGACACGGTGATGCCCGGCTACACCCACGGCCAGCACGCCCAACCGACCACGTTCGCGCACTGGGCGACCATGTTCGAGCAGGCCTTCGCCCGGGACACCGAACGGCTGTTCGGGCTGTACGGCCGGCTCAACCTCTCACCGGCCGGGGCCGCCATCCTCACCGGCAGCGACCTGCCGGTCGACCGGCACCGGGTCGCCGACCTGCTCGGCTTCGACGCCCCGTTGCCGCACACCATGGACGCGATCCTCAGTCACGACCTGGAGATGGAGACGGCGGCGTTGCTCGCCACCACCGGTGCCACCCTGGCCCGGCTCGCCGACGACCTCTACCTGTGGTCGACCTCCGAGTTCGGCTACGTGGAACTGCCCGACCGGTACTGCGGCACGAGCAGCATCATGCCGCAGAAGAAGAACCCCGACGCCCTGGAGGACGTCAAGTCGGTCGCCACCCAGGCCCTGGCGGCCCTGGTCGGGGTGATCACCGCCGAACGCGGCCCGACCGGCTTCCCGATCCTCGAACGCCGCTACTCGCAGCAGGCGCTCTGGTCGATGTGCGGGTCGATCTCCGGCAAGCTCCGCGACTGCGCCGGGATCCTCGCCGACCTGCGCGTCGACCGGAACCGGTTGGCCGCCCAGGCGGGTGCGCACTGGGCCCAGGTGACCGACGTCGCCACCGCCCTGGTCCGGCACACCGGGCTCGACTGGCGGCACGCCCACCAGGTCGTCGGTGTGTTCGTCCGGCTCGGCATCGAGCGCGGGGTGACCGCCCCGGCGGCCACCCCCGCCCTGCTCGACGACGCGGCCCGGCAGGTGCTCGGCCGCGACAGCGGCCTGACCCCGGAGCAGTTCGCCGAGGCGATGGACCCGCACGCGTTCGTGGTCCGGCGGACCCTCTACGGCGGCCCGGCACCGGCGGCGGTCCGACGGGAGGCGGCCCGTTTCGCCGAGCGGCTCGCCGCCGACCGGCAGCACGTCGGCGACCTGCGGCAGCGGGTCGCCCGCGCCGAGGCGGCCCTGGAGGCGGCCGTCGACGACATCCTCACCCGGGACGACCCACGATGATTCGCACCGCCACCCGGCGTGAGTACCTCATGTGCCCGCCGGCCCACTTCGACGTCACCTACTCGATCAACCCCTGGATGGACCCGGCGGTGCCGGTCGACCGGGCCCGCGCGACCGCCCAGTGGACGCGGCTGTGCGAGACGTACCGCCAGCTCGGCCACACCGTGCACCTGGTCGACCCGGTGCCCGGTCTGGTCGACATGGTCTTCGCCGCCAACTGCGGCCTGGTGCTCGACTCCCTGGTCTACGGCGCCCGGTACCGCAACGTCGAACGGGCGCCCGAGGCCCCCGCCTACCGGGCCTGGTTCACCGCGGCGGGGTTCCCCAGCGTCCGACCGCCCGAGCACGTCAACGAGGGGGAGGGCGACTTCGCGGTCACCCGGGACCTGGTGCTCGCCGCCAGCGGCTTCCGCACCGAACCGGCCGCGCACGGCGAGGCGCAGGAGTTCCTCGGCCGGCCGGTGGTGTCGCTGTGCCTGACCGACCCGCGCTTCTACCACCTGGACACCGCGCTGTTCGTCCTCGACGACGACACCGTCGCCTACTACCCGGCGGCGTTCTCCCCGGGCAGCCGACGGGCCCTGGCGCACCTGTTCCCCGACGCCCTGCTGGCCACCGAGGCCGACGCGCTCGCCCTCGGGCTGAACTCCGTCAGCGACGGGGCAAACGTGGTGGTCGCGCAGGCCGCCACCGACCTGATCGCCCAACTCGCCGCCCGGGGCTACCGGCCCGTCCCGGTCGACCTGTCCGAGCTGGCCAAGGCCGGCGGCGGGGCCAAGTGCTGCACCCTGGAGATCCGCCGATGAGCATCCGAACCGAGGCCGCCGACCGGACCCGCACCCGCGCCGCGATCAGCCGGGAGGAGGCGGTCCTCGCCCACAACTACCACCCACTGCCGGTCGTCGTCGCCGAGGCCGCAGGAGCCTGGGTCACCGACGTCGACGGTCATCGCTACCTCGACCTGCTGGCCGGATACTCGGCGCTGAACTTCGGCCACGGTCACCCGAGGCTGCTCGCCGCCGCCCGGGAACAGTTGGCCAAGGTGACCCTGACCAGCCGCGCCTTCCACAACGACCGGCTCGGCCCGTTCGCCGCCAAACTCGCCGCGCTGGCCGGAATGGACCTGGTCCTGCCGATGAACACCGGCGCGGAGGCGGTGGAGACCGGGGTCAAGGTCGCCCGCCGCTGGGCGTACGAGGTCAAGGGTGTCCCCGCCGACCGGGCGACCATCGTCGTGGCCGCCGGCAACTTCCACGGCCGGACCACCACGATCGTCAGTTTCTCCACCGACCCGCAGGCCCGGGCCGGGTTCGGCCCGTTCACCCCCGGCTTCACCGTCGTGCCGTACGACGACCTCCCGGCCCTGGAGGCCGTCGTCGACGAGCACACCGCCGCCGTGCTCATCGAACCGGTGCAGGGCGAGGCCGGTGTGGTCGTTCCCGCCGACGGCTACCTCGCCGGGGTCCGCCGGATCTGCACCGAGCGGCAGGCGCTGTTTGTCGCCGACGAGATCCAGTCGGGGCTGGGGCGGACGGGCACGACGTTCGCCTGCGAGCGGGCCGGCGTCCGCCCGGACGTGTACCTGCTCGGCAAGGCGCTCGGCGGTGGCATCGTCCCGCTCTCCGCCGTGCTCGCCGACCGGGCCGTCCTCGGTCTGCTCCAGCCGGGTGAACACGGCAGCACCTTCGGCGGCAACCCGCTGGCGGCGGCGGTCGGTGAGGCCGTGGTGGACCTGCTCGGCACCGGCGAGTACCAGGCCCGGGCCCGCCGCCTCGGCGCCGTCCTGCGGGAGGGGCTCGACGCCATGATCGGCGACGGCGTCACCGCCGTGCGCAGCGCGGGCGCGTGGGCCGGCATCGACATCGACCCGGCCCTGGCCACCGGGCGGCACATCTGCGCCGCGCTGGCCGGGCGGGGCGTGCTGGTCAAGGACACCCATGGTTCCACCATCCGGATGGCACCCCCGCTGGTCGCCACCGACGACGACCTCCGGTGGGCGCTGGACCAGCTGCGGGAGGTGCTGGCGACCTGCCGCGCGACCGCCGCCCGGCCGGGGCCGGTGAGCGCCGGAGGCTGACGGCACGACGGCCGCCGCCCCCCCCCCCCGGGCGGGGCGGCGGCCGGGTTCCCGAATGGTGGTCGGTCGGTCGGTCGAACGGTGGTCAGTCGGTCTGCCGGGCGGCGCGCTCCCGGTCGGCGTCGGCGTCGGCCGCGCCGACCGGAACCCCATCACCGTCCCGGTTCGCCCCGGTCAGGTCGACGTCGGCGCCGGCCCGGGCGGCGTCGGCCGCCGCGTCGTCCGCGCCGACGATCGCGTCGGTCGGCTCAGGACCGCTGCCGTCGTCCTCGTTCCGCAGGCCGGTGGCGGCCAGTGGTAGTGCCGCGTACCTCGGGTCGCTCATCAGGTCCTCCTCGGCGTCCGGTTGCCCTGGTGCTACCCAGGCCGGGCCGTCCCGAACCGGCACGGGTCACTCCCCGACGGCGGTGTACCGGTAGCTCTCCCCGTCGTCCTCCTCGTCCTCCCGTGGGTCGGACACGTCCACCCGCACCCCGGGCAGGGCGGCGACCAGCGCGGCGGCCGTCTCCACATCCAGGTAGTGGTGGTGCAGGTCGAGTTCGGTCAGGTGGGTCAGCGGCTGACCGGCCAGCAGTGCGGCGGCACCCCGCTCGCCGAGCGTGCCCAGCGACAGGTCGAGGCGTTCCAGCCGGGGCACCACCGTCGCGGTCGACAGCGCCTCGGCCAGGTCGTCGGCGATCTCGGCGTTGCGCAGCCCGAGGCGGCGCAGCGCCGGGAAGCGCTCGCCGGCCAGCAACGGGGCCAGGTCCGTCACGTCCGTGGTACCGCCGTAGTCAGGGGTGCCGAGCCACAGCTCCAGGTCGGTCAGGGCGGGCAGCTCCGAGTCGAGCACCGCCCGGGTGAACGCCGGGGACAGCCCGCCGGTCTCCACCGCCAGCTCGCGCAGCCGCTCGTGCTTCACCGGCGCAAAGGCGAGATCCTTACCGCCCCGGACCCGCAGCACCTCCAGCTCCGGGTACGCCGCGAGCAGCGGGCTGACGTCACCGACCCGCATCCACGAGACCTCGCACTCCTCGGAGGTCATGTCGCCGAGGAACAGCGCCCGCAGCGCCGGCAGCCGGGGTGCCGCAGCGCAGAGCTGCGAGATCGGGGCGACATTGAACGCCGCGTACCCCCAGGGGCCGATGACCAGCGACTCCACCGACGGCCCGACCTTCGCGAGGAACTCGTCGAACGCGCCGCGGAACGGCTCGGACGGGGTGTACCCGGCGGAGGTGTCGAACTCGTTGTGGGAGAACCGCCAGGACACCGGGGTGTCCAGGGTCGGCAGTGGCTCGTCCAGGAGAAAGTCGACCACCGGCCGGCCGGCGAAGGACTGCGCGTGGTTGACGAAGGTCATCGCCGGTCACTCCCCGACGGCGGTGAAGCGGTACTCGCGGCCGCTGTAGACCTCGACCTTCTGGGCGTCCGAGAGGTCGACGTCGACACCGGGAAGCGCGGCCACCACGCGCTGCTGCGCCTCGTCGGACAGGAAGTGGTGCGCCAGGTCGAGCCGACGCAGGTGGGTCAACGACTGGCCGGCCAGCAGCGCGTCCAGGCCGTCGTCGGTGAGCACCCCCATCGACAGGTCGAGCACCTCCAGCCGGGCGACGATCGGAGCGTCGGCGACCATCCGGGCGACCGCGTTGGCGATCTCGCTGTTGCACAGCCCCAGGTGGCGCAGCGCCGGCAGCCCGGCGCCGGCCAGCACCGGGGCGAGTTCCTCCCGGCCGGTGCTCGCGCCGTAGTCGGTGCGGCCGAGCCAGAACACCAGCCGTTCCAGTGCCGGCAGCTGGGACTCGCCCACCGCCTGGACCAGCGGGCCGGGCAGCCCGCCGGACTCGAAACGCAGCTCCCGCAGCCCGTCGTGCCGCACCGGGCTCAGCATGAGCTCCTTGCCGCCGCGCACCCAGAGCGTCTCCAGGGCCGGGTAGGCGGTCAGCAGGGGGGTGATGTCGGTCAGCGTCAGCCAGGAGATCTCACACTGTTCGAAGACCAGGTCGGCGAGGAAGATCGCGCGCAGCCCGGTCCACTCGGTCGCCGCGTCCACCAGCAGCTCGACCGGCAGCGCCCGCTCGTACGCGCTGCCCCACTCACCGACCACCACCGCCCGGACGGCCTCGGCGGGCACCGTCGCCCGGAACGTCGCCACCAGGTCGGCGAACTCCTCGGGCTCGGCCTCGAACTCCTCGACCTCCAGCCTCCAGGCCACCGCCGACGGATCCTCCGGCAGGGGCTCCCCGGGGGTGAAGAGCCGCACCGGTAACCCGGCGAACGACGACGCATGCGAGCTGATCACGACAACCTCCGGTCGGACGGGTAGGCCAGCGGCGCGACGCTAACAGCCCCGACCGACAACGTGATCAGTGGTGGCCCCCTCCGCTCGCCGGTGCCGCCCGTCCCGTCGCCGCGTCCGGCGGGCAGCGCATCCAGGCCCCGTACGGCTCGCAAAGCGGTGCAAGACGATGGAACATCTTGCGCGGACGCTACGCCGCTGGCTCGTCACACGTCAATCACTCTCCCAGGCGTCGGGACGGTGGTCTGCCGGCGTAAAGCGGCTCGCTCGCGTAAGTCCCGTACGAACTGCGGACCGGCTGCCTCCAATGTGGCGGGCATGTTGCGGGCAGGTTGCGAAAACTTGCCCGCAAGGTCTTGCAAAGCTTTCATCGATCCTTCATCGTTCTGCTACACGGACGGCCGTCCACTCTCGCCAGCACCTCTTCGACCCCGGAAGAAGGTCCTCGTGCCATGGAACGTCTGAGATCACCCCTGCGCGGCCCCGCCGGCCGTGTCCTGCTCACCGCCGCGCTCGTCGTCTCCGCCGCCACTCCGGTGGTCCTGGCGACCGTGCCCGCGACCCCCGCGCGGGCGGCTGTCACCCTGAACGACAGTGAGGTCACCGCGAACCTCTGGGAGTGGAACTGGCCGTCGGTCGCCGCGGCCTGCACCAACCACCTCGGCCCGGCCGGGTACGGCGCCGTCCAGGTCGCCCCGCCGCAGGAGTCGGTCAGCCTGCCGAACAGCAGCGACGGCGTGCACCCGTGGTACGAGGTCTACCAGCCGGTCTCGTACAAGCTGGAGAGCCGGTTCGGCAACCGGCAGCAGTTCGCCGCCATGGTCACCGCCTGCCACGCCGCCGGGGTGCGGGTGTACGTGGATGCGGTGGTCAACCACATGGCCGGCACGAACAACCCGGCGGGCAGCGTCGGGTACGCCGGCACCCAGTTCTCCGGCTACAGCTACCCCGCCGTGCCCTACGGCAACGGCGACTTCCACCGCCCGGGCGACAACTGCCCGACCAACGGGGGAATCAACGACTGGAACAACGAGGCCCAGGTCACCAGCTGCGAGCTGCTCTCCCTCTCCGACCTCTACACCGAGAAGGAGAGCGTCCGCAACAAGATCGCCGCCTACCTCAACGACCTGATCGGCCTCGGCGTCGACGGTTTCCGGGTGGACGCGGTCAAGCATGTCAAGAAGGACGACTTCGCGGCCATCCTGGGCAAGCTCGACAACACGGTCGCGGAGAACCGGCGTCCGTACGTGGCCCAGGAGATCTTCGACGGCGCCAGCAACGACGCGCTCAAGGCGCGGGCGTTCATCGGCAACGGGGACGTCCTGGACTTCGCGTACGCCAAGGGGATCCGGGCCGCCTTCCAGGGCTCGGTGTCCGCGCTGGCGAACATCCCCAACTGGAACCTGGACGCGCCGAGCGCGAACGTCTTCGCCATGGTCACCAACCACGACCTGGAGCGTGACGGGGTCGTCCTGTCCTACAAGAACGGCACCGACTACGTCCTGGCCAACTACTTCGCGCTGGCCTACCCGCACGGCAAGCCGTCGGTCTACGACAGCTTCTCCTGGAACAACCGCAACCAGTCCCCGCCGCACAACGGCAACGGGTACGTCACCGACACCGTCTGTGGCAGCGCCTGGAACTGCCTGAGCCAGACCACCGGGATCAAGGGCATGGTCGGCTGGGCCAACGCGGCGCGGTCGGTCAAGACCGTCTCCGACTTCACCACCGTCAACAACAACGTCATCGGCTTCCACCGGGGTGACCGCGCCTGGATCGGTATCAACGACTCCGGCACCGCCACCAGCGCGCAGTTCGTCACCGGCCTCGCCGACGGCGAGTACTGCGACGTCATTTCCGGCGGGGTCGGTGGTTCCGGCTGCACCGGCACCCGGGTCACCGTCTCCGGTGGACGGGCCACCGTGAACATCCCGGCCAACAACGCGGTCGCCATCCACGTGAACGCCCGGCCCACCCCGGGGGTCACCGTCAACACCACGTTCACCGCCACCGCCTCCCTCGAGGCCGGACAGACGCTGCACCTGGTCGGCAACACCGCCGCGCTCGGCGGTGGCAACACGGCCAACTCCGTCGCCCTGACCGGCGACGGCAGCACCTGGACCACCACCGTCGCGCTGCCGGCCGGCACCGCGATCTCCTACCGGTACCTGGTCCGGAACGGGTCCACGGTGGTGGGGCAGGAGGCGGCCGACCGTAGCTTCACCACCCCGGCCAGCGGCACCGCGACCCGGACCGACACGTACGTCCCCGGACCGGTCGTCGACACCGTCGAGGCCACCTTCACCGTCACCGCGTCCACCACCGCCGGCCAGGGTGTCTATCTGGTGGGCAGCGTCCCCGCACTCGGCTCCTGGGCCCCGGCCTCGGCGGTCGAGCTGACCGCCGAGGGCGGCGTCTTCCGGGGCGTGGTGCAGCTGCCGAAGTCCAGCACGGTGGAGTTCAAGTTCGTCAAGAAGACCAGCTCCGGCACGGCGACCTGGGAATCCGGCGCCAACCGGAGCCTGGTCACCCCGGCGGCCGGCAGCGTCACGGTGACCGAGACGTTCCGGGGGGACACCGGCACCTCGACGGTCGCCACCTCCTTCCAGGCCACCGCCACCACCGCCTGGGGCCAGAACGTCTACGTCGTGGGCAACGTCGCGGCGCTGGGCGCGTGGAACCCGGCCAACGCGGTCCGGCTCTCCTCGGCCGCCTACCCGGTGTGGGGGGCCACGGTGAACCTCCCGCCGAACACCGCGGTGGAGTACAAGTACCTCAAGAAGAACGCCGACGGTACGGTGACCTGGGAGGGCGGCGGCAACCGCAGCTTCAGCACCTCGTCCGGTGGCACCGTCACCCGCACCGACACCTGGCGCTGACGCGCCACCGCACCGCACGACGGCCGGCCCCCGAGACGGGGCCGGCCTGCCGGGTGTCGGTGGGAGCGCGTCCCGCAAGAGGTTGACAGGATTGAATGCGGGTTCGTACCGTCTGCGGGGAAAGCGCTTTCATCCTCCGTCACCGTCCCCCGGAGGTACGTCCACATGCGTCCGTCCCGCCAGCGTCGGCTGGCCCTCCTCCTGTCGGCGGTGCTCGCCCCCGCCGCCGCGTTCGTGGTCGGGCTCGCCGCGACCGCCTCCGCCGCCACCGTGTTCAGCGACGACTTCTCCGACGGCGACACCGGCGGCTGGTCCAAGTCCGGCGGCAGCTGGGCCGTCGTCACCGACGGGTCCCCGGCCGCCCGGCAGTCCAATGCCGGCAGCGAGAACGCCCGACTCTTCGCCGGCAGCACCGGCTGGACCGGGTACACCGTGCAGGCCCGGGTGAAGCCGCTCAGCCTCGGCACGAACGGCCACGTCGGCCTGCTGGCCCGCGCGAGCGGATCGACCGTGTACTACCGGCTCGCCCTGCTGCCCGGCAACCGGGTGCAGTTGCAGGCGGTCAGCGGCAACTCGGTGACCGTGCTCGCCGACGCCTCCCGTACGGTCGCCCCGGGGACCTGGTACACCCTCTCCGTCGAGGTCGCCGGCACCACCGTCCGGGGCAGCGTGGACGGGACGGTGATCGGCCAGGGCACCAGCGCGCTGTCCAGCGCCGGCCGGATCGGCCTGCAGACCGCGTACGCGTCGGCGACCTTCGACGACGTGGTGGTCAGCACCGGCGGCGGCACCCCGCCGACCACCCCGCCGCCGACCACCCCGCCCACCAGCGCTCCACCGACCACGCCGCCGCCGACCACGGCACCGCCGCCGTCGGGCACCCTGTTCGTCGCGACGAACGGCGACGACGCCGACCCGGGCACCCTGGCCCAGCCGCTGCGCACCATCCAGCGCGCCCACGACCTCGTGCAGCCCGGCGGCACCATCGCGGTCCGGGGCGGCACCTATGCCCCGAGCGTCACCATCAAGATCCTCAAGGACGGCACCGCTGCGCAGCCGATCACCCTCACCAACCACAACGGCGAGCGCGTGATCATCGACGGCGAGAACATGCCGTACACCCCGGGTGCCGTGGGTTCCTCCATCCCCCGCCCCGACCGGGGGGCGCTGCACGTCGAGGGCGACTGGTGGCGGTTCGTCGGCCTGGAGATCATCAACGGTCCGTACGGCATCTTCGGCGTCGACACCAACAACGGCCGGTACGAGCGGCTGGTCACCCGGGACAACTACGAGTCGGGCCTGCACATCCAGGGCTCGTCGTCCGGCAACCAGATCATCGACCTGGACAGCTACGGCAACCGCGACCCGCGCAAGAACGGCGAGAGCGCGGACGGGCTGGCGATCAAGGAGGGCTCCGGCACCGGCAACGTGGTCCGGGGCGCCCGGCTCTGGCGCAACGCCGACGACGGCTTCGACGCGTGGCTGTTCCTCTCGCCCATCCTGATCGAGAACAGCGTCGCCTACGACAACGGCTACAACTACTGGAACCTGCCCGACTACACCGGTGACGGCAACGGCTTCAAGAACGGCGGCGGCAACGACCCCCGTCCGGCCGTCGACCACGTCACCCGCAACAGCATGGCCTGGGGCAACTCGGCCGGTGGGTTCATCGACAACGGCAACCCGGGCTCGCTGGTGTTCGAGCGGAACACCGCGTGGGACAACGGCAAGGCCGGCTTCGACGTCTCCCGCTCGACCTCCACGGTCAACCGGAACCTCTCGGTCGACAACACCACGAACGTGTCGCTGGGCAACTCCACCGGGTCGAACAACTCGTGGAACATCGGTGGCACCTGGAGCTTCGTGAGCACCGATCCCGCCACCATCACCGGCCCCCGGTCGGCGGACGGGTCCATCCCGAGGTCGACCTTCCTGCATCCGGCCAACGGCGCGGACGTGGGCGCCCGGCTCTGACCGCACCCCGCACGGCGCTGCCGGCTCCTCCGCCGCCGGCAGCGCCCCCGACCTCGGGTACGGGCGGTCGGCTCGACGCCGGACCGGCCGTACGGGTGCCGCCGGGCCGCGCGGGGTGCCCCCCGACAACGGGCCGGGCCCTCTACGGTGGTCAGCCGGAGCCTGATTCTTCAGCCGAGGAGAGCCGATGGCCGACCCCCGCCACCGACGCGTCCCCACCCGTCCCGGGGCCTCCACGACGGACGGTGCGGGACGGTGAGCGCGACGGTGCCCGTCGTCATCGTCGGGGCCGGCCCCACCGGTGTGACCGCCGCGCTGCTGCTCGCCGGGCACGGCGTCCGGTCCATGCTCCTCGACCGGTGGGCGGACGTCTATCCCCGGCCCCGTGCCGTGCACCTCGACGACGAGGTCTACCGGATCCTGCACCGGGTCGGGGCGCACGAGCAGTTCGCCGCCATCTCCCGGCCGGCCGAGGGGCTGCGGTTGCTCGCTCCCGACCACCGGGTCCTCGCCGAGTTCCACCGGGGTACGGCGGCCGGCGTCCACGGCCATCCCCAGGCGAACATGTTCGACCAGCCGGAGCTGGAACGACTGCTGCGCCGCCGGCTGGCCGAGGAGCCGCTGGTCACCCTCCGTGGTGACGTCGAGGTCACCGGCGTCGACCGCGACGGCGACCGACCGGTGCGCGTGCGTCTCGTCGACCGTGCGTCGGGGGCGGGGGAGACGCTCTCCGCGCGGTACGTGCTCGGCTGCGACGGTGCCAACAGCACCGTCCGGCCGCTGATCGGCTCCACCATGCGCGACCTCGGCTTCGCCCAGCGGTGGCTGGTGGTCGACGTCGACACCGACGCCGAGTTCGACGCGTGGGAGGGCGTGCACCAGGTCTGCGACCCACAGCGCGCCGCGACGTACATGCGGGTGGGCCGGCGGCGGTACCGGTGGGAGTTCCGCCTGCTGCCCGGTGAGACGGCGGCCGGCCTCTCCGCGCCGGAGACCCTGCACCGGCTCGTCCGGCCCTGGACCGGGGAGGTGCCGTTCACCGCGCTGACCGTGACCCGCTGCGCCGAGTACACCTTCCGCGCCCAGGTCGCCGACCGCTGGCGGGCCGGGCCCGTCCTCATCCTCGGCGACGCGGCTCACCTCACTCCGCCCTTCATCGGCCAGGGCATGGGCGCCGGCCTGCGTGACGCGGCCAACCTGACCTGGAAGCTCGCCGCCGTCCTCGCCGGCAGCCTGCCGGAGAGCGTGCTGGACAGCTACGAGGCGGAGCGGCGGCCGCACGTCACCTCGCTGATCCGGCTGGCCACGGTGATCGGCCGTGCGATGACCGAGGGAGGTGAGGTCGGCAACCTGCTCCGCCGGGTGGTCGCTCCGCGCCTGGCCTACCTGCCCGGCTTCCGGGCGAAGGTCCTCGACAGCGCGACGCCGCCACTGCCACGGTCGGCCCTGCGCCAGCGTCGCGCGTCGCCGCGCAGCCTGCACGGCCGGCTCTGCCCGAACGCGCTCCTCGGTGACGGCCGCCGGTTCGACGACGTGGTCGGTCCCTGCTTCGCGGTGGTGACCGTCCGGGCGCTACCGGCGGAGGCGGCCGGGGCGGCGCGGCGTCACGGCGTGGTGCCGGTGCCGGTGGATCCGGCCTCGGTCCTCGGGCGCTGGCTGCGGCGGGCCGGGGTCGGCGCGGCTCTCGTCCGACCCGACCGGACGGTGATGACCTCGGGGAACGACGTGTCCGCCCTGGTGGAGCGGGCTCCCTCCGTTCGTTGCGCCGACCTGCCGCCGGTCACCTCCTGACGCCTGTCCCTGTCGTCCCTCCCGGTCGGCGGGAGGGGACGGCAGGACCGTGTGCCGTGGCCGCGATCCCTGGCGCGACCTGCGCTTCGTCGGCCGTTCGGCCTAATTGGCAACAGTGTTGACAAAAACGTAAACCATCGACATGCTTCGCTAGAGAGCGCTCTCTCGTCCGCCGGGTGGGAGCGGCACCACCGGTGTCCGCTGCCAGCCGTGGGCGCACCCGGCGTCGCCCGACCCGACACCGCGCCGGGCGGCGGCCGATGGCACGCCGCCGCCTGGACCGTTCCCCCACGCGAAGGAGATCCCCGTGCCCCGATTCCGACTTCCCCCGCGGGTCCGCCCACTCGCGCTCGTCCTCGCTGCGGTGGTGGGGTTCACCGCAGCCCCCGTCCTGCCCGCCGATGACGAACCCGCGCAGGCCGCGATCGGCGGCATCACCTGGCAGGACGAGTTCAACGCCTCGGCCGGGACGCCCGTCGACCAGAGCAAATGGCGATTCGACATCGGTGGCCACGGGTGGGGCAACAACGAATTGCAGTACTACACCAACAGCACCAGCAACGCGGTGCACGACGGCCAGGGCAACCTGGTCATCACCGCCCGCCGGGAGAACCCGAACAACTACCAGTGCCACTACGGGCGGTGCGAGTACACCTCGGCCCGGCTGTTGACCGCCGCGACGTTCACCCAGGCGTACGGTCGCTTCGAGGCTCGCATCAAGATCCCCCGGGGTCAGGGCATCTGGCCGGCGTTCTGGATGCTCGGCAACGACTTCGGCAGCGTGGGCTGGCCGAACTCGGGCGAGATCGACATCATGGAGAACATCGGCCGGGAGCCGAACACCGTGTACGGCACCATCCACGGGCCGGGCTACTCCGGCGGTGGCGGCATCACCGGTAGCCGGACCATCGGTGCCCCGCTGGCCGACGGCTTCCACACCTACCGGGTGGACTGGGAACCCAACTCGATCATCTGGTATCTCGACGGGGTGGAGTTCCACCGGGTCGACCCGAGCCGGCTCGGCGGCAACCGCTGGGTCTTCGACCACCCGTTCTTCATGATCCTCAACGTGGCGGTCGGCGGCAACTGGCCCGGCTACCCGGACGGCACCACCCGGTTCCCGCAGCAGATGCTGGTCGACTACGTCCGGGTCAACGGCTACACCTCCGGGGGTAACCCGCCCCCGGGCACCACCCGGCTCCGGGGCGCGGGGAGCGGACGCTGCATCGACATCCCCAGCGCCAACCCGGTCGACGGCGCCAAGCTCCAGATCTGGGACTGCAACACCACCGCCGCGCAGCAGTGGACGTTCGCCACCGACGGCACCGTCCGGGCGATGGGCAAGTGCATGGACCCGGCCTGGGCCGGCACCGCCAACGGCACCGAGGTCAACCTGGTCACCTGTAACGGCAACCCGGCCCAACGGTTCACCCTCAGCGCCACCGGTGACCTGGTCAACCTCAGCGCCAACCGGTGCGTGGACGTCCGGGACAACGTGACCGCCAACGGCGGCAAGCTCCAGCTCTGGGACTGCGCGGGCACGCCCAACCAGAAGTGGACCCGGTACTGACGATCCCTGGCTCCGGCCGGCCGACGTACGGTTCCGGCCGGCCGGACCAGCGCCTCCGCGCGCTAGGGGACCGTGCCGTGACGCTCGGAGACGTCATCTCGCCACCCCTGAACGCGCCAGGCACACTCGGTGAGCAGCAGTTCCCCACCCCGAAGCTCGTCGCAGCGCCGTGGTTCCTGCTCGGCAGTGGTGTCGCGCATTCGGGTGCAGAGCAAAGGGCGCGCGGGGGTGTCGGCCAGCCAGCACCCGGTCACCCACCGTGAGAATCCACCAACACTCCGACCCCGGACACGCGGCGTGACCAGGAGTGACTGGCGGTCACCCGCCGAATCGCCAGGGACCGGCGTCCTCACACCTGGCTGCGCCCCGCCCCGAGCCTCCGCCGGACCAGCCGATCCGAGATCCACCGGACAGCAGCCCCGAGCCCGACTCGCGGATCATGAGCTTCGCTGTGGGCCGTGCCCGCCGGCGCAGCCGATCCGACGTGCCCTCGTGTGGGCTCGTCGGCACGCGACGGGCGCGCGGAGAGCCTGCGTTCCGCACAGCGTCCGTCCACCTGGACGACAAGGGGAAAACGAGGAGTCACTCCCTTGCCACTCTCAACGTATAACGCACCGGGGGGCTTGCGGCAAGACCCGGGTCGTGCCGCAGAATCGCCGGCCGGAGCCCGAACCTGCGAAGAACGGGAGTCGGTAAGTACGCGTTGTCGTCGACGTAAGGGTCGCGCGGGGACGTCGAGCCAGGGCCCGGAACACGATCGGAGCTGATGCCGTGACCCCGCTGACCACCAGCGCGTTTGACCTTCCCGACCATCTCACCGCCAAGGCCGACCCGACACTGGTCGCCGACGACGAGCAGTTCTTCGCGGTCGTCGCGGAGAGCCTCGAGCAGTTGATCGCCGATCTGTCCGGACGCCTCGAAGCCGAACGCAGGGCGCCGGGCGGCATAGGCCAGGGGGCGTTGGACCGGGACATGGAAATCCACCGGCTGACCACTCGTCTGCGCGCCCTGCGTCGCTTCGGTCTTGACCTGTGCCTCGGGCGCATGGTCAGCGCGGACAACTCCGAGCGCGGGTACGTCGGACGGCTCGGTCTCACCGACGGCGCGGGTCGCCGGCTGCTGCTCGACTGGCGCTCTCCGGCGGCGGCGCCGTTCTTCGGAGCGACCCACGCCAACCCGATGGGTCTGGCAAGCCGCCGCAGGTACCGATGGACCCGTGGCCGGATCAGCGACTACTGGGACGAGGTGTTCACCCCGGACGGGTTCGACGGGCACGCGGCGCTCGACGACCAGTCCGCCTTCATTGCCAGCCTGGGCGGTCACCGGGCGGCCCGGATGCGGGACGTGCTCGGCACCATCCAGGCCGACCAGGACGCCATCATCCGCGCGGGATCCCGTGGCGCTCTCGTCGTCGACGGCGGTCCGGGTACGGGGAAGACGGTCGTCGCCCTGCACCGCACGGCCTACCTTCTCTACTCCGATCCCCGCCTCGGTCACCGCCGGGGCGGCGTGCTGTTCGTCGGTCCGCATCAGCCCTATCTGGCCTACGTCGCCGACGTTCTCCCCAGCCTCGGCGAGGAGGATGTGCAGACCTGTACCCTGCGGGACCTCGTCGCCGAGGGAGCCACGGCGGCGATCGAGACCGACCCGGACGTGGCTCTCCTGAAGTCGTCCGCGAACCTGGTGAGGGCGATCGAGGCGGCCGTCAGGTTCTACGAGGAGCCGCCCGCCAAGGGGATGACGGTCACGACCGACTGGTCCGACGTCTGGCTGAGCGCCGACGACTGGGCCGAGGCGTTCGACTCACCGGACCCCGGCAGCCCGCACAACGAGGCGCGCGAGCAGATCTGGGCGGAACTGCTCACGATCCTGATCGACAAGCACGACGGCGACGAACCGGCTGACCAGCTCCGCAGGTCACTGCTGCGGAACACGGAGCTGCGTACGGCGTTCAACCGCGCATGGCCGCTGCTCGACGCGGCTGAGGTCGTCGGAGACCTGTGGACGGTACCCGCCTACCTGCGAAGGTGCGCTCCCTGGCTCAGCCCCGACGACGTCCGGAAGCTGCAGCGCGGGGACGCTCAGGCCTGGACGGTGTCCGACCTGCCGCTCCTCGACGCAGCACGGCGGCGGCTCGGGGACCCGGAGGCATCCCGACGTCAGCGACGGCACGACGCCGCTGTCGCCGCCGAACGCGAGCGCATGACCAGGGTCGTGGACGACCTGATCGAGGCCGTCGACGACGAATACGGTGTGGGCCTGGTGACGATGCTTCGTGGCGAGGATTTCCAGGACGCCCTGGTGGACGAGACCGCGTTGCCCGGCACCGACCCGGACCTGCTCGCCGGGCCGTTCGCGCACATCGTCGTGGACGAGGCTCAGGAACTGACCGACGCGGAGTGGCAGATGGTGCTGCTGCGGTGCCCGTCCGGCAGCCTCACCATCGTCGGGGACCGCGCCCAGGCCCGGCACGGGTTCACGGAGTCGTGGCAGGAACGACTCGACCGGATCGGCCTCGACCAGATCAACGTGGCCTCCCTCGACATCAACTACCGGACGCCGAAAGAGATCATGGCGGAGGCCGAGCCGGTCATCCGGGCCGTGCTCCCGGACGCCAACGTGCCGACCTCCATCCGCAGCGGCGACGTCCCCGTCGTGCACGGATCTGTTGCGGATCTGGGCTCGATCCTCGACGCCTGGCTGGCCGCGCACGCCGACGGGACCGCCTGCGTCATCGGCGATCCCACCTTCCGGGCGACGTCCCGCGTCCGGTCGCTCACCCCGGAGCTGTCGAAGGGGCTCGAGTTCGACCTGGTCGTCCTCGTCGATCCGGAGGCATTCGGTGGCGGCATCGAGGGAGCGGTCGACCGCTATGTCGCGATGACCCGAGCGACCCGGCAACTCGTCATCCTCACCAGTTCCTGACGCCTGCCAAGACCGTAAACTTCCTCATCGGGTCCCCCATGGGGTAGGTTAGGGAGTGATGAGTGTAGAGATGTATTCGGTCGAGCAGGTGGCCGAGCGACTCGGCCTGCACGTACGCACGGTGCGCGGCTACATCCGCAGCGGCCGGCTGCGGGCGGTCCGAATCGGCAAGCAGTACCGGATCGCCGGGGCCGACCTCGCCGCGCTGACCGGGCGACCGGCGCAGCCGCCAGGAGCGGGGGCGGTGGAGGTGTCGAGCATCGTGCAGGTCGACGGCGTGGACCGGGCGGCCGCCGACCGGCTCGGCACCTTTCTCCTGGCCGGAGCGAACACCGTTCGGGATCCCGCTCGGCCCCTGCGCATCCAGACCGTCCACGACGAGGAACGGAACCGCATGAAGATCGTGATACTCGGGGGTGCCGCTGCCACCGCCGATGTGCTGCACCTGGTCGAGGCGTTGCTCGACGGGGACAACGGCCTGCTCGCCGGGGAGGCCGACGATGCCTGACGTGGTGCAGGACCGGGCCGGCGTGGGAGTGCTGGTCTGCGACCCGGACGGTCCGCCGGTGGCCACCACGCAGGACGCGTTGGACCTGGTCGGTGCGGCCTTCCTCGGTGCTGAGGTGGTGGCCGTCCCGGCCAGCCGGCTCGACGCGGAATTCTTCTCCCTGGGCACCCGTTTCGCCGGCGAGGTCATGCAGAAGTTCGTCAACTACCGGCTGCGGCTGGTGGTGATCGGCGACATCTCCCGGCACCTCGCCGCCAGTTCCGCGCTGCGCGCCCTGGTCCACGAGTCGAACCGGGGCGACCACGTCTGGTTCCTGCCCGACCTCGAGGCGCTCGACGCCCGGTTGCGCGCCACGGTCTGACCCTCCGCGACGGCGTCCCGACCCCGAGGGCCGGGACGCCGTCGCCTCCTCGCTGGTCGGGATCAGCTGGTGGGGAAGTTGTCCGGGGTGCGGATGCGGTTGCGCATGAAGGTGCCGGACTCGGTCAGCACCGCCGTGCCGGCGTACGTGTCGCCGTAGCAGGTGCCCGGCCGGAACGCAGCGCTGCCCTCGGCCTTGTCGGAGTAGGTCCAGTTGGCGTAACTGATCTTCAACCGGTCCAGCAGGTCCAGCCAGGCGGTGCTGCTGGCCAGGTCGACCCCGCCGTCACCGGTGTAGTCGACGGTGCCGAACTCGGTGACGAACATCGGCAGTCGGGCGGCGGCCCGCTCCAGTTCGGCCCGGTAGGCGTCCCGGTGCGAGGCGGCGTAGAAGTGGAACGCGTACATGACGTTGCTCGCGTTCACCGGGTTGTTGATGATCTCGGTGGAGTTGCCGCCCTCCGAGACGCCCAGCGAGGACCAGGCCCGGGTGCCGACGACGATCACCGCGTCCGGGTCGTTCGCCCGGATGACCGGGATGACCTGCTCGGCGTAGTTCTTGATGGTCGACCAGCTCACGCCGTTCGGTTCGTTGGTGATCTCGTAGATCACGTTGTTCTTGTTCGCGTGCCGGGCGGAGACGGCGGCGAAGAACGTCTTGGCCCGCTCCAGGTTGTACATCGGGTCGCCCGGGGTGAGGGTGTGGAAGTCGATCAGCGCGTACATGCCGCGCTCGGTGGCCTCCTCGACCAGGTTGTTGACCCGGCTGGTGAACCCGGCCGGGTCGGTCTCGTAGCCGTCCTCCTGCACGTACATGGAGATCCGGAACAGGTCCGCGAGCCAGTCCTTGGCGAGCGCGTCCAGGGACGCGTCGTTGTAGCAGTGCGGGAACCACTGGATGCCGTGCGTGCTCATCCCGCGCAGCTGGATCGGCTTGCCGTACTGGTTGCAGAGGTTGGCTCCGCAGACCCGCAGCTGGCCGTTGACAGCCACCGGCGTCTGTCCACCCGGCGGGGGAGTGGTGGGCGGGGGCGTGGTCGGCGGTGGGGTGGTCGGGGGCGGTGTGGTCGGGGGCGGTGTGGTCGGGGGCGTGGAGCCGTTGCAGACCGTGCCGTTGAGGGTGAACGACGTCGGTGCCGGGTTGCTGCCGCTCCAGGTGCCGTTGAAGCCGATGTTCGTGCTGGCCCCGCCGGCCAGCACGCTGTTGTAGCTCATGTTCCGCGCGGTCACCGCCGGGCCGGTCTGGCTGTATGTCGCCGACCAGCCCTGTCCGACCCGCTGGCCCGCGTCGGGGAAGCTGAAGCCGAGGGTCCAGCCGTTGATCGCGTCCCCGAGGTTCCTGATGGTGATGGAGGCGGTGAACCCGCCGGTCCAGTTGGTGGTCGTGTAGGTGACCTCGCAGCCGGCGGCGGCGACGGCGTCCTCGGTCGGCAGGACCGCGGTCGCGCCCATGGCCAGCGCACCGATCGCGCCGGCCACGGCCAACTGTCGCCGGAACGGACGTGGGATGTCTGTCATCGGAACCGTCTCATTCTGTTCGGGGGTGGGGATGGCGTCGAGTCGCCGGTCCGGGTCTCCGGCGCGCGACACGGTGCTGACGAGGCGTCGCGGGTTGCCCACACCCGTCCCGCCGGCCCGGACGGCGCTCACCGTCACGACCGTGGACGACGGCACCGTCCCGGTTGCGGGAGCGCTCCCACGGCAGCGTACGGGGGTCCGTAACCTCCGTGCAACATGTGCATGTGTCGAAGTCCGGGGATCAGGTCAGCTGTCGAGTGCTGTGCCGGACCACCAGCGGCGTGGCGAGTTCGAGCCGGTGGCTGCCCAGCTCCTCGCCGTCGACCAGGCTGAGCAGCATCCGGGTGGCCATCGCGGCCATCTCGGTCAGCGGCTGGCGGACGGTGGTCAGCGGCGGCACGGCCCACCGGGCGGCGTCGAGGTCGTCGAAGCCGACGATGCTCATGTCGTCCGGCACCCGCAGCCCCCGCTCGTAGAGGGCCTCGTACGCGCCCATGGCCATCTCGTCGGCGCAGGCGAAGATGGCGGTGGGTGGCCGGGTCAGGTCGAGCAGGGCGTTGGTCTCCCGGTAGCCGGAGGGCGCGGTGAAGTCGCCGGTGCGGACGTAGCCGGCGGGCACCCGGTGTCCGGCGGCGTTCATGGCCGCCCGGTAGCCGTCGACCCGGGCGCGGCTGCACGGCACGGTCGGCGGACCCCCGATCACCGCGACGCGCTCGTGGCCCAGGGCGACCAGGTGTTCGGTGGCGGTGAGTCCGCCCGCCCAGTTGGTCGCGCCGACGCTGGGGATGTCGGCCGGCGGGTGCCCGGCCGGGTCGATGATGACCACCGGGATGCCCAGCTCGTCGAGTTGGTCACGTTGGCTGAGGGAGATGTCGGAGAGGACCAGCAGCACCCCGTCGCAGCGGCGGGCGGCGAGCTGCTCGGTCCACCGGCGGTCGGGGCGGTTGCGGTGGCGTCCGTGCACCGCCGAGACGATCACCCCGAACCCGGCCCGGTAGGCCAGTTCCTCCACCCCGTCGATGATCTGCATGGCCCACGGGTTGCCCAGGTCCCGCAGGACCAGGTCGATCAGGCCGGCCCGACGCGCCGGTCGGCTGGTGCGACGGACGGTGTACCCGCGTTCGTCGATCAGGGTCTGCACCTTCTGCCGGGTGGCCGCCGCGACGTCCGGACGGCCGTTGAGGACCTTGGAGACGGTGGGGATCGACACGCCTGCGGCCTGCGCGATCTCGGCCAGCGTCGCCCGTTGCTGATCCACGGCATCTCCTCACCGGTCGGTCCGGCCGCAGCATATCCCGAAACTTTCGACGCTCACCGGTGCCCTGCTGGTCGGCGCGGCGGGTGGCGTCGGACGAGGGATGGCGCACACGAGAGGAACTCCCGGTGGTGGGGGACCTCAGGTCCCCGGGCCACCGGGAGTTCCGTCATCAGCGAAGCGCCTGGTCCCGCCGGCCCTGCGGCAGGGCCCGGTCCGGTCGTGCGGTCAGTCGAAGGTGATCGTCCAGTTCTTGCCGTCGAAGACGGCGGTGGCGTCGGTTTCGCCGTCCGGGAAAACCAGGGGGGTGGGACTGGTCAGAATGCTCTCGGAGACGACCGTGCCGGGCTTGTAACTGCCGAAGGCCAGATAGTAGGTCGGGGTGATCGCGAATCCGGCGCCGGTGTCCGACTGGGTCGGGACCACGAACGTCCCCGCACCCGACATTCCGATGCCCACACTGCCCTGGTCCGGCGAGCCCGAACCGGGGACTGATCCGTCCTGGCTGATGTCCAGTGATCCGCTGCCGGCCCCTGAGGTCGGCTTGCCGAATTCGAATCCGCCGTCGACGTACGAGAGGGGAACCGTGTTCCCGTTCTCGAGGTCGGCGGAAATGACCTGGCCTGCGTCGTAGTTGACGCCGGGCTTGAGTGTGCCCGTCTGGCCCCAGACGAAGTTGTAGTCGATGGTCCACGAGAACGTGACGCTGGTGCCCGCGTGGCACATCTTCGACAGCCACGCCAGGGAGTGGACGTCCGACGGCTGGTTCGGCTGCTGCTGGAACACGATGGCGTTCTCGTCGTCGATCGCGGACTTGTTGACGATCGTGACGCTGTACGGCGTTCCGGCGGGACCGGCGGTGTCCCGGCTTTCCAATGCCGTGCTCCCCGCAGCATGCGCTGAGGGCACCACCGCCGTGCCCAGCAGGGCCATGCCGAGGGTCAGGCCCAGGGCGGCAAGCCCTTTTCGACGACTCACCGACATTTCTTCCGTCATGCGTTTCTCCTGGAAGATCCGGGCACCGTTACGGTGCGTGGGGAACGCAATCAACATCGTCGTCGACGGCTGCGTGGATTCCTTATGTGGGCCGACCAAATCCTAGGTGCGATTCATTGATGATCGCAATGGTGAAACGCTTCTGGTGGTCAATAACGAGGAAGCATTATAAATGCGAATCTTGTTATCGGTACGGAAATGGCGGAAATGGGTAAATTGCTGCCGGATCGCGACCTGCGCCGGCGCCGTCCCTTGCCATGTGGGGGCCTGGGTGCGACGGGAGGTGGCGGGTTTGCGGCTGTCTGGCCTCGGCGGCGCGTGGCTGGATGGCGGGGATCCCGGCATGGGCGTCGCGCTGGCCCGGTGTTGACCCTTGGCGCGGTTCCGTTACGCGACCGTGACCACCGTATTTCGGCCGACGTGTTGACCGCCGACGATGTTAGCGCTAACACTGATCGGAATGCAGCCGCCTCGGCCGGCGGCCCGAGGTCCTGGGAGGGAAGCTGGTGCGCAGAAGGTTCGTGGTGGCTCTCGGCGGAGCAGTGCTGGCCCTCGGCATGGCGGCCTGTAGCGGTGAGGGCGCGGTCGGCGGCGGTGACACCGCCGGCAGACAGCCCACCGATCTGACCATCGGGGTCTCGATGCCGACCCAGACCTCCGAGCGGTGGATCGCCGACGGCAACGCCGTGAAGGAGAAGCTGACGGCCAAGGGGTACAAGGTCGATCTCCAGTACGCGGGGGACGACATCCCGACCCAGTCCCAGCAGATCGACCAGATGATCACCCAGGGCGCGGACGTACTGGTCGTCGCGGCGATCGACGGCACGGCGCTCAGCGGGCAGTTGCAGGCGGCGGCCGAGGCGAAGATCCCGGTCATCGCGTACGACCGGTTGATCCGGGACAGCCCCAACGTCGACTTCTATGTCAGCTTCGACAACTACAAGGTCGGCGTCGCCCAGGCCACCGCGCTGCTGGTGGGTCTCGGCCTCCAGGGCGAGGACGGCGGGAAGGGAACCGCGGCCGGCCCGTTCACCATCGAGCTGTTCGCCGGTTCGCTCGACGACAACAATGCGCACTTCTTCTTCGACGGGGCGATGGACACGCTCAAGCCGTTCCTGGACCGGGGCACGCTGCGGGTGGCGTCGGGTCAGACGAAGATCGAGCAGGTGGCGATCCTGCGCTGGCAGCAGGAGACCGCGCAGAAGCGCATGGAGGACCTGCTCACGTCGAGTTACCACGACGGGGCGCGGGTGGACGGGGTGCTGTCGCCGTACGACGGACTGTCCCGGGGCATCATCACCGCGTTGCAGAACGCCGGATACGGCAGCTCGGGCCGGACGATGCCGGTGGTCACCGGCCAGGACGCGGAGATCGCCTCGGTCAAGCTGATCAACGACGGGGTGCAGGACTCCACCATCTTCAAGGACACCCGGCTGCTGGCCGAGCAGGCGGTGGTCGCGGCGGAGGCGTTCCTGAAGGACAGCAAGCCACAGGCCAACGACACCACGACGTACGACAACGGGGTCAAGGTCGTGCCGGCTTACCTCCTGCCGGTGCAGACCGTCTACAAGGACGACATCACGCCGGCCCTCGTCGACTCCGGCTACTGGACGGCCGAGGAGGTCGCCTCCGGGCGCGCGAAGGGCTGACCCCGCGCTCCGGGCCCGGTGCCGCCGGCCGGGCCCGACGTGCGGCCGGTCCCGGGCGCACCGGGACGTCGATCCCGACCGAGCAGGAGGATGACCATGCTCGACACCATCCTCGACATGCGGCACATCACGAAGACGTTCCCGGGTGTGGTGGCGCTCCGGGACGTCTCGCTCGCGGTGCGGCACGGCGAGATCCACGCCGTCTGCGGCGAGAACGGCGCCGGCAAGTCCACCCTGATGAAGGTGCTGTCGGGCGTGCACCCGGCCGGCAGCTACGACGGTGAGATCGTCTTCGACGGCCGTCCGGTGCACCTGCGCGGCATCCGCGACAGCGAGGCGCTGGGCATCGTCATCATTCACCAGGAGCTGGCCCTGGTGCCGCACCTGTCCATCGCGGAGAACATCTTCCTCGGCAACGAGCGCCGTGGTCGGGGCGGCCTCATCGACTGGAACCGGACCAACGCCGAGGCGGCGGCCCTGCTGGCGTCCGTCGGGCTGCCGGAGAACCCCGTCACGCCGATCGTCCAGCTCGGTGTCGGCAAACAGCAGCTCGTGGAGATCGCCAAGGCGCTGGCCAAGGAGGTGCGGCTGCTCATCCTGGACGAGCCGACCGCCGCCCTCAACGACGTCGACTCGGCGCACCTGCTCGACCTGCTGCGGCAGCTCCGCGAGCGGGGCATCACCTGCATCCTGATCTCGCACAAGCTCAACGAGGTCACCGCGATCGCCGACTCGATCACCGTCCTCCGCGACGGACGCACCGTCGAGCGGTTCGACGTGCGCTCCGGTGCGGTGACCCAGGACCGCGTCATCCGCGCCATGGTGGGCCGCGAGCTGACCAGCTTCTACCCGACGCGGGTGTCGTCGCCGGCTGAGGAGGTGCTGCGGATCGAGGACTGGACGGTGCGGCACCCCACCCAGGACCGGCTGGTCGTCGACCACGCCAACCTGAGCGTCCGGGCCGGCGAGGTGGTCGGGGTCGCCGGCCTCATGGGGGCCGGGCGGACCGAGCTGGCGATGAGCGTGTTCGGTCGGTCGTACGGGCGGGACATCACCGGCCGGCTGTTCCTGCGCGGCCGGGAGATCCGGGCCCGCACCGTGGCGGAGGCGATCGGGAACGGCATCGCGTACGCCACGGAGGACCGCAAGCGGTTCGGGCTCAACCTCATCGACGACGTGCGCCGCAACGTCTCGGCGGCGGCGCTCGGCAGGCTCTCCCGCCTCGGCTGGATGAACGACAACGAGGAGATCAGGGTCGCCGAGGAGAGCCGGCGCGACCTGAACATCAGGGCACCCAGCGTGATGGCCGTGGTCGGTGGGCTCTCCGGCGGCAACCAGCAGAAGGTCGTCCTGTCGAAGTGGCTGTTCACCGATCCGGACGTGCTGATCCTCGACGAACCGACGCGCGGCATCGACGTCGGGGCGAAGTACGAGATCTACACGATCGTCAACCGGCTCGTGGCCGGCGGGAAGGCGGTCATCGTGATCTCCTCCGAGCTGCCCGAGCTGCTCGGGATGTGCGACCGCATCTACACGCTCTCGGCCGGCCGGATCACCGGCGAGGTGCCGGTGGCCGAGGCGACCCAGGAGAAGCTCATGCAGCTCATGGCAGAGGACAGGGAACCCATCGGATGACCGGCAGCACGTCCACCCCGACCCCGGACCGCACCTCCACCGGCAGCGCGCCCGCCCTCGCGCTGCACACCGGCATCAGCGACCCCCGGACGCTGATCATGAGGAACCTCCGCCAGAGCGGCATCGTCGTCGCCCTCGTCGTCATCGTCGCGCTCTTCGCGGTCCTGACCGACGGCGTCTCGCTGAGTCCGGGCAACCTCACGAACATCGTCCTCCAGTACTCCTACATCCTGGTGCTCGCGATCGGCATGGTCATCCTGATCATCGGCGGGCACATCGACCTGTCGGTGGGCTCGGTGGTCGCGCTCACCGGGGCGGTCTCCGCCGTGCTCGTCATCCAGCAGGGCCTGCCGTGGTGGCTCGGTGCCGTGGCCGCGCTGGCCGTCGGTGCCGCGGTCGGCGCCTGGCACGGCTTCTGGGTGGCCTATGCCGGTATCCCGGCCTTCATCGTGACCCTGGCCGGCATGCTCCTGTTCCGTGGGCTCACCCTCCGGGTGCTCGACAACGTCTCGTTGTCGCCGTTCCCGGCCGAATACCAGCGCATCGCGGCGGGCTTCCTCAACGGGCTGATGGGCGGGCAGGGCTACGACGCGTTCACCCTGCTCATCGGCGTCGTCGCGGTGGGCGGGTTCGCGGTGGGCGGATTCCGCACCCGGGTGGCGCGCATCCGCTACCAGCAACCGGTCGAGTCGTTCCCGTTGTTCGTCGCCCGGGTGCTGCTGGTGGGAGCCGTCATCATGGCCTTCGCCTGGCAACTGGCGCACGCGCGGGGGCTGCCGATCGTCCTGATCATCCTCGCGGTCCTCGTCCTCGCCTACGGCCTGCTGACCCGCCGTACCGTCTTCGGCCGCCAGGTCTACGCGATCGGCGGCAACCTCCCCGCGGCGCAACTGTCGGGGGTGAAGGTGCGGGTCGTCAACTTCTGGGTCTTCGTCAACATGGGCTTCCTGGCAGCCGTGGCCGGAGTCATCTACTCCTCCCGGTCCAACGGCGCGCAGCCCGCCGCCGGCACCATGTTCGAGCTGGACGCCATCGCCGCCGCGTTCATCGGCGGCGCGGCCGTCACCGGTGGTGTCGGCACCGTCGTGGGGGCCATGGTCGGCGGCCTCATCATGGCGGTGATGAGCAACGGCATGCAGCTCATGGGCGTCGACCAGTCGATGCAGTCCGTGGTGAAGGGCCTGGTCCTGCTCGTCGCGGTCGCCTTCGACGTCTACAACAAGCGGCGGGCCGGCGCGGCCCGCTAGGTCCGTCCCCACCCGCGCGCCGACGGCACCGTGACGTGATCGCTGTGAACGTGCACACCGGCGCTGCGACCACCCGTACGTGCCGTCGGCCGGCCGGGTGGGGTGGCCTGAGGGGCCGGTGGTCGCAGTTTCCGGATCTGCTTCGCGTCGACCGAAGTTCCAGCCGTCGACCATCTTGACGAACCTCTATGTGAGCGCTAACACTGTTCCCGGAAGTTTGAGCGGAGGATGGGATGACCGTTTCGGTTGGTCCGGGTGACCGGTACGTCGTCGGCGTCGACTACGGCACGCTCTCGGGTCGGGCGCTGGTGGTGCGGGTCGGCGACGGCGCCGAGCTGGGCACGGCGGTGCACGGGTACCGCCATGGCGTCATGGACACGGCGCTGGCCGTCGACGGACGGGCGCTTCCGGCGGACTGGGCCCTCCAGGACCCGGACGACTACCGCGACGTGCTGCGGCACGCGGTACCCGCCGCGCTCGCCGCCAGCGGTGTCGACCCGGCCCGGGTGGTCGGGGTCGGCATCGACTTCACCGCCTGCACCGTGCTGCCCACTCTGGCCGACGGCACCCCGCTGTGCGAGCTGCCCGAGCTGCGGACCCGGCCGCACGCCTGGGTGAAGCTGTGGAAGCACCACGCCGCCCAGCCCCAGGCGGACCGGATCAACGCCCTGGCCCACGAACGCGGCGAGCCGTGGATCGGCCGCTACGGCGGCCGGATCTCCGCCGAGTGGCAGTACGCCAAGGGCCTGCAACTGCTGGAGGAGGACCCGGAGGTCTACCACCGGGCACAGCGGTGGATCGAGGCGGCCGACTGGATCGTCTGGCAGTTGTGCGGCGTCGAGACCCGCAACGTCTGCACCGCCGGCTACAAGGGCATCCACCAGGACGGCCGGTACCCGTCCCGGGAGTACCTGGCCGCACTGCATCCGGACTTCGCCGACTTCGTCGCCAAGCTGGACGGCCCGCTGGCCCCGCTGGGCACCCGGGCCGGCGGGCTGACCGCCCGGGCAGCGGCCTGGACCGGCCTGCCCGAGGGGGTCGCCGTCGCGGTCGGCAACGTCGACGCGCACGTCACCGCCGCCGCCGCACAGGCCCTCGAACCGGGCCGGCTGGTCGCCATCATGGGCACCTCGACCTGCCACGTGGTGAACGGGACCGAGTTGGCCGAGGTGGCCGGCATGTGCGGTGTCGTCAACGGCGGGATCAGCGCCGGCTCCTGGGGTTACGAGGCCGGGCAGAGCGGGGTCGGGGACATCTTCGGCTGGTTCGTCGCGCACGCCGCGCCCGCCGGGTTCGCCTCGCACGAGGCGCTGACCGAGGCCGCCGCGGCGCAGCCGGTCGGCGCGCACGGCCTGGTCGCGCTGGACTGGTGGAACGGCAACCGTTCCCTGCTGGTCAACCACGATCTCAGCGGCGTGGTCGTGGGGCTCACCCTGGCGACCCGGCCGCCGGACGTCTACCGCGCGCTGCTGGAGTCGACCGCGTACGGCACCCGCATGATCATCGAGGCGTTCGCCGAGGCGGGGGTGCCGGTCGACGAGCTGATCGTCGCCGGTGGCCTCACCACCAACAGCCTGCTCATGCAGATCTACGCCGACGTCACGAAGCGGCCGTTGGGCATCATCGGCTCCGCCCAGGGGCCGGCGCTGGGCTCGGCGATCCACGCGGCGGTGGCCGCCGGGGCGTACCCCGACGTGCCGGCCGCCTCGACGGCGATGGGCCGGGTCGACCGGGACGTCTACCGGCCCGACCCGGAGCGGGCCCGCGCCTACGACGGCCTGTACGCCGAGTACCGGCGGCTGCACGACCACTTCGGCCGGGGCGCGGACGACATGCTGCTGCGCCTGCGCGCCATCCGCAACGCCGCCCGCCGGGCGGCGGACCCCTCGGCCGACGTGGCCGCAGCTCCCGTGGAGGTGGTGGCATGAGCGCCGAGGTCGCACGAGTGCGTGCGCAGGTCGCGGCCCTGCACGGCGAGTTGGTCCGGTACGGCCTGGTGGCCTGGACGGCCGGCAACGTCTCGGCCCGGGTGCCGGGGCGGGACCTGATGGTCATCAAGCCCAGCGGGGTCTCCTACGACGACCTCCGGCCGGACAACATGATCGTGTGCGACCTGGACGGCGTCGTGGTCGACGGTGACCTGTCGCCGTCGAGCGACACCGCCGCGCACGCCTACGTCTACCGGGCGATGTCCGAGGTCGGCGGGGTCGTGCACACCCACAGCGGCTACGCCACCGCCTGGGCGGCGCGCGGCGAGGCGATCCCGTGCCACCTCACCGCGCAGGCCGACGAGTTCGGCGGGGAGATCCCGGTCGGTCCGTTCGCCCTGATCGGTGGGGACGACATCGGCAAGGGCATCGTGGCCACCCTCTCCGGACACCGTTCCCCGGCGGTGCTGATGCGCAACCACGGCGTGTTCACCATCGGCCGCGACGCCCGCGCGGCGGTCAAGGCGGCGGTGATGTGCGAGGACGTGGCGCGCACCGCGCACCTGACCCGGGCGCTCGGCGAGCCGGCGCCGATGGCGCGCGCGGACATCGACGCGCTCTACGACCGCTACCAGAACGTGTACGGGCAGCCCGGAACGAGCCGCCCGAACCCGTGACGCACCCGTCCCCACCGTGCCGGTCCTCCCGTCGGGTCGGCAGGTCCACCGCACCTTGTCGCGGGCCCGGCAGCGGATCGCCCCGGCGCCTCCTGGCAGCTACCCCACCTCACCCCCGAAGGAGTCGATCCATGATGACGACCGGCACGATGATCACGCGGCGCGGGTTCGGCGCCGTCCTGGCCGCCGGCCTGCTGGCCACCTCGCTGGCCGCCTGTGCCAACAGCGACACCGGGGACGACGCCGGTGGCGGCGGCACGATCGTCCTCGGCTTCTCCCAGGTCGGCGCGGAGAGCGGCTGGCGTACCGCGAACACCACCTCCATCAAGGAGTCCGCCGCGGCGGCCGGGATCGAGCTGAAGTTCGACGACGCCCAGCAGAAGCAGGAGAACCAGATCAAGGCGATCCGCAACTTCATCCAGCAGAAGGTCGACGTGATCGCCTTCTCCCCGGTGGTGGAGTCCGGCTGGGACACCGTGCTCAAGGAGGCCAGGGACGCCGACATCCCGGTGATCCTCACCGACCGCAGCGTCGACTCGGCCGACAAGAGCCTCTACAAATCCTTCATCGGCTCGGACTTCGTGAAGGAGGGCCGGCTCTCCGGCGAGTGGCTGGTGGAGCAGACGAAGAGCGCCACCAGCCCGGTGCACATCGTCGAGTTGCAGGGCACCACCGGCTCGGCCCCGGCCAACGACCGGAAGAAGGGCTTCGCCGAGGCGATCGCCGCCAACCCCAACCTCAAGATCATTGCCTCGCAGAGCGGCGACTTCACCCGGGCCGGCGGCAAGCAGGTCATGGAGCAGTTCCTGAAGGCCAACCCAAGGATCGACGTGCTGTTCGCGCACAACGACGACATGGGCCTGGGCGCCCTGGAGGCGATCACGGCGGCCGGCAAGGTGCCGGGCAAGGACATCACCATCATCACCATCGACGCGGTCAGGGACGGCATGCAGGCGCTGGCCGACGGCAAGTTCAACTTCATCGCCGAGTGCAGCCCGCTGCTGGGCGACCAGCTCATGGAGATGGTCAAGAAGGTGCACGCGGGCGAGGAGGTGCCGGTGCGGGTGGAGACCGAGGAGACCACCTTCACCCAGGAGCAGGCCAAGGCGGCGCTGCCGAACCGGAAGTACTGACCGGCCGGGGCGGCCGTTACCGGCAGCGAACACGAAAGGTCTGGTGGGATGGCGGAGAGTCATCCGGTCCTGACGATGACCGCGATCAGCAAGTCCTTCCCGGGAGTGCGCGCCCTCGAGGATGTCGACTTCCGCCTGTTCCCCGGTGAGGTCCACGCCCTGATGGGCGAGAACGGGGCCGGCAAGTCGACCCTGATCAAGGTGCTCACCGGCGTGTACGGCACCGACGGCGGCACCGTCACCCTCGGCGGCCGGCCGGTGTCCTTCACCGGCCCGATGCAGGCCACCGCGGCCGGGGTGAGCACCGTCTACCAGGAGGTCAACCTCTGCACCAACCTGTCGGTGGCGGAGAACATCTTCATCGGCCGGGAACCCCGCCGCTTCGGGGCGGTGAACTGGCGTGAGGTGCGCCGCCGGGCGCGGGCCCTGCTCGCCCGCCTCGACCTGGACATCGACGTCACCGCGCTGCTCGGCAGCTACTCGCTCGCGGTGCAGCAGATGGTGGCGATCGCCCGGGCGGTCGACGTCGACGCCCGGGTGCTGATCCTCGACGAGCCCACCTCCAGCCTGGACGCCGACGAGGTGGCGCACCTGCTGCGCATCATGCGCCAACTGCGCGACGAGGGCATCGCGATCCTGTTCGTCACCCACTTCCTCGACCAGGTGTACGGCATCGCCGACCGGATCACGGTGCTGCGCAACGGCCGGCTCGTCGGCGAGTACGCCACCGCCGACCTGCCCCAGCTCGCCCTGGTCGAGAAGATGATCGGCAAGGAACTCGACGTGCTGGAGCGCCTCGACGAGCAGTCCGGCCGGGACCCGGCCGCCGCCGGGCAGGGCATCCCGGTGGTGGCGGCGACCGATCTGGGCCGGTCCGGATCGGTCGCGCCGTTCAGCCTCGCCATCCACCGGGGCGAGGTGGTCGGGCTGGCCGGGCTGCTCGGGTCCGGGCGTACCGAGGTGGCCCGGCTGTTCTTCGGCGCGGACCGGGCCGACCGGGGGCGGCTCGCCGTCGACGGCAGCCCGGTGACCATCCGCAACCCGGTCGCCGCGATCGACCGGGGCATCGCCTTCTGCTCGGAGAACCGCCGCACCGAGGGGCTGGTCGGCGAGCTGTCGGTGCGGGAGAACATCATCCTGGCCATGCAGGCGGCCCGGGGCTGGCTGCGACCCGTCCCGCGCCGCCGGCAGGACGAGCTGGTGCGGCGTTGGATCGAGGCGCTGAGTATCCGACCGGCCGACCCGGAGATGCCGGTGCGCAACCTCTCCGGCGGCAACCAGCAGAAGGTCCTGCTCGCCCGGTGGCTGATCACCGAGCCCCGGCTGCTCATCCTGGACGAGCCGACCCGGGGCATCGACATCGGCGCGAAGACCGAGATCCAGCGCCTGGTGGCCCGGCTGTCCGACGGCGGGATGGCGGTGCTGTTCATCTCCGCCGAGTTGGAGGAGGTGCTGCGGCTCAGTCACCGGGTGGCGGTGATGCGCGACCGGCAGATGGTCGTCCAGATCGCCAACGACGACAGCCTCGACGCCGACCGTGTCATGCGGGCCATCGCCAGTGGCGCACCAGAGGAAGGACCGGTGACGGCATGAGCACCGTACGGACCCGTCTCGCACCGGTCACCGGTCACCGGCTGTTCTGGCCGATCGTGGTCCTCCTGGTGCTGCTGGCGGCCAACACCGCCTACCGGCCCAGCTTCCTGGCCGTCGAACTCAAGGACGGTCACCTGTACGGCAGCCTGATCGACATCGTCCGGCTCAGCGCCCCGCTCATCCTGGTCGCGCTGGGCATGTCCCTGGTCGTCGCCACCGGCGGGATCGACCTGTCGGTGGGCTCGGTGGTGGCGGTCAGCGGCGCGGTGGCCTGCCTCCACATCAGCCGGCAGCCCGACCAGA
Organism: Micromonospora sp. NPDC050187; assembly: GCF_044459745.1. Classification (NCBI taxonomy): domain Bacteria; kingdom Bacillati; phylum Actinomycetota; class Actinomycetes; order Micromonosporales; family Micromonosporaceae; genus Micromonospora; species Micromonospora sp. NPDC050187. Next base: position 397,260 of record NZ_JBITJH010000004.1, read on the forward strand.
ACAGCCTGGGCGGGGTGTTCACCGCGCTGGCACTGGCCTTCGGCGTCGCCCTGCTGCTCGGCGCGTGGAACGGCGTGCTGGTCGCCGTGATCGGCATCCAACCGATCATCGCAACGCTGATCCTCATGGTCGCCGGTCGCGGCCTGGCCCAGCTGATCACCAAGGGGCAGATCGTCACCGTCAACAGCGAGCCGTACCGGACGATCGGGGTGGGGCACCTGCTGGGCCTGCCGTTCGCCATCGTGATCGCCCTCGCGGTGGCCCTGCTGGTGGCGGCGCTGACCCGGCGCAGCGCCCTCGGCATGATCATCGAGGCGGTGGGCGGCAACGCCGAGGCCAGTCGCCTGGCCGGTGTCCGGTCCCGCCGGATCACCTTCCTGGTGTACGTGGTGAGCGCAGCCTGCGCGGCCGTCGCCGGTTTCATGATGACCGCGAACGTCTCCAGCGCCGACGGCAACGCTGCCGGGCTCTGGGTCGAACTCGACGCGATCCTGGCCGTGGTCATCGGCGGCACCGCCTTGACCGGCGGCCGGTTCCACCTCGGCGGCACGATCGTCGGCGCGCTGATCATCCAGACCCTGACCACCTCCGTGTACGCCATGAACATCGACCCGCAGACCGCCCTGCTGTTCAAGGCGGTGGTGGTGATCGCGGTCTGCCTCATCCAGGCCCCGGCGTTCCGGGCGAGGTTCCGCCGCCGGTCGTCCCGCCCACCGGTGCCCCCGGCGGTCACCGCCGAGACGCAGAGGGAGCAGGTGCCGGCATGAGCACGAACCAACTGGCGGCCCGTGCCGGCCGGTCCCGGTGGCGGGTGCCGCAGCGGCACGTGCCGGTGCTGGCGACACTGGCCCTGCTGCTGGTCATGTACGGCATCGGCGTCTCGCAGTACCGCGCCTTCTCCGGCGTCCAGGTCGTCTTCAACATCTTCATCGACAACGGCTTCCTGCTCGTGGTCGCGGTCGGCATGACCTTCGTGATCCTCACCGGTGGCATCGACCTGTCGGTCGGCTCGGTGGTGGCGATGACCGCCATGGTGTCGGCGTCCCTGCTCCAGGCCGGTCTGCCCGCGGCGCTGGTGCTGCTGATCGCCCTGCTGATCGGTCCCGCCCTCGGGTTCGCGATGGGCTGTGTCATCCACTTCTTCGACATCCAGCCGTTCATCGTCACGCTGGCCGGGATGTTCTTCGCCCGGGGCATGTGCACCTGGATCAGCGCGACGTCCGTCCCGATCACGGACGGCTTCTGGACCGGCGCGGCCCAGGAGCGCATCCGGATCGGCGGGAACTTCGTGACGTACAGCGTCCTGGCCACCCTCGCCGTGGTGCTGGTGGCGGCGTACACGCTGGCGTACACCCGGCTCGGGCGCAACGTGTACGCCGTCGGCGGCAACCCGCAGTCGGCGCTGCTGATGGGCCTGCCGGTCGGGCGTACGAAGATCGCGGTCTACACGATCAGCGGGCTCTGCTCGGCGATCGGCGGCATCCTGCTCTCCTTCTACACCCTCTCCGGGGCCCCGCTGATCGCCGTCGGCATGGAACTGGACGTCATCGCCGCGGTCGTCATCGGCGGCACCCTGCTCACCGGCGGCTCCGGCTACGTGTTCGGCACCGTCCTCGGTGTCCTGGTGCTCGGCGTGATCCAGACCCTGATCACCTTCGACGGCAGCCTCAGCTCCTGGTGGACCAAGATCGTGATTGGTGGCCTGCTGTTCGCGTTCATCCTGCTCCAACGCCTCGTCGGCATCCGCAAGAAATGACCCGACCAGCTCATCGGAGGGCAACCTGATGACCGATCCGTCCCCCGTCGCCGAGGTCTGGTTCCTCACCGGCAGTCAGGGCCTGTACGGCCCGGACACCCTGCGCCAGGTCGCCGACCAGTCCCGCCGGATCGCCGCGTGGCTCGACGCCGACCCGGCCATTCCCGCCCGGGTGGTCTGGAAACCGGTGCTCACGTCCAGCGCCGACATCCTGGCGGTCTGCCGTGACGCCGCCGTGCGGGGCGCGGTCGGGGTGATCGCCTGGATGCACACGTTCTCCCCGGCCAAGATGTGGATCTCCGGCCTGGACGCGCTGCGCACCCCGCTGCTGCACCTGCACACCCAGGCCAACGTGGCGCTGCCCTGGTCCGAGATCGACATGGACTTCATGAACCTCAACCAGGCCGCCCACGGCGACCGGGAGTTCGGGTACGTGCAGACCCGCCTCGGAGTGGCCCGCAAGACGGTCGCCGGGCACGTCAGCGACCCGCGCGTGGGCGCCCGGATCGGCGCGTGGACCCGGGCCGCCATCGGGTACGCGGCGATGCGCTCGCTGCGGCTGGCCCGCTTCGGCGACAACATGCGCGACGTGGCGGTGACCGAGGGGGACAAGGTCGAGGCGGAGCTGCGCTTCGGCGTCTCGGTCAACACGTACGGCGTCAACGACCTGGTGGCGTCCGTCGACGCGGTGCCCGACGCGCGCGTCGACGCCCTCGTCACGGAGTACGACGACCGCTACCGGCTGGTCCCGGGGCTGCGGCCCGGCGGCGACCGGCACGAGTCGCTGCGCTACGCGGCCCGGATCGAGGCCGGCCTGCGGGACTTCCTCGGCACCGGCGGGTTCCGGGCCTTCACCACCAACTTCGAGGATCTCGGCGGCCTGCGCCAACTGCCCGGCATCGCGGTGCAGCGGCTGATGGCCGACGGCTACGGCTTCGGCGGCGAGGGGGACTGGAAGACCTCCGTCCTGGTGCACACGCTCAAGGCGATGTCGGTCGGCACGGACGGCGGCACGTCCTTCATGGAGGACTACACCTACGACCTCACGCCCGGTCGGGAGGTCGTCCTCGGCGCGCACATGCTGGAGGTCTGCCCGAGCATCGCCGCCGGCACGCCGAGCGTGGAGATCCATCCGCTGGGCATCGGCGGCCGGGAGGACCCGGTCCGGCTGGTCTTCGACGCCCGGCCCGGCCCGGCGGTGGTGCTCGGCCTGGCAGACATGGGGGAGCGGTTCCGGCTGGTCGCCAACGAGATCGACGTGGTCGCGCCGCCGGAGCCACTGCCGAGGCTGCCGGTGGCCCGCGCGGTGTGGCGACCCCGGCCGGACCTGGCCGCCTCGGCGGAGGCCTGGCTCACTGCCGGCGCGCCGCACCACACGGTCCTGTCCCAGGCCGTCGGGGTCGAGGAACTGCACGACCTGGCGGAGATGGCCGGCACCGAACTGGTGGTCATCGACGCCGCGACGACGCCCCGCAGGCTGGCCGACGAGCTGCGGTGGAACCAGGCCTACTACCGGCTCGCCCGGGGGTTCTGAACAGGGGAGACCGTGTGGAGCGAGGCCGGACGCGGACGCCGCGTCGCCACCACGCCCGCACCACCCACTCGCGTTGATCACGGCGGGATACGATCTCGGGGAGGGGGTGTCATGGGCCAGCAACCGGCCGCACGGGCGGCGGTGATGAGCGACGTCGCGCGGCTCGCCGGTGTCTCGCACCAGACCGTTTCCCGGGTGCTCAACAACCATCCGAGCGTGCGGCAGGAGACCCGCGAGCGGGTGATGCGCGCCGTCCACCAGCTCAACTACCGGCCCAACGCCCTGGCCCGGGGCCTCGCCGGTCGGCGGTCCCGGGTCATCGGTGTGGTCAGTTTCGACACCATCCTCTACGGGCCGGCGGCCACCCTGCTGGGCATCGAGCGCGCCGCCCGCGCGGCCGGGTACGGCATCAGCATCGTCACCCTGGAGCGGCTCGACCGGGCCGGGGTGAGGTCGGCGATCGACGCGCTCACCGCGCAGTCGGTGGCCGGGGTGGTGCTGATCGCCCCGATGCTCACCGCCGCGGTCGCCGTGCACGGCCTGCCGACCGGGGTGCCCGCCGTGGTGGTGGAGTCCGGCGACGCGGGTGACCTGCCCAGCATCTCGGTGGACCAGGCCGCCGGTGCCCGGCTGGCCGTCGAGCACCTGCTGGCCCTCGGGCACGAGACGGTGTGGCACATCGGCGGTCCCCGCGACTGGCTGGAGGCGCGGGACCGGGTCGACGGCTGGCGGTCGGCCCTGGAGGCGGCCGGTCGGCCGGTGCCGCCGGTCCTCACCGGCGACTGGAGTCCCCGCGCCGGCTACGAGATCGGGCAGTCGCTGGCCGACCGGCCGGACGTCACCGCGGTCTTCTGCGCCAACGACCACCAGGCCCTCGGCCTGCTGCGCTCACTGCACCAGCGGGGCGTACGGGTGCCGGAGGACGTCAGCGTGGTCGGGTTCGACGACATTCCCGAGGCCGAATACCTGTCGCCCCCGTTGACCACCGTCCGGCAGGACTTCGACGAGGTCGGTCGTCGGTGTGTGGCCACCCTGCTGGAACTGTTCGGCGAACCCGCCGGGCACACCACCGAGCCGCAGGTCGAACCGACGCTCGTCGTCCGAGCCAGCAGCGGCGGCCGGAAGGCCTGACCGGAATGACCGTCGGCGTGGCGTCCCCGCATGTCGCCCGGTCCGACGACCTGGGCCCGGACGGTGCCCGATGACCGCCGAGGCGACCGACCGGCTGGTCGACGAGCACACGATCCTCCAGGTGGTCGTGGGCTCCCGCGCCTTCGGTCTCGCCACCACCGGCTCGGACACCGACCGGCGGGGCGTGTACGCGCTGACGGCGGACGCGTTCTGGCCGCTGACCAAGCCGGCGACGCACCACGAGGGACCGCTGCCGGAGCAGTTCCGCTGGGAGGTCGAGCGGGTCTGCGTCCTCGGGCTGGCCGCCAACCCGAACGTCCTGGAGGTCCTGCACTCGCCCCTGGTGGAGACCTGCACCCCGCTCGGCGCGGAACTACGTGACCTCACCCCGGCGTTCCTGTCCCGTCGGGTCGCCGACACCTACCTGCGCTACGCCACCGCGCAGTTCGCCAAGGCGGAACGGGGCATCGAGCGGTCGGGTGCGCCCGTGTGGCGGCACGTCCTGCACCTGATCCGACTGTTGGCCTCCGCCGGGCACCTGGTGCGGACCGGAGAGTTGGTGTTGGACGTGGGGGCCGACCGGGACCGGCTGTTGGCGCTCAAGGCGGGGGAACTGCCCTGGGACGAGGTGGTGTGCTGGCGGCAGCGGCTCACCGAACGGCTGGTCGCCGGGCTGGAGCGCAGCCCGCTGCCGGACGAGCCCGACACCGACCGGGTCGACCGGTGGCTGGTCTCGGTACGCCGCCGGTCGGTACGGGGGCTCGCGTGACCGGCCCGGCCACACCCGCGCCACCGTGACGATCCGGTTGTTCACCTTGAGGGTGCGGGTTCCTGCGCCGGGTCGACCGCGCGCAGGCACCGCGCCGCGTGGGCGCGCAGGGCGGTGGTGAGGTCGGGTGGTCCGTCGACCACCGTGAAGCCGACCGCCAGCGAAGTGATCATCCAGACCAGGTCGGTCGCGTTCTCCGCCCCGACGTGCAGCCGGCAGCGGTGCGCGTCGACCGCCTCGATCACGCCCATGCCCGGCCAGATCCGCGCGGCGACCGTGTCGGCGGGCTCGTCCAGCACGACGGTTGCCCGCACCGGCCAGGCCCACGTCGACAGCCGCTGGTTCAGGTACGCCACCACGTCGCCGTCCGGGTCGGCGCGGGGAGCGAACCGGGGTCCGGTCGGCGTCCGGGGTTCCATCCGGTCCAGTCGGAAACAGCGCCAGTCGTCCCGGTCGACGTCCCAGGCGACCAGGTACCAGTGCCGGCCGTGGTTGACCAGGCGGTGCGGTTCGACCGACCGCGCCGCCACCCGTCCGTCCGGCCGGGTGTGGGCGAAGCGCAACCGCTCGTGGCGGTGGCAGGCCTCGGCGACGGCCAGCAGCACGGCCGGGTCGACCCCCGCTCCGGCGCTGTCGGCCCGCACGGTGGCCCGGTGCAGCGCGGCCACCCGGTGGCGCAGCCGGGCCGGCAGCACCTGTTCGAGCTTGCCCAGCGCCCGCAGTGAGGTCTCCTCCATCCCGGCCATCGAGCCGATCGCGGCGGTCCGCAGCCCGACGGCCACCGCGACCGCCTCCTCGTCGTCGAGGAGCAGTGGCGGCAACGCGCGGCCCGCACCGAGCCGGTACCCGGCCGTGCCCGGCGCGGCGTGCACCGGGTAGCCCAGCTCCCGCAGGCGGGTGACGTCCCGGCGCACGGTGCGGGTGGTGACGCCCAACCGGGCGGCCAGTTCCGTGCCGGACCAGTCGCGTCGGGCCTGGAGCAGGGAGAGCAGGGCGAGGAGTCGGCCGGCACCGTCGATCACCCGGCCAAGCCTGCCAGCCGGTGCGGACCGGAGCTGTCCGCACCGGCTCCTAGCGTTCTGGGTCATGAGCACGGCACACGATGTCCGACCGTTCCGCATCTCCGTCGCCCAGGACCAGCTCGACGACCTCCGTCGACGGCTGGCCCAGGTCCACTGGCCCGCCGAGCCGACCGACGTCGGCTGGTCCTACGGCGTGCCCGTGGACTACCTGCGGCGGCTCGTCGACCACTGGCGCACCGGCTACGACTGGCGCGCGGTGGAGACCCGCCTCAACGCCCTGCCGCAGTTCACCACCGCGATCCTCGGGCAACCGGTGCACTTCCTGCACGTGCGTTCGCCCGAGCCGACGGCGCTGCCGTTGGTGCTGTCGCACGGCTGGCCGGGGTCGTTCGTCGAGTTCCTCGACGTGCTCGGCCCGCTGGCCGATCCGCGCGCCCACGACGCCGACCCCGGCGACGCGTTCCACCTGGTCGTCCCGTCGCTGCCCGGGTTCGCGTTCTCCGGGCTGTCCGGACAGGTGGGTGACGGCGGCACCGAGCACCACGCGGAGGTGGTGGCCGCGCTGCTGGACCGGCTCGGCTACCGGCGTTACGGCGTCCAGGGCGGCGACGCCGGCGGGTTCGTCTCCGCCCAGCTGGGTCGGATCGCCCCGGAACGGGTGGTCGGCGTGCATCTCAACGGCCCGTTCTTCTTCCCCTCCTGGGACGACGACCCCGGGGAGCGGGCGACGTACTCTCCGGCCGACCAGGAGCGCCTGGCGGTGCTGACCGACCCCGGCTGGGAACGCTTCGGGTACGCCGTGATCCAGTCCACCCGCCCGCAGACCCTGGTGTACGGGATGCACGACTCGCCGGTCGCCCTGCTGGCCTGGATCGTCGACCTGTTCCAGCAGTTCACCGACCCGTCCCGGGCACTGCCCGAGGACGCCGTGGACCGGGACACGCTGCTGACCAACGTCACGCTCTACTGGCTGACCGGGACGTTCGCCTCGTCGGTCCGGCTGTACCGGGAGTCGGCGCAGTGGGGCGCCCAGCCGCCGAACTCCGGCGTGCCGACCGGCTGCGCGGTGTTCCCGGGCGACCTGACCGTCCGGGCGCTCGCCGAGCGGCAGCACACGATCGTGCACTGGTCCGAGTTCGACCGGGGCGGGCACTTCGCCGCGCTGGAGGCGCCGGACCTCTTCGTCGACGACGTCCGCGCGTTCTTCCGGCCGCTGCGCTGAGCCCGACGCCGCGCTGAGTCCGACGCTGCCGCTGCGCTGAGCCCGAGGCTGCGCTGAGTCCGACGCTGCCGCTGCGCTGAGCCCGACGCCGCGCCGAGCCCGGCGGTCACCCCGTCGGGCTCAACCGGTCACCGCGCCGGGCCGGACACCACGCGGCGCCGCTTGAATGTCGCCGGGGTGGAGGTGGATGCTGTATAGACGTCTACCAATATTGATAAGCGGAGGTCCGTATGCGTCGTTCCCCGTTCCCTGCCCTCCTCGCGGCGGTGCTGCTCCTCGCCGCGCCGGCGGCCGCCCACGCCCGGCCCGCCGCCCCCGACGCCGTCGAACCGGCCCGGGCGGCGGCGGTCCTTGCCGAGGTGCGTACCGCCGGCACGGCCTGGGGGCTCGACCCGGCCACCGGGCGGATGACCCTCACCGTCGACGACACCGTCGGCGCCGCGGAGGTGGCCGCGTTGCGCGCGACCGCCGCCCGCGCCGGTGCCGTGCTGCGCCACGAGCCGGGTCGGCTGACCACCCTCATCGCCGGCGGTGAGGCCGTCTACGCCGGGGGCGGCGGGCGCTGCTCGCTCGGTGCGAACGTCCGCAGTGGCACCACCTGGTACTTCGTCACCGCCGGACACTGCACCGCCGTCGGCAGCACGTGGTACGCCAACGGCGGCCAGACCACGGTGCTCGGCAGTCGTACCGGCAGCAGCTTCCCGGGCAACGACTACGGCATCGTCCGGTACACCAACACCTCGATCGCTCACCCGAGCGCGGTCTACACCTATCCCGGCCTGCTTCCGATCAACGGCGTCGGCAACGCCTACGTCGGTCAGCGGGTCTGCCGCACCGGTTCCACCACCGGGGTCCGGTGCGGCACCGTGCTCGCCCTGAACCAGACGGTGAACTACGCCCAGGGCTCGGTGTCCGGTCTGATCCGGACCAACATCTGCGCCGAGCCGGGCGACAGTGGTGGTCCGCTCTACGACCCGGCCACCGGGAGGATCCTCGGCATCCTTTCCGGGGGCAGCGGCAACTGCACCTCCGGCGGCACGACCTACTACCAGCCGATCATGGAGATCCTCGCCGCGTACGGCGTGACCCTGCCCTGAACCGCTCCGCCCCGCTCCCCGCGCGTCGGGGAGCGGGGCGGCTCGTCAGCCGTGTCTCCGGCGGTGCGCGGAGCGTAGCGGGTCGGGGTGACGGTCCCGGGTCAGCAGAACCAGCCGTCCTGCACCCAGCCCCGCCGGTTGATGCTGCCGTAGGCGAACCCGTAGATGTAGCCGCCGCTGCGGGGGCCCTCCACGAGGAAGGTCTGCCCCTTGTAGAGGGTGCCCATCCAGGCGCCGTTCGGCTGGGTGCGGACGAACAGGTCGGTGGCGCAGACCTCCTCCCGTACGCCGATGGTGCCGTTCGCGGCCGACGCGGCGGTGGGGGTGAGCGCGACTGCGGCGACCATCGCCGCGACGGAGGCGCCGATCCGGCGGGCGACGGGGTTCACCATGAGTCGTACCCTCCGATGCACTCGTGCCGCAGGTAGCCCCAGTCGTTGGGGCCGAAGTCGAAGGATGCCGCCCAGCCGTTGTAGACCGGGTGCGCGCCCGGGGTGTGGCCGATCTTGTTGCCGTAGTAGAGGGTGCGCTTGAGCCCGGTCGGCCCGTTGGCCGAGTCGTAGTTGGCGTAGAAGCTGGCGCTCTGGCACACCACGATCGCGTGCCGGGGCACCACCGGGTCGGCCTGGGCGGCGGTGGCGCCGAGCGGGATGGTCAGCGCGCCGGCCGTCAGGGCGGCGGCGAGTCGCAACGTCGGTCGTCTGTCCACGGGGCCTCCGATCAGCGGTGAACGGGTGCGTCCAGGTTACCAATCAAATTGAGGAGTATGAATAAATCAGGGTCGGTCCCGGAGACGACGACCGCCTCCGGGACCGACCCGACCGGTCACGAGTCGCGTCCCGCTCCGCGCGCCCGGCCCACCTGCCGGCGGGCCTCCTGCCGGGCCCGTGCCTGCCGCTCGGCCGCCGTCGGCCCGGTCGGTGACGACCCGCTCGCCACGACGACCGGCGGGGCCAGGTGGGCGGCCATGTCCCGGATGGTCGGCAGGCGGAAGAGGTCCACCACGTCGACCTCCCGGTCGAACGTCCGGCGGAGCACCCCGCTCAACCTGATCATCAGAAGGGAGTCGCCGCCCGCGTCGAAGAAGTTCCGGTCGGCCTCGACCGGTCGTCCCAGCACCGCCGCCCAGGCCTGGGCCACCGCCCGTTCGGCCGCCACCACCGGCTCGGCCCGGTCGGACGTCCGCTCCGCCTGCGCGGTGGGCGCGCGTTCCGCCCGCGTGACGGCACCGAGCAGGGCCCGCCGGTTGACCTTGCCAGACGGCAGCAGCGGCAGCGCGTCCAGCACGGCCAGCCGGTCCGGCCGCAGTCGCACCGGAAGCAGCCCGGCCAGGTGGGACCGCAACCCGGCGACGGTGGTCCCGGCACCCGGAACCGGCACCGCCGCCGCGACCAGGTCCCCGGCGGGGGAGCAGACCACGGCGGCGTCGGCCACCCCCGGGTGCCGGCGCAACGCGGCCTGCGCCTCGGCCGGTGGGGTCGGCTCGCCGTCCCGCCGGGGGCACTCGTCGACCCGGCCCACCCACCGCAGCACGCCGTCGGCGTCGCGGCGTACCAGGTCGTCGGTGGCGACCATCCGTCGACCGGGTGTGGCGGTGAACGGGTCGGGCAGGTAGCGGTCCGCCGTCAGGGAAGGCTGCCCGTGGTAGCCCCGGGTCACCGCCCCACCGCCCAGGTGCAGGCGACCGACCACGCCCACCGGAACCGGCCGCAGCGTCTCGTCCAGCACGTGGACGGTGGTGTCCGGGCGGGGCTCGCCGAGCGCCCGGAGATCGTTTCCGAGACCCGTTCCGGCCAGCGCCGGCCCGCCGACCTCGGCCGCGCTCCACGCGGACCAGCGGGCCGTGGCGGTCGGCAGGGGACCGGTGAGCGGCCCACCGGTGAGCAGCAGCGCCACCGCGTCCCCGGCCGGGGCGGGCGGCCCGATCCGGACGCTGGGTGCGCCCGCCGTCGGCCCACCGTCCCCGTCCAGCAGCACCGTCCCACCGACGGCCAGCGGCGCGAGGAGCTGGCAGAGGGCGACATGCCCGTCCAGCGGCGCGTCGACCGGCACCGCGTCGAAGGTGCCCGCCGGCCAGCCGGCCGCCAGCCAGTCCACCAGGCCGGCGAGGTTGCCGTGGGTCACCACCACCGGCCTCGGCTCCTCCTCCACTCCGGCCGAGTGCACGACCACCGCCGCACGCTCCGCGCACCAGGCGGGCGGCGGAACGGTGGCCCGAGCCGGCACCGCGTCCAGCGGGGTCGTGGGCACGCCGAGCGACGCCGCGCACTCGGCCGTCGCCGCCGTCACCAGGACCGTCACCAGCTCCGCGTCCGCCGCCTGGAGACGCAACCGCATCCGCGCCGCCGCCGGGTCCAGCGGCACCGCCACCGCGCCCGCCCACAGCACCCCGAGCAGCGCCGCCACCAGCTCGGGCGAGCGGGGCAGGCAGATCCCCACCGGTGACTCGGCGGCCACCCCGCGCTCCCGAAGCATCCCGGCGATCGCCCCGGCCCGCGTGACCAGGTCGCCGTAGTTCAGGCACCCGGCGGCGGTGCGGACCGCCCCGGCGCGTGGCGTGCGGTCGGCGTGGGCGGCGACGCGGGGGAGCAGGCCGGGCCCGGTCGGAGGCGTGGCCGCCGTCCCGCCGTCCGGGTCGCTACGGCCGCCGGTCACCGGTCGACTCCGTCCCCGGGCGGCGTCGGCAGTTCCGCCATCGGCCGGTCGGGCGTCGCGATCGCCCCGTTCAGCAGCAGGTCCAGCTGCTGCCACAGCCGGTCGATCGTCGTGGACGTGAAGACGTCGCTGTTGTACTCGATCATGCCGTAGAGGCTGTCCTCGCCGGCCTCGTCGAAGTAGCCGATGCTCAGGTCGATGGTGACCGTCTGCTTCTCCAACATGAGCGGCTCCAGCTCGAGGCCCGCCATCGACAGGGGAGCCTCGTGGCGGAAGTCGACCATGATGAAGGCCGCCCGGTAGAGGGAACCGAGCCCCACGTTCCGCCCGACCTTCAGCTCGTCGAGGATCACGCCGATCGGGATGTCGTGGTGGTCGAGGGCCCCGGTCATCGTCCGGCGCGTGGCCGCCACCAGCTCCCGGAACGTGAACTCCGACCGGACGGTGGTCCGCAGCGGCAGCATCGTCAGGAAGAGCCCCATCAGCGGCTCGGTCTCCGCCCGCCGCCGGGTGGACGAGTTGGTGCCCACGACGACGTCCTCCGCGCCGGTGAGCCGGTGCAGGAGGAACTTCCAGACCGCGAGGAGCACCACGTTCAGCGTGGTCCGTTCCTCGTGGGCGAACCGGCGCAGCGCCCCGGTCAACTCCGGCGACAGGCGGAAGTAGTGCTGGCCGCCCCGGTTGGTGGCGCCCCGCCGCTCGGGGTGGTCGACCGGCAGCTCCCGCGCCGGCGGGGCGTCCGCCAACTGGCGCCGCCAGTACGGCAGGTGCCGGACCCGGACCTCGCGTTCGATCCACTGCGGCTGCCACTCGGCGTAGTCGCCGTACTGGATCGGCAGCGGCGGCGGGTCGAACGTCCCGCCCTCGACGTAGGCGCGGTAGTACCCGGCCACCTCCTGCCCGAAGATGCCCATCGACGCGCGGTCCCAGATCATGTGGTCGAAGATGCGGACCAGCACGTGCTCGTCGTCGGCGAACCGGATCAGCAGCATTCGCAGCAGCGGGCCGACGCCCAGGTCGAACGGGCGGTTGCCCTCCGCCCGCGCCTCCTGCCACATCCGCTCCTCCCGCTGCTCCGGCGGCAGGTCGCCCAGGTCGAGCGTCCGGATCTCGAACGGCAGGTGCGGGTGGATCAGCTGCACCGGTTGGTCGCCGTCCAGTTCGAACGTGCTCCGCAGCACCTCGTGCCGGTCCATCACGGCGAGCACCGCACGGGTGAGGGCGTCGAGGTCCAGCCGGCCGCGCAGCCGCCACGCCGACGGCACGTTGTGTGCCGGGTCGTCCGGCTGGCGCTGCCGGTGCAGCCAGACCCGCTCCTGGGCGTCGGTGAGCCGGGCCCGGTCACGCCGTGCGCGGCGGGGGATGGCACCCACCGCCGTCGAGTGCTGCCGGTCGGCGAGCCGACGGTCCAGCAGGGCGCGCTGCGCGGGGGTGAGCCGCTCCAGTCGGGCCGACAGGTCAGTCATCCGCTGATCCCTCCGAGCTGTGGTAACGGTTGCGCAGGTCGTCGAGGTGGTGCAGACCGTCGCGCACGGTGTCGGGCGACAGACCGAAGTCGACCAGGCAGGCGATCTCGTCGACCCCGACGTCGACGAGGTCCTCCACCAGGGCCTCGCACTTGTCGGGCGTGCCGAGCAGCGCCAGCGACTGGAAGTAGCGTTCGAAGGTGGCGTCGAGCATCGCCGCGCGGGCGTCGTCGTCGAGCGCGCCGAACCCGCCCTCGATCCCCTGGTGCTGCCGCAGGAACGTGCCGAGGTAGTCGATCAACGGCTCCCGGACCAGCCCACGGACCTCCTCGTCGCTGGTGCCGAGGAAGGTGTGCACCATCGCGGTGACCGTGCCGGCGGCCGGGTCGTGCCCGCCCGCCGCCCGGGCCGCCCGGTAGGCGGTGATCTTCTCGCCGAGGTCGACGAGCCGGTGCCCGATCACGCCGGTCAGGATGTTCGCCCCGATCGCGCCGGCCCGCTCGAACGTCTCCACCGAGCCCGCCGCCGAGACCCACACGGGGAGTTTCGGCTGCAACGGCCGGGGCAGCGTACGGACCGCCCGGACGCTGCCGTCGGGTCGTGACACGTCGAGCGCCTCCCCGGCCCAGAGCCGCTGGACGGTCTCGATCGCCTCGAACATGGCGTCCTTGCGGCCGGGATAGCTCGCCGGTCCGCCCGGCGCGAGGACGAAGTCGTCCGGATGCCAGCCGGAGGCGGCCGAGATGGCCGCCCGCCCGCCGGAGAGGTTGTCCACCACCGCCCACTCCTCGGCGACCCGCACCGGGTGGTGCAGCGGCAGGACGACACTGCCGGCCCGCAGCTGCACCCGCCGGGTGGTCACCGCCAGCGCCGCCGCGAGCAATGACGGGTTCGGGTACAGGCCACCGAAGTCGACGAAGTGCCGCTCGGGCACCCAGACCGCGGCGAAACCCCGCTCGTCGGCGAACCGGGCGCAGTCCAGCAGGAGCCGGTACTTCTCGCCGTCCTGGGTGGAGCCGTCCCCGGAGAAGAAGAACAGGCTGAACTCCATCCGGCTGGTGGGGCGTTGCCGCCGGCCGGCCTGGGCCGAGGCGGGGGCCGTCGGCGCGGCCAGTTCGGGCGGCAGACTGACGGCGCGGGCCCGCATCGCCTGCTCGAGGGCCGCCCGACGTTCCGGGGAGAGGGCGGCGAGCCGCCGGTTCAGGTCCGCCACGGACGGTCGCTCAGACATGGTCGCCGCCTCCGATGCTGCCCACGGCCGGGGTGGCCTCGATCTCCGCCAGCAACGCCTCGAACTCGTCGAGTCCGATGCCCTCGCCCTGCCACACCCGGATCGCCGCCGCCAGGCCGGTCACGGTCGGCGCCTCGAAGATGACGCTCATCGGCAGGTCACCGAAGTGCTGCCGCAGGCGGGCGATGATCTGCATGGCGAACAGCGAGTTGCCGCCGAGCTGGTAGAAGTCGTCCTCCGGACCGAAGCCCGACACGCCCAGCACCTCCCGCCACACCTCGGCGACGGTCCGCTCGACCTCGTCCCCGGTGTCGGCGGCGTCCGGCGACGGGACTGTGGCGGCGACTCCGTCCGGCGCCGCGTCACCGGCCACGTCCCTCGGCGGCGCGGCGACGACCACCTGCGGCACACCGCCGCCGAGCGCCGCCCGGACGACCGCCGCCGGCCCCGCCGGGCCATCCGGGTCGACCCCGGGGCGCAGACGTACGGCCGTCGTGACCCGTCCCTCGGCGGTGCGTTGTTCGGCGAACGCCCCCACGGCCGACGCGACCGCCTCCTCGGTCAGCGGGTCGGCTCCGCCCAGCCCGGTGACCAGCAGCAGCACGTCGAGGTCGTCGCCGGCCAGCAGGTCGGCCAGGCCCCGGATCCGGTCGACCCGCCGACCGACCGCGTCCGGCCCCGGCACAGACGGTGGACCGGCGACGTGCACGACCCCGTGGAGCGAACCGAGCCGCTCCCGGGCCGTGTCGACCAGCCGGCGCAGCCCGTCGGCGTCGGTCGGGTCGGCCGGCACCCAGGTCACCGCGTCCGGTCGGGCGGCGCGCAGCCGCGCCAGCTCCGCCGCGAGGGGACCGGTGGCGTCCGGGCCGGTCGGATCGGACGCGTCCGCACGGCCGGCCAGTACCACCCGGGCCCCCGAGCGCGCCAGCTCGGCGCCGAGGCGCAGCCCGGTCTCCCGGTCGGCCCCGGTCACCAGGTAGCTCCCGCCCGCCACCACCGCGGCCGGCCCCGCCGGTACGGGCACGAGGGCGCGCCGGAACCGCCGCGCCCCCCGGTACGCCACGTGCGTGTCGTCCGGTCCCGCCGCCAGTTCGGCGAGCAGCCGGGCGCGCTGCCCGTCGCGGTCCGCGTCGCCGGGCACCGACCCGACGTCCACGAGGTGGAAGCGCAGCGCCGGATACCGCCCGGCGAGCACGGCGGCCACCCCGTCCAGCGCGGCCCGGTGCGGTGCCCGGACCCGGGAACCGGCGACCTCCCGCAGGTCCTCGGTCAACACGTCGACGCGGACCGGGTGGTCCGGTGCTGACGCGTGCAGGGCCCGCGCGAGACCCACCAGCGCCGCCACCGCGACGTCGACGTCGTCGTCCCAGGCGTGCAGCACCCGATCCACCGTGCCGTCGGCGGTACGGTCCCGGACGAGACGCTCCCAGGATTCCGGCCGGGTCGCGTCGCCCATCCCGTCCGCGTCGCCCCGCGTGATCCGGCGCACCGGGTGACCGGCCGCGCGCAGCGCCTCGGTGACGTCGTCGCCCCACCCGCGCTCGTCGCCGAGGACCAGCCAGTCGCACCGGTCCGGCACGCGGGCCGCGTCGCGGGGAAGCGCCGCCGGGAACCAGACCGGCGTCCCGGCCGGTGAGTCGGCCGACCGCACCGCCGCCGCCCGGGGCAGCAGGAAGTCGGTTCGGGTGAACGGGTACGTCGGCAGCGGGGTGCGCCGCCGGGGTACCCCACCGTGCAGCGCCGCCCAGTCCACCTCGACGCCGTGCTGCCACAGCTCGGCCAGGGCGGCGAGCACGCTCCGCTGCTCGTCGTGGGTGCCCGTCCCGCCGTGCCGCTCCGACGCCCCGGGCGGCGGCGCCAGCAGCGCCACCACCGGGGGGCGATTCTCGTACGCACCGGCCCGCACCAGGTTGCCGAGCCCCCGGCCCGGACCCACCTCCACGAAGAGCGGGTTCGGACACGCGGCGGCCACCGCGACCCCGGCCGCGAACCGCACCTGCCCACGGACGTGGGCCACCCAGTACTGCGGGTCGGTGGCCTGCTCGTCGGTGATCCACGTCCCGGTCAGGTTCGACAGGAAACGGACCGTCGGCGGGTTCAGCCGTACGGTGCGCAGCACGTCGGCGAACGCGCGCAGCGCCGGTTCGGTGTGGACGGTGTGGAAGGCCCGTCGCACCGGCAGGACACGGGTCACCGCGCCGACCTCGGCGAGCCGCCGCTCGACCACCGCCATCTCCGCCTCGCTGCCCGCGACGACACAGGAGGAGGGCGCGTTGACCGCCGCGATCGTGCCGTGGCCGTCCAGCACCGCCCGCAGCCTGCCCTCGGCGAGCGCCACCGAGACCATCCGTCCCGCCGGCAGCTCCTGCATCAGCCGGGCGCGGGCCGCCACCACGCGCGCCGCGTCCGCCAGGTCGAACACCCCGGCCAGGCAGGCGGCCACCAGTTCGCCGAGGCTGTGGCCGACCATCGCGTCGGGCTGGATCCCCCAGGAACGCAGCAACCTCGCGCAGGCGTAGTCGAGGCAGAACATGGCCGGTTGCGCGTAGCCGGTCTCCGCCGAGGGATCGTCGGGCAGTTCCGTCGTGCCCCGACCGACGAGCAACGCCCCCAGGTCCCAGTCCAGGTGCGGGGCGAAGGCGGCGACGCACTCGTCGATCGCCGCGCGGAACACCGGCTCGCTCGTGTAGAGCTGCGCGCCGACGTCGGCGAACCGGGTGCCCTGACCGGGGAGGAGGAACACCACGTGCGGCGACCCGTCGACGACCGCTCCGGTCGACGCGGCGCGCAGCGCCGTCACGGCGTCGGCCGCGTCGGTGGCGACGACAGCGCGCCGGTGCGGGAACCGGGCCCGTCCGACCTGGAGCGTCCACGCCGCGTCGGCCAGCTCGGCCGGCCCGGGTGCGGTTTCGGCCAGGTGGTCGGCCAGGCGCGCGGCGGCGGCGGTCAGCTCGTCTGCCGTCCGCGCCGCCAGGGGCAGCAGTTGGACGGGACGGTTCGCGGCGGCGACCGGGCGGGCCGGGGCCGCCTCCAGTAGCAGGTGCGCGTTGGTGCCGCCCATGCCGAAGGAGCTGACGCCGGCCCGGGGCGGATGGTCGGTGACCGGCCACGGCTCGCCCTCGGCGGTGATCCGGAACGGGCTGTCGGGCTGCTCCAGAGCCGGGTTCAACTGCCGGAAGTGCAGCGTGCCCGGGACGAACCGGTGCGCGATCGCCAGCGTCGTCTTGATCAGACCGGCGACCCCGGAGGCGACGTCCAGGTGACCGATGCTGGACTTGACCGCCCCGACCCGGCAGGAGCCGGCGGGCACCGCGCCGAGCGCCTCCGCCAGCGCCCGCAGTTCGATCGGGTCGCCGAGCGCGGTGCCGGTCCCGTGCGCCTCGACGTAGTCGACGGTCTCCGGGGGGAAGCCGGCGACGGCCAGCGCGTCCCGGATCACCGCCACCTGACCCGTGGTGGACGGTGCGGTGATGCCCACCTTCGCGGAGCCGTCGTTGTTGACCGCCGATCCTCGGATGACCGCGTGCACGTGGTCGCCGTCGGCGAGCGCGTCGGCGAGCCGCTTGAGCACCACCACCCCGACGCCGTCACCGGCGACCGTGCCGGTGGCGTCGGCGTCGAAGGGCCGGCACTGCCCGTCCCGGGACAGGATGCCGCCCTCCTCGTGCCGGTAGCCGGTGGGATCGAGCTGCCGGACCGTCGCGCCACCGGCTAGCGCCGTGTCGCACTCGTGGGTGAGCAGGCTCTGGCAGGCCAGGTGCACCGCCACCAGCGACGACGAGCACGCCGAGGAGACGGTGAGAGTCGGGCCGGTGAGGTTGAACTTGTACGCGACCCGCAACGCGAGCATGCCCGCGTCGTTGCCGACCGCCACCTGCAACGGGTGGGCGATGCGCGCGGCCCGCTCGGACGGGACGACCCGCTCGGCGAGGTGGGTGCTCGCCGAGGCGGCGGCGAAGACCCCGACCCGGCCGTGGTCCCCGCCCGGGGCCCGCCCGGCGTGTTCCATCGCCGTCCAGCAACACTCCAGGAAGTGCCGGTGCTGCGGGTCGGTCACCTCCGCCTCGGCCGGACCGACGTCGAAGAACTCGGCGGCGAACAGGCCCGGCCCGGTGAGCGGGTAACCGGTGCGTACGTACGCCGGGTCGGCGAGGTCCGCCGCCGGGACGCCTGCCGCGGCGAGTTCCCCGTCCGCGTACGTGCGCGAGCCCTCGACCCCGGCCACCAGTCCCCGCCAGAACTCGTCGACGGAGTCGAACCCGGCCAGACGGCCACTCATGCCGATGATGGCCACGCTGTCGTGAATCGTCGACTCCTCGTCGTCGTGCATGTGAGCCCTCGTTCCGTGTGAGTAGGTGGGGCCGGAGAGCTGCCGACCCGGTCGGCGACGGCAGGTCCGGCGGGTGGCAGGTCAGGTGTGTGCCGGCAGCCGCGCGTCCAGGGCGGCGACGGTCGGGTGGTCGACGAGAAGCTGGGCGTCCATGTCGACGCCGAGGATCGCGCGGACCCGGGTCGCCAGTCTCCCGGCGAGCCGTGCGTGGCCGCCGAGGTCGAAGAAGTCGTCGTCGGTGCCGACCTCGGGCAGGCCCAGGACGGCGGCGAAGAGTTCGCAGAGCACGTCCTGTCGGGGGCTGCGGGTCGGGGTGTCGACCGGCTCCGGCAGGGCGTTGCGGTCGAGTTTGCCGTTGGGGGTGATGGGTAGGGCGGGCATGGTGACGTAGGCGGTGGGGACCATGTAGTCGGGTAGCTGTGCGCCGAGGTCGCGGCGGAGGTCGGCGATGTCCAGGGTGGTGTCGTCGGTGGGGACGAGGTAGGCGACGAGGCGTTTGTCGCCGGGTTGGTCTTCGCGG